>SLJL01000115.1 GCA_007135105.1 Candidatus Izemoplasma sp.
TAAAGCAAAACCGAAAGCGGATGCGGGGTCAACGTGGAGAAGTTCTCCTTGGCCAGAATTTTGAGCGCTCTTGTCATCGCGTTGTCACTGACACGTTGTTTCGCAAACGCATCAGCCTTGAACTCCGCAATGCGCGAAAGCTTGTTCGTGACGATGCCAATCAGCAACATCACCGGTTCGAACACCAGAGAAAAGATCACCAGGGCAAAGGCGAAGTGCGTTTCAGCAAGACCGAACGCCTCGTAAAAAATCGTTTGTGTCAAGAAAAGATAAAGCACACCGAGGATGATCAGAAACTGCATGGCACTGATGAAGAGATTCTTGATGGAATCCTTGTGTTTCGCATGACCGATCTCATGGGCCAAAACCGCAAGAATCGCTTCATCATCCATCTTATCGAGCAACGTATCGAACAGGACGACATTCTTGAACCGGCCGAACCCCGAGAAAAAGGCATTGAGTTTTGTCGAACGCTTCGAGGCGTCCATCGTATGGATTTTCTGTACGGTATAGTTCTCTTTTGTGGCCAAGGTTTCGATATTTTCTTTCAACGCGCCGTCCTCTAGAGGGGTGAGTGTGTTGAATAGCGGGAGAATCACCTTGACATATGCGATGTTGATCAAGAAGAAAATCAGCATGATCGCCAGAAAGGCGAACACCAGAAAGAGCGTTTCAAACCGCAAGAAGAAAAACTGCAGAAGCAGGATGATGCCGCCACCGAAGACGACACTCAGAATCAAACCGATGATTCTATCCTTGATGAACAGTTTCGGCGTGGTCTTGTTGAACCCGTAGCGCGCTTCAATGGAAAACGTCTGGTAGATCCGGAAAGGCAGATTATAAAAAAACATCACCCCGTAAAGGATTCCGATGAAGGCTAGCGTTGTCACATAAGGGCCGCCGATGGCGGCCGACCACGTGGCAAGTGCCGTAAAACCACCAAGGACAAGCATCAGGAATGTCGCGATGAAAAGGGGGACATCCTTGATGAGTTTCAACCGGGCATACTCCTTGGTATAGACCTTCCATTGTTCATAGGCCTCGGCATCATAGACATCCTTCACATTCTCGGGTAAAGGACGCTCCTTGGCCTTGTATTCGAGATAGTCGACCATAAAGCCAAACAAGCTCATGATGATGAAAACACCGACGATTACAATAAAAACGGTTTGTTCCATAAGATCATCCTCCTGATTTATGTGGTTGGTATATCCCCTATTATACAATAGATTATGCCTTGAGCCATAAAAAAAGTGAGTTCAGCCGAACTCACTGGGTGTAATCGTCATATTTGGAAAACGGATCTTCATCGTCGTCGACATAATCGACCTCGTCGATGTCATCGAGCGATCCCGGATCCTGATAGGTCTGTTCAAACGGATTCCCGAATCCCGAGGATTGATACCGGAACAGTTTGCTGCTACCTGAGAGGATCATCGCGATGAGATAACCGGCCACAAGCCCACCGATATGTCCGGGAATCGAAATGTTGCCACCGAGGAAGGTGAAGATGACATTGATCAAGACCAGACCCTTGATGCTCGAAGCATCCCGGGGTGAAAAGATCTCACCATGGTTGATGACCATGAACAACAAGACACCGAGGACCGCAAACACGGCGCCGGACGCACCGACGGTGAAAACCTGATTGCCGGTCATGATGTCCCAGGCGACCACGGCCACAGAGGCGAGCATGCCACCGATGACAAACACAAGCGTATATTTAACAGGGCCGATCAATCTTTCAAGCGCGCTACCTAGCACAAAAAGCCCGAAAAACGTATTGAAGGCGTAATGCATGAAACTGCCGTGCAACAACATCACCGTAAAAATACGCCACCATTCACCGTGCTCATAGACCAGAAAACCGTTCAAGGCGCCCAGGTCATAGAAATCCTGCCAGGTTCGCATGCCGTGCACCTGACTATAGATGAAGGCGGCTGTAATCAGAAGAATCAGAAACATGCTGACGGGGTTGCTTTTATGGAACGGGATCCGCGGATCCCTTGCGAAAATATTCATCAGGCATCATCCTTCGTAATGAACATGAGCGGCACGACCATCTCATCGTCGGTAACACCGGCGTGATGTGCCTTATGTTCTTTATCATCACTCAGCTTGAAAAAGTATCTGTCTTTGGCAACGGCGATGAAATCACCCATGCACACATCGATCAGGGGGTGTTTCTCGCCATGACCAAGCATTTTTTTCATCAAGAACTCTTCTTTGGTATAGAGATTGAAAAAATCACCGAAATGCTCCTCGAAGAACCGGATGAAGTATTCACGCATGTCTGTTTTGATGAAGAAGTTGGTCATGCGTGGTTCATTGGCGGGTAGCGCCCTGAACGTGCAAGTCACATCGTGGTAATCAAAGAGATTGATCGGTTCGACATCGGTAAGGCCATGATCGGCGGTGACGATGAACAGCGTGTTTTCTCCCATGGCCGCTTTGGCTTCCGCCAGTTGCGCGTTCAGAAAACGCACCATATCCTTGACCTCTTTGGCTTTCGTACCGTGCAGGTGTTGCTGCATATCCGGTTCGATCGCATAGAAGTAACTCAGGGTCCGCTTGTTTTGTTTCTGGAACTGGCGCATCATTTTCAAACCTTCAGGGAAGCTGGTATAACCACCATTCTTGTCCACACGTTGCGGAAAAATCAATCTGGTGGCCGCGGTACCCTTCTCTTTGATCTGTTCAAAGACGTCTTTTCGTTCGAAATACTGTTTATGAAAGCCCTTGGGAATCGCTTTTTGCTTATCATAGTAATCCTCTTGTAAAAAGACCGTGTAATGGATATCCAGGTCCTCGAAATACTGAAACCAACCGAAATAGCCGCTTTCATAAGGTGTGAGCCCCGTAAGAAGCGCCGTCGTCGCCGCGGTGGTTGTCGAAGGATAGACCGAGGTGATGTCACGGACATGATGCCGTTTCAAAAAAGCACTTTCCTCTGCGTGGAGGGTAAACAGGTTCTTCCCGTAACCATCAAGACAAAACAGAACCACATGATCATAGTCCTTTGCCAGTATCCGGTCGACCTCAGGTAACGTCTTATGTTTTGTCGGTAGTCCGTAATGCTGCATCAGCGCGTTTGTCAGATTGACAATCGATGTCTCATAGTTGATTTTCATAAGTTACCTCAATCCCTTTCTAATATATCTATAGTGTATAGGAGACGCCCCTTTTTTTCAAGTAATAAAACCTGTTCAGCCAAGGGAAGGGCTGGTATGTTATAATGTGAACGAGGAGTGATACCATGCTGAATTTCACCTACAACCTGCCGACGCAAATCGTTTTCGGCAAAGACCAGATCAAAACTCTGGCATCATTGCTTGAAAAAGCGAACGTCAAAAAAATGTTGCTTGTCTACGGCAAGCAGTCCATCAAGGACCTGGGCATCTACGACCAGATCATCACAACCGCCGAAAATCTCGATATCAAGGTCTATGAAGAAGCGAACGTCCAGCCGAATCCCGATATAACCAGCGTCCTTTCCGGTCAGAAGACCACCCAGGAAAACGACATCGATTTCATCCTCGCCGCAGGCGGCGGTTCAGTCATCGACTGCGCCAAGGCCATCGCCTTTGCCCATACGCTCGATCACACCCGCATCTGGGATGTGTTCATGCGCAAGGCGTCATTCGAACATGCGCTACCGCTCGGTGTGATTCTGACACTGGCGGCGACCGGCAGCGAAACCAACGGCAATACCGTCATCTCCAACGCGGAAGAAAACGACAAACGTAGCGTCGCCAATCCGCTTTTGATCCCGAAATTCGCGATCATCGACCCCGCTTACACCTTCAGCGTCAACAAACACCATACCATCGCCGGGTCGATTGATAGCATCATGCACGTCTTCGAACAATATTTCTCACCGACCGACCACACCGAAACCAGCGACTACATGTCGCTGGGCATCATCAAAAGCGTCATGGAAAACACCATGAAGATCTTGAACAACGAAGATGGCTACAACGTGAGAGCCAACCTCTCCTGGGCCGCGACCCTCGCCTTATCCTGGGTACTCCAGCAAGGCAAACAAGGCGACTGGGCCTCCCACCGCCTTTCTTACCCGATCACCATGGATTACGGCATCACCCATGGGCACGCGCTTGCGATCATCCAGCCCGCCTGGATGAAAACCGCCCTCAAGGAGAACCCGCAGATGATGACCAAACGCTTGCAGCGGCTCGGCGATTTTTTGTTCGACGAAACCGATCCCAAAACCGTCATCACCCTCATCATGGACACCTTCAGAACCTTCGGCACCGCCGCCACCTTCAAGGAAGCCAACATCGATCTCAGTGAAACAGATGCGATGCGCATGGCCAAAAAGACCATGGTCCTGGGTCCGATCGGCACCATGTACACCATCGACACCGCCAAAAAAGCCGCCGCCGTCTTTTTAGCCGGCAAATAGGAGATACCCATGCAGACTGTGATTATCCTCGTATACCACAAGCATCTGAAACAAGCGATCACCGACGTCCTGGACGGCTTTTTTGCCAGTCACCACCGCGAAAAGCTGAAACAGACGACCTACCTCTACCACACCACCCTGCATGAA
>SLJL01000095.1 GCA_007135105.1 Candidatus Izemoplasma sp.
ACGACGAATCACTCGACCTGGGTGACTTTGTTTACACCGAATATCCGGAATATGATCCACAAACGTTAAAGAAAATGGAAAGTGACGCTATCGGCTTCAACATCGATTATGATGACTTCAAACCTTTTGAACCGTTGGTCGCGGAACGAGGGTATCTTTGGCCTACATCCCTCGAACAGGCACCAACTCGCAAAACAATCACCATCATCGGGAAATTGACGAACATCAAGGTCATTGAAACAAAAACGAAAAAAGCGATGGCTTTTGTGCAGATTTCAGACCGAATCACCGATCTGGATGCCGTTTGTTTTCCTGATACGTACGAAAAATTCGGTTCCAAACTGGAAAAAGGTCTTGTGCTGCTTTTTAACGGTATGGTGAGGATGAAAGATGACAGAAGACAGTTTATACTCGATAAAGTAAGCGAAATAGACGTTTAATCTTCAAACATAGTTTGTTATAATTTATAAGGTAGGTGATGACATGAAAAAAATCGCAGTACTCACATCCGGAGGCGATGCGCCTGGTATGAATGCGGCTCTTCGGGCCGTTGTCAGAAGCGGGTTGCATTATGGCATGGAGACTTATGGCGTTCGCGACGGGTTCAAAGGTTTGGTGGAAGATGATATCTTTTTGATGACCCGAACACATGTGACCAGGATCATCAACCGAGGTGGTACGATTCTCGGCAGTGCACGCTATCCTGAATTCAAAAATAAGGCCACACAAGAAAAAGCGGCTGAGAATCTAAAAAGACGCGACATAGAAGGCATAGTCATCATTGGTGGCGACGGTTCGTTTCGGGGTGCGCTCGCTTTGAGTGAACAAGGCATCATGACCATGGGTCTTCCGGCCACAATCGATAACGACATCGCCGCTACGGATTACTCTATCGGTTTTTTCACGGCACTGGATACGGCGGTTTCCTCCATCGACAAGTTACGTGATACTTCCTTTTCACATCAACGCTGCAGCGTGGTGGAGGTCATGGGAAGACATTGTGGTGATTTAGCGCTTTATGCCGGCATTGCCGTGGGAAGCGAGTTCATCATCACGCCTGAAACCGGCTTTGATAAGGCGTTGACCATCAAGGAAGTAAAAGCATCTTTCGACCGGAAGAAACGTCATGCGATCGTTGTTCTCACAGAGAAGATGACAGATGTCTTCACGCTTGCCAAAGATATCGAAAAAGCGACAGGGCACGAAACACGCGCTACTGTACTTGGCCATGTGCAACGCGGGGGCACGCCACAAGCATTTGATCGCGTTTTAGCTACAGAAATGGCTGAAAGAGCCGTTGAATTGCTTAAAAATCGTGAAAACAACCAAATCGTCGGTCTTGAAGGTAAGGAAATCGTCCACCGTGAAATGGCTTCAGCTTTAGCCATGAAAAAGCACATGCCGTCTAAACGATACGGATTGGTCGGACAGCTAAGAAACTAAGGAGGCAACTATGATACCATTCAACCAAACGAAAATCGTCTGTACCATCGGTCCAGCGACCGAGACAAAGGAAATGATGCGAAAATTGATCATGGCCGGCATGGATGTTATGCGGCTAAACTTTTCGCATTCAAACTATGCGGAGCACAAAGAGCGTCTGGATACCATGATGGCTCTCAATGAAGAACTGGGAACCAATGTGGCCAGCATGTTGGATACCAAAGGTCCTGAAATCAGAACCCACTGCTTTAATGGTGGCAAGGCCGACATTGTCGTCGGCAGTGAAGTCACCATTCATATGGAAGAAATTCTCGGTGACGCATCGAAATTCAGCGTGACCTACCCCGATTTATATAAGGATGTAAAAGTCGGCGGCATCATCGTTGTGGACGACGGCTATCTTAGTTTGAAGATCACCGATGTCGATGAAAAGAACAGACTTGTTAAGACCGTAGCGTTCAATTCCCATTCCATCAAGGATAGACGCGGGATCAATGTACCGGGTGTTGAACTTAATTTGGCGTTCCTCTCCGAAAAGGACAAAGAAGATCTCAAGTGGGGTTGTGAGAACGGCATTGATTTTATCGCGGCGAGTTTCGTCAGAAGAAAAGAAGATGTGCTTCAGGTGAAAGAGATACTGGAACAGTACTGCGATCGTAACATACAGATTATTGTGAAGATTGAAAACCAGGAGGGCGTCAACAATATCGATGATATCATCGATGTGGCAGACGGCGTCATGATTGCGCGTGGTGATTTGGGTGTTGAAGTGCAACCCGAAGAAGTCCCGGTGATTCAAAAGGATATCATCGCCAGATGTCACGAACGTGGAAAAATCACCATTACCGCCACTCAAATGCTCGAAAGCATGCAAGAAAACCCGAAACCAACCCGTGCTGAAGTGAGTGATGTAGCCAACGCCATTTTGGATGGTGCCGATGCCATCATGCTCTCTGGTGAAAGCGCAATCGGTAAATACCCGCTTGAATCCGTGAATGTGATGCGCAATATCGCCAAACGCATGGAACGGGAACTCAATCGCGTCGATTTGATCGAACGCGCCAACAAGTTTTCCAGAAAAGATATTCCATCCAATATCGCCATGAGTGCTGCACGTGCCGTCTTGCAGGGTCAAGCCGACATCGTCATCGCACCGACCGTCAGTGGTACCACCGCAAGACTGTTATCCAAAAACCGGCCGGATACGATGATTCTCGCGCTGGTTCCGACTGCAGAAAAAGCTCGTAGTCTAGCATTGAATCATTCAATCAACGCCATTCGGTTCGAACTTGGCAAAGACACCGAGTCACTCATCGCCCGAAGCATCGAATATGTGAAAAAAGAGAAGTTGGCTTCTCCGGGTTCCAGAGTCATCATCACCGGTGGGTTCCCCCTCGGAACAACCACCAACTCATTGCGTATTATGGACATATGATCCATAAAGATCGACAAAATAAAATTGTCGATCTTTTTTTCTTTACAGACTATACAATGTATGCTACTATACATAATATAATACTGAGGTGATCGGATGCGTGTACAACTGAAAAAAGGTGTTCTCGAGCTTTGCGTGTTGAGTATTTTGAATGATCAGGACACATATGGATACAATATCTATCAAATTGTAAACAAGATTATGGGTATTTCAGAAAGTACGATCTATCCCATTTTACGTAAATTGGTAACCTCGGGATACGTCAATACCTATCTGAAACCCTCATCCAGTGGCCCTGCCCGAAAATACTTTACACTAACCGATGTGGGGAAGGCCCACCGTGTTACGTTAAAGCATGATTGGCTCGCTTTTAGAAAACAAGTTGAAAAAATTATCGGGAGTGATGTTACATGAAAAAGGCTTTTTTGAAAGATCTGGAACGTTATTTGTCACCACTAGAGGAAAACGAACGCAAAGAAATTCTTGAATTTTATGAGGAAAGATTTCAGACTTCAATGCTCTATGAAGGCAAAACGGAACAGGAAATCATCGACGAGTTGGAGAATCCTCGTGATATCGCTCGCAATATTTTAAATGAGTACGGGTATCGACCCGTACAAAATAAAGGAAATGCGGTTGAAATGAGTGAGCAGCCGGAGCAGTTCAACTTCGTGAAGATTTTCTTGATTTTGTTATTTGATCTGCTTATTGTTACGTGGCTCGTTCCTACGCTTTTCGGCATCATGGTTTCATTGGCCGGTAGTTTGGGAGCTTTCTTGACTACATTACAGTTTTCTACCGAGTTTGGTGCTTTAAGCATTTTTTACGGCATGTTAGTCATCGGCATCGCTTTCTTGTGGTTGTTGTTGGTTCTATGGTTTTACGATATTTTCATCGGTTTCATCGTCTGGCTCGTTCGCTGGCACATGCAAGTGTTCCACATACGGGATCAAAAACAGGTCATCCGTTTTTTGAACCGGTTCAAGGTTTCCCGTTTGATGCGAAAACAACCCACCCTGAATCGCGTTAAGAATCGTCTTAAATCATTGAGCGCGGTAATGGTGATCATCGGTGGCATCGGGACGTTGTGGCTCGCGGGTAGTCTTTTCATAGGACATGACCATTCCTTGGAAACTTATTCCTATTCAATCGAGACAACTGATGATGGACCCTGGTCTATCTCTGCGCAGATGGATCTTGGCAACATTATTGTCCGTTATCATGATGAAGATACCGTTTGGGTTGAAGGTGAATTGACAGATCGGGTTGAGACGACAATTGACATCGATGAAACAAACCGGACGATAACAATCACGAATGCATTCTCGTTTCCTGGGTTTACCTTTAATCTCTTCGGCAGTCTGTGGAACGATCAAGGAGAACTTACGGTGTATCTCCCACGTGATACTGTTCTAGAGAATGTAGAGATTGAATCGACCAATTCCGCACTTGATTTCAACGGTATTACGATTGAATCCTTTACCGTCCAAACGACCAACGGCTCGATTACGCTTCAGGAAGTTACGTTTAATCAACCGGCCAGCGCGCAAACGACCAACGGAAGCTATAACGTTCGCGCAGTACATGCTGAAAGCTTGAGT
>SLJL01000037.1 GCA_007135105.1 Candidatus Izemoplasma sp.
AACCGACACCGAATTCATCTTCAAGTTCCAACATTCCAAATATGAAAAATACAACGAGCATCTTTTCACAACACCCCGCGATGAATCAGCCACCTGGCTCGATGAAAACTTGAAACCGATGCATTGATGATACCAAGCTTCCTGTGAACGGGAAGCTTTTTTTATCGTGAACATAAAAAAATGCAAGTTACCATAGAAAAGATGATTAAGCGTTTATAACCGATATAGATCTGCCCGGATCGCAGCCGCTGCGGTTGACATGATTTCATTTTGATGATATATTAAAGTTAAGCGTTTTACTAAATCGATTTAGTAACTTACAGACGAAAGGTTGTTCAACATGATCGATTATCACCTCAATGAAAAAAACCCTTGGAAAATAACAGAAAAAGCGTTTGATGAACGTTATTTGGCCAAGTTTGAATCCATCTTCGCACAAGGCAACGGCAAACTCGGCATTAGAGCTGCCTTGGACGAAACCTACGTTAATGAAACCCGAAATACCTTTATCGCCGGCACTTTCAATAAAGCGTTCCCGAATGAAGTAACCGAACTGCCGAATGTCATGGATATGACCCGGTTTGATATCTACATCGATGACAAACGTTTCTCCTTGCTTGAAGGTAGGGTGAAGAACTACCAAAGAACCCTGCATTTACAAACCGGTGAACTCACTCGTTCCTTCGAATGGACGTCACCTGAAAACAAGACCATCCGTTTTGCCTTCAGACGTTTCGTCTCTTTGCATGATCTATCCTTGTTCGCGCAGAAACTCGAGCTTGAACTGATTGACGGCGCAAGCGTGAAACTGAAAATCAGAACCGGCATCGATGGCAGTATGACCAACAGCGGTTCACAACATTTGTATGAAGAGAAGAAGCGCCTCCATGATCAAACGATCATGCAGTATGTCGGCCGCACGAACCAGTCAGATGTGCGCATTCTGGCCAATACCGCTTTAAACATTTTCAACAGCGGTTTGAACGTAACCGATGCCAAAACCTTCGCCTTCGACCGCCGTCAGGCTTCGTTCATATATGAAACCACACTCAAAGAGGAAAACCCGTTGATTCTGGAAAAACTGAACACCCTTCACACATCACGCGACCAGGCACTTGAAGCATTGGACTTAAAAGCACAAACCGCTTTTACAAAAGACGCGATGAATACATTGTTAAAAGACGATTATGCCACCCATCTAGAAAACAGTGTCGGTGAATGGAAGAAAATCTGGGCAAACAATGCCATCACGATAAAGAGCGAAACCCCCTTCGACCAGCTCGCCCTCAGATTCGCCCAATACCATTTGAACATCATGACCCCGAAACACGACAGCCGTATGCAAATCGGCGCTAAAGGCTTAAGCGGCGAAGGGTATAAAGGACACACTTTTTGGGATTCCGACATCTTCATCCTGCCCTACTGGCTTTATACAGAACCGTCTGTCGCCCGCGGTCTGCTTGAATACCGGTATCATTCCTTAAAAGGCGCCAGGAAGAAAGCGCAAGAGAACGGCTATGACGGTGCGATGTATCCCTGGGAGTCCGCCTGGATCGACGATGGTGAGGTGACACCGGAAACCGGTGGCACCAACGTCATCACCGGCGAACCGGAAAAAATCATCACCGGACATAAGGAAATCCATATCACCGGCGATGTCGTCTATGCCGTCTGGCATTACTACAACATGACCGGCGATGATGATTTTATGGAAAAGATGGGTTATGAAATCATCTTCGAATCCGCCCGATTCTGGGCTTCACGTCTGGAATGGAACCAAGAACGAAACCGCTATGAAATCACTGATGTCATCGGTCCGGACGAATACAAGGAAAATATCGACAACAATTTCTACACCAACACCCTCGCGAACTTCACCATCGAACTTGCGCTTAAACTTTATCAAGAACGGCAAGGTGTCATTCGTACACTTACTGATAAACGCTCCCTTGAAACCCTATATAAGCAACTGTCAAAGATTCAAGGCAAAATCTACGTCCCCGAACCAGACAAGAACAATATCATTCCCCAGGATGACACCTATTGCCACTTGCCTGAAATCGATCTCACACCCTATAAAGCGTCCGACAATGTCGGTGCGATCAGCCACGATTACAACATGGCACAAATCACCAAACTCAAAGTCTCCAAACAGGCCGATGTCATGGTCGCATTCCTATTATTCAAGGACTTGCACGACCACGAGGTAAAACAGGCGAACTTCGATTATTACGAACCCTACTGCCTGCATGATTCCAGTCTTTCCTTATCGACCTATGCCATCATGGCCAAAGAACTCGGCTACATGGAAAAAGCCTACGACCTTTTCAAAAAAAGCAGCACCATCGATCTGGGAACAAACATGACCTCAAGCGACACCGGTATCCACTCGGCATCCCTAGGCGGCATCTGGCAGTCGGTCGTACTCGGCTTCGCCGGGATTCGCCATGACTTCAATGCACTCACCATCGAACCCGAGCTTCCGGACGCCTGGGAGGCCCTCGAGGTAACCTACACGTACAAGGATAAACCCCTGAGACTGATCATCACCAAGGAGACACTGAAACTCGAAAGCCAGACCGATACAACCATCACACTCAAAATATACGGAAAAACCTACCGCTTTACACGGATGTTGCAGGTGGAAATGAGGTAACCATCATGAAAAAAGTACTGTCGCTTGCCAATCGAAAACCGCAATGGGTGCTCCTGGCGCCGTTTTTGATCCTGTCTGCGACGTTCATGCTCATCCCCATCCTCAACGCGTTCTACATCAGTTTCTTCGATTTTTCCTTCCTGAACCCGACCAATCGCACCTTCGTCTTTTTGGACAACTTCAGAAACGTGCTTGCCGATACGGTCTTCAGACGCTCGATCCGCAACACCATCTTCATCGTCTTTGTCTTCGTCCCGGCCCAGTTATACCTTTCTTTACTGGTAGCGATGTTCATCAACACCAGAATCAAATTCAAAAACGTCTTTAGAACCATCGTCTATCTACCCTATGTCGTCAGTCCGATCGCCATCGGCGCCATCGTGGCCCAGCTCTTTAGAAGAAACACACCGCTTGTCGAACTTCTGACGACCTTCGGTCTGGACAATGTCACCTGGCACGCCACAAGGCCCTACGCGTTCTGGCTCGTGGTCCTGATTGTCATCTGGACACAGATCGGTTTCTTCATGGTCATCTACAACGGCGCCTTGAAAGAAATCCCCGAAGACTTGTACGAAGCCGCTGAAATCGACGGCGCCGGTCCGGTCAAGAAATTTCTCTTCATCACCTATCCCCTATTGCGACACACCCGGTTTCTCATCGTGTTCATGTCCTTGATCGTCGCCTTTCAACTCTTCGAACTGCCCTATTTGATTTCGACGATCGGCGGGACGAGCGCCGGTTCACCGAGTAACTCCACGATGACAATCGTCATGTACATCTACAGTCGCGCCTTCCGCTATAACGAGATGGGTCTGGCCACCGCCGCCAGCGTCATTCTATTCTTCATCATCTTCCTCCTATCCCTGATCCAGAATCGATTGGAGCGGTGGAAAACATGAAAAACAAAAACCATATCGTCATCTACGCTTTCCTGATTGGCCTTTCCCTTCTCGCCTTGTTACCGTTTTTTTGGACCTTGCATGCGGCGTTCATTCTCGATGATCTTAATTTGAACCGCGGTTTTCTGCCCTTTGAAGACTACGGCATCGCCAACTTCATTTTCATCTTCAGACAAAGTGCGGTCCTGCGCTGGACGATGAACTCGTTTTTCGTCACCATCACCATCACCCTGTTCAACCTGCTTTTCAACTCGATGGCGGGCTACGCACTGGCCCGCTATCAGTTCAAAGGCAGAACCGCCCTGTTCTTCTATGTGCTCGGCACGATGATGGTACCGGTACAAATCATCATGATTCCCATCTACCTCCAAGTCGCCCGCCTGGGCATGATCAACAGCTATTTCGGCTTGATCATCCCTTTCCTCATAAATCCCTTCGGCGTTTTCCTCATGCGTCAGTTCTATATGGATTTTCCCACTGAAATCGAAGAAGCGGCGAAAATCGACGGGCTATCGAATCTCGGCGTCTTCAGACGCATCGCCCTACCGCTAGCCAAAAGCGCACTCATGACCCAAGCGATCTTCATCTTCGTGTGGAACTGGAACAGCTTCACGCTTCCAAGCATACTGGTATACTCCCAGGACAAATTCACCCTGCCGCTCGGGATCTTCCAGATCACCAACACCCAATACATCGCCTCGGTCACAAGGGCCATGGCCGCCACCCTCATCACACTGACCCCGACAATCGCCCTATACATCACCTTCCAGAAATACTTGACAGGCAATCAAGCCAGCAGTGCAATCAAATAACCAACGGGGGTAACCCCAAAAAAATAAAAAGGAGAATTTAGCATGAAAAGAGTATTAGGTATTTTATCTCTCATCTTGAGTATCACCATCC
>SLJL01000009.1 GCA_007135105.1 Candidatus Izemoplasma sp.
GGCAATCAAGCCAGCAGTGCAATCAAATAACCAACGGGGGTAACCCCAAAAAAATAAAAAGGAGAATTTAGCATGAAAAGAGTATTAGGTATTTTATCTCTCATCTTGAGTATCACCATCCTCGCCGCCTGTGGCGGCACCGATTCCATCTCGATCGCTTTGGAAGCGACCGAGGACATCCCTGAGAAATTCGCCGAGCAAATCGAGCGGTTCACCGAAGAAACCGGCATCGAGGTCGAAATCCAGACCTATGCTGGTTCCGATAACTACGAACGCGCCCTGCTCGGTCAAATCGCCGGTCAACAAGCCCCGGATGTCTTCTTCCTAGACGGTGGGAACCAACTCCGTGAGTATGCAGAAGAAGGCGCCCTGCTTGCCATCGACGATCTGGTGACCATGGATCTTGACAACTTCGAGGCATCCATCCTCGCCGCCTTCTATCACGAAGACAGCCTCTACGGTATTCCCAAAGACTATAACACCAGTGTGCTGTTTTATCATGAGGATCTCGTCGAAGGCGACATCCCGACCACCATCGACGCCTTCGAAGCCGCTGTCATGGCCAGTACCACCGATGATGTCTACGGTTTCGGCATGGACCCGAAACTGAACTACTATCTGCCGTTCATCCAAACCATGGGCGCAGACATCCTCAATTCTGACGGCACAATCAACGAAACCGAGCTTGATTCGGACGAACATGCCGCCGCACTCGAAATGCTCAGAAACTTCTACATCAACGACTATGCCACCTCACCATTCCTCTCCGGCGCAGGCTGGGACGGCGAACTGTTCGCCAATCGTGATATCGCCATGCTTTACGGCGGTTCTTGGATTACCGGTGTCATCGGCGACGATGAGGAAGTCACCGGCATCGCCCCACTACCGACAGCTAACGGCGATGCATCGATGCTCTTTGTAGCCGGCTGGGCCATCAGCTCCCAAAGCGACAACCCTGAAGCCGCCATGGAACTCATCGAGTTCATCACAAGCGACGAAGAACTCGTTCAAGGTCACATCGATGGCCTCATCGGTCTGCCACCGACGATTTCCGGTATGGACGCTTTAATCAACGAAATGCCTGATGATCCCTACCTGCCCGTCTATACTGAAGTCGTGCAAAACGGTTATGCATTCGGCTCGATTCCCCCAAGATTTTTGGACAACTACAACGAAGCCATTGAAAACATGATCTATGACAATGTTTCTGTGACAGACACCATAGCTGCCATCAAAGATTACGAATAACAGAAAGGAATCATTCAATGTATGAAGTCATAAATCCTGAGAGCTGGGGCTTAAAAGCCCCAGACGCCTCAGGCGAAAAAAAGATTGAAGAAACCTTGGGCATCTCCTATGAAACCTTGAAACACCGCATCACGAAAACCGTGACATCGTTTATCGAAAATCTTTACAATGAAGAAGAAAAAGCGATGCACCACTATTATCGTGCCGACACGAAATACAAAAGCGAAATGGACAGCGGCAACTTTCTCATGGCGCTGAACTTTCTGGTGGTCTACGACATGACACAGGATGAAACCTTACTTGAAAAAGCGCAGAACTGTTTTAAATGGGCATATGAGAATACCACCGAAACCCATCCGATGTTCACCTGGCAAGGCGGGGTCCGTGACGGTTTCAAACCAAACGAACTCTATGTCAAATATACAGGTGACGCCTTCATTACCGCAAACGCGCTTTACAAGCGTACCGGCGATGAAACCTATCTCTTCTATATCAAACAGTTCCATAATTTCTTCAAACAAGCCAGAAAAGCCGGATTCAAATATAAATACGACACCGACACCTATACCTGGAGCGATACCGGTTTCGTTTGGCGGGCGTTCGGTTTTCCCATCACCGCATATCTGGAACTTTACGAAATCACAAAAGAAGACAAGTACAAGGAAGAAGCCAAACGCTGGGGTGAACATGCCCTTACCTTACAGGAAGATTCCGGTGCCTTTTACTTGATCGACGGCGAATTCTGGAACTCCGATCTCGCAGCACCCGAACTCAGAAGTCTGGTTTATCTCTATGAACTGACCAACGACAAGAAGTACCTCGATGCGGCGCAAAAATATGCCGATTGGATGATCAAGCATCAACGAGAAGATGGCGCCTGGGTCATCGGCATCGATAACGACGAGGAAGTCTGTGCCCCGAACGTCGGTCCCGGTGATACGCCGAACATTGCCATCTCCCTCATCAGGCTCCACAGACATACCCGCAAAGAAAACCACTTGCGTGCCGCCATCAAAGCCGTCGAATACGGTCTTTCGATGCAAGCGGTCGCAGAGGGGAAATATCCCTATCATCTCGATGATCCGAACGTAAAATACGGTTTTTGGTCCTGGGAACCACTCATGGACTATTCCCTGAGCGGCGATCAAAGCATCCATCACATCCGTGGTTTCTTGTTTGTAGCGCACTATATCGCGCGTGTTCACACATGAAACTGTACATCTTCGATCTGGACGGTGTGCTTGTCTCCACAAGCGAAAACCACTACCACGCCTGGAAGCGGATGGCCAACGACATCGGCATCGACATCGATCAGAAATTCAACGAAACATTGAAAGGCATTCCCCGAGACAAATCACTCGAGCGTATTTTAGAACATGGCAAGAAAACCGTTACGGATGCAGAAAAAGCGAGGTTGCTCGAATATAAAAACGAGCTATATAAGAAAAGCATCGCCACTTTGAAACCCGAAGATTTGTATCCGGGGGCCAAAGCTCTACTGGACGAACTCAAAACGAAAAATAAAGCCATCGCTCTAGCCAGTGCCTCGAGAAATGCACCAGTCATCCTTGAAAGACTCGGCATCACCGAATACTTTGATGTCATCATCGACCCGGCGACACTAGAAAACAACAAACCGGATCCCGAAATCTTCCTCAAGGCAGCGAAAACGCTGAATATAAAGCCAAAAGACGCCATCGGCATCGAGGATGCCAAAGCGGGCATCAAGGCCATTAACGCCGCCAAGATGTTTTCCGTAGGCATCGGTTATCAATATCAACTGATGGACGCCGACATCACGTTTCCAAGCATCTCTCAGTTTGATTTGAATCTTGTCGAGCGCTTGTTTAAGACATAATCCTTTTGACGCCCATATCAGGCTCTGTTATAATGAGTTGAACAACAAGGGAGGGAAAGACAATGGCCAAGATCGATGACATCATGAAAATGACGGGTTTTTCCCGTACGGCCGTTTCCAAAGCCTTGAACGACAAGGACGACATCAGCGAGGCTACCAAGAAAATCATTCGTGATGCCGCCCGCGAACTCAACTATATTCCCAACATCAACGCCCGGAACCTCAGAAGCAAAAACAACAACGTCATCGCGCTCATCATATCTTCTCCCAGTGCGGAAAGCGAAAAAACCAACACACTTTATCCGCTTCTGATGGGCGTCAACAAAGCTATGGCCGCCCAACAGTACGAACTGGCACTTTATATCATCGACTCCAAGGACCAGGCGGCTAAGTCCTACGTTGCCTTCTGTCGCGAACGCAATGTGAAAGGCGCCATCCTCGTCGGAATCAAAACCGATGACGATTACATTAAACAGCTGAAAAACAGTGAAATCCCCTACGTGCTTATCGATGTCGACATCCGGGGCACAGACCACATGAACGTCGTGAAGATCGATGACGTCACCGCAGCTTTTGAAGCCACCGAACACCTCATCGACCACAACCACAAAAACATAGCCTTCATCAATGGTGGTAAAACGGCAACTGTCGCTATCGATCGGTGGGAAGGTTATCAAAAAGCATTGGCTGAACATGGACTACCCTTACAGCACGACTATGTTAAAATCGCTGATTTTTCTGAAGAGAAAGCTTATGCTGTCACCAAAGCACTCTTTAAGCAACACCCGGAACTCACCGCGGTATTTTGCGCGAGCGATCTGATGGCCCTTGGGACCATGAAAGCTTTGGACGATCTTGAGCTAGACGTGCCACGGGACGTATCTGTTGTCGGATTCGACGATATCCCCCTAGCCAGTTACGTCAAACCGGCACTCACCACCATCAACCAGTCTTTCTTCGAAAAAGGAAACAAAGCGGCCGATTTGATCGCTTCGCTCTTGAAGGAAAGCCAGGATAAGAAAATCATCACCTTGCCCCACAAGCTGATGCGAAGAAACAGTGTGGCCCATAACAAACGTTCGGCATAATGCCGTTCGTTTTTAATAGACACCCACAAACGGCTTGTTTTTTAGATGCTGGTATTTAAGGGATATGGCTTCGCAAGTTGAAAGCACATGTCTATGATTGTTTGAACATGAGAAACACATGCTAATAGCTTGACAGTATCGCCGGATTCTTATACTATCAAAATACGTACACACGGGTTGGGGGACCTAATATGAATATAAAAGAAATGACCGATGAACTGACGCTTTATCTTTTTCAGATTGTCATCTACGTACTCATCACC
>SLJL01000065.1 GCA_007135105.1 Candidatus Izemoplasma sp.
ATCGGTACCGCCACATCCTTCATCAAGATGTCACAGATCTTTTTCGGACCCAAGACGGTTTCCTATCCGATGAAGCACATGGCGCAAAACATCACGTTGATGTCCCTTGCTTTCGCTTGTATCGTCCTTGGTAATTTCTATATTCCCTTTACCCAGAACTTCTTCGGCATCGCTTATGACCAGGAATTCATCCATATCGGTGCGTTCATCGATTACGGGGTGACCCTTTCGCTCGGCTTTCTGTTTTACCGGTATATCATCTCCAAGGATTACCGACCGATCAAAACGTTGCGGGAGTACAAGATGTCGTTTGAGACGGCGAACTATCTTTTTATCATCTATCTTGTCACGATGGTCGTCTATTTCATCTGGATATGAAAAATGGTTTCCGCTTGATTAGCGAAAACCATTTTCTTTTTATTTGTACTTTTTGCTGCGGCGTCGAGCTTGTTTGTATTCGATGCCGTATTCCTTGAGTAGACCCGTGAATTGCTTGATGCGTTCTTCTCGTGAAGGTTTCGTTTTATCCGTAGCGATTTTCGTGCCGATTTCATAATACGTCTTGCCGCGATGCGAGATTTTGTCGAAATAGACCTCGATGTCCTTATAGGGGGCTTTTACACGGTTCACCCTAATCATGTTGATGTTTTGGACATTGCCGCCGTGAATCGAGTTGAGGTCCTTGATTTCACCTTCAGGCAGATGGTTGTTATAGACAAGCAGACGCATTTCTTTTTCCGAAAGCCGTTGGGTGTATTCCAGATGCGTGTCCGTATCGATGGTGGGGACTTTCAAAGTGAGAAAATAACTGGCGTTGTTTTCCTTGCGGATGGTTCTTAAGCGCAGCGTAACATCTCTTTCGGCCAAGGAATAATCCGGGGTATCGAAATAATAGTTGTAATGGATATCCTTGGTATCCGCGAATTGCACCATCAAATAATCCATGATTTCATGGCATTGGCTTTTTGAAAGTTCGTGTCTCAGTTCTCTGTCAAGCATTCGTTTTTGTTCTGACAATTGCGTCGCCCCCTTACATACCATATTATACACGAAAAAGGAATGATATGTCCAAAAACACGGTTAAAATGTGTAAATTTTTCTGCCTTGTGATAAAATGAATGCAGGAGATGATGGATATGCGATTTGTCTCTTTTGCAGAAACAGACCTCAAAGCCGAGGACGTCGCCGCCTTATTGGTAAGGGCCGATGAGATCCTTTACCGGATTCATTTCGGGAATCTCGATAACGCCATCAGGCAGATTGCGACGTTGCTCGAAAAAGAATCCGACGTGGATCACATGTTCAACGCCGCTCACCTATCCTGCATTTATGAAAACGAGACTTTCATCGGAGTGCTCATAACCTATCTGGGATCCGAGATGAAAAAAGTCGAGAAAAACACCTGGTGGCTACTGGTTAAGCAGATGGGGTTTTTGTCGTTTTTCAAACGACTTCGCGCCTACAAGAAAGTCAGACAGGTGACAAAAATCAGCATGGAACCGACCGCCCTTTATATTTTTACGCTGGTCATCAAAGAAAACAACCGGTTCAATGGTTATGGTGAAAAGATTTTGAACCACTTGCATGAAGACCACGAGATGCTTTATCTCCATGTCAACTATAAAAACAGCGACGCCATCCGTTTTTATGACAAGGTCGGCTTCGAAAAGTATGATGAGTACTATGATTGTTACAAATCTGAACCGGTCGGTGCGCTTGTGATGCGCCGTCACCGGAAGCAAACGAGGGATTGACCATGCGTAAAATCCGTTTTTCCCATGAAGTGATCGACCAACTCAAAAGCATCGAGGAAGGCGTTTTCAAAGCCACAGCGGTGTTGCTGCTTTCGGGTGTCTTTTCTTCGATGTATTTGAAGAACGTGCTTGAAGAGCTCTATGCTTCGGGACCTTACATGCTCATCAGCGCTGACACGATTCTTTGCCATGCCAGACCGAACAGCCACGTCTATGAAGCGTTTGTGTCTCATCTTGAGACAAAAGAACCTGTTCGCTATGAAGGCAGAGACATCAGACACCTGTTCGTCTTCGGAGCGACAAGCAACGATGAACACCGCAGACTGCTCAGCCGGATATCTCGGTTTATCTCTTCAGAAGACATCTACGACGAGACAACAATGTCTATGGCTTTCAGCGAGCCTTTGGAGGAGGATGCCTAAATGGAATCGGTCAACATCAATGATACGGTCTATGCCATCATCAAGGCGCATCCCGATTTCAAAAGCGTGCTGGTAGAAGCGGGCTTCGACCGGATATTGAAAAAAGGGATGCTTGAATCGGTTGGACGCTTCACCTCGCTCAAACACGGCTTGAAACTACGCAAAGTTCCTCTTGAAACCCTTCAGACCGTCGCGAACAGACACGGATTCTATCTCGTGGAGACATCTTAGTTTACAACCGAATGTTTATAAACTTTCAAGGGGGTATTTAGAAATATTATCGTCCCCTTTTTCTTTTTCTCGTATATTCGTTACACTTGTCATGTATAAAGGACGTGATCACATGAGTGAACTCATCAACAATCAGACAAAGGCAAAACAGGATAAATTGAAACAACTGATAAAGCGCCTCCACGAAGGCGAGGATTTTGAAAGTGTCAAAGCGGATTTCGCAAAAACCTTCGGCGATGTGAGCACCCAGGAAATCACCGAACTCGAACAAGCGCTTGTCGAGGAGGGGCTGCCCGTTGAGGAGATTCAAAGACTGTGCGATGTCCATGCGCGTGTTTTCGGCGGCTCGGTATCCGATATCCACAGCAGCGATGATATCAGCGAAGAAGCGGGTCATCCGCTTCAGGTCCTCAAAGCGGAGAACGCAAGACTCGAAACGCTGATCGCCGAGGAGATCGAACCTTATTTGCAGCAAGAAGGCAATCAGCCCCTATTGATGCTGCGTGTCGGCATGGATAGAATCGAGGAAATCAAGAAACATTACGCCCGTAAGGAACAGCTTTTCTTCCCGTATCTCGAGAAGAAAGTCATCACCACCCCACCCCAGGTCATGTGGGGTGTCGACGATGAGATCAGGGAGAAAATCAACCGTTGTCTCGCAGCCCTCAGCGAGGTTGATATGACCGTCGCCAAAGTCAAACCGCTCATTGAAGAGACCATCCATCAACTTAAGGAAATGGTCTTCAAGGAAAACAACATACTGATTCCCCTCCTTAAAGACAAACTCAATCTCGTCAACTTCATCGATATCGCCGCAGCCAGTGATGAAGTCGGATATTTCCTGGAAAAACCGAAAAACACCTTCAGCGGTGAAGCCACCGAAGCAACAGAAGAAGAGAAAACAGAAAGCGGCACCGTAAACTTCGACGCTGGCGCTCTCAGCCCCGAAGAAGTCAATGCGATGCTCAACACCTTGCCGCTGGATCTCACCTATGTCGACAAGGACGGCTACGTCCGCTATTTCACCCAGGGTAAGGAGCGGATCTTCGACCGTCCCAAAACCATTCTTGGCAGACACGTGAACATGTGTCATCCGCCGGCAAGCGTCCATATCGTCGAAAAAATCGTCGATAATTTCAAAAGCGGCAAGAAAGACCACGAGGATTTCTGGATCAACATGCGTGGCAAGATGGTTCTCATCCGCTATTTCGCCGTCAGAAACAAAGCCGGAGCGTATCTTGGCACCTTGGAGATGACCCAGGATATCACAAACATCAAAGCCTTGGAAGGTGAGAAAAGACTGATGGATGATGATTAGACGGGCCCTGTTCATTTTTCTGGGGACCTTGTTCATGGGACTAGGGATTTTGGGCATCGTCCTACCGCTCTTGCCGACCACACCGATGCTTTTGCTGACGGCATATTTCTATGCCAAGGGATCAAAGAGGTTTCACGACTGGTTCACAAGAACCTGGCTTTATAATAAATATCTGAAAAACTTCGCCGAAGAAAAGGCGATGACAAGAGCGGGGAAATGGAAACTCATGATCCTCGTCGATCTCATGATTCTACCGACGTTCATCTTCGCACCGCACTTGTGGATGCGCATCATGATTCTCGTGATCGTGGCGATGAAATACCTCTATTTCTTTACCGTTGTGAAAACCAAACCCAATGAAAAAACTGCCTGATACCATGTATCAAGCAGTCTTTTTTATGTTCATATGGGCCTTGAGCAAACGCTTGTAGCTTGCGGCGTTTTCCTTGATATGCGTGATTTCCTCGGGTTTGAGCTTTCTGATTTCCTTGGCCGGATTGCCGAGCCAAAGCGTACCGCTCTTGACGCGTTTACCGGGTGGTACGACACTGCCCGCACCGATGAGGGCGTGTTTTTCAATGACGGCCTGATTCAGGATGATGCTGCCCATGCCGATCAGCGCCTCGTCTTCGATTGTGGCAGCGTGGATGATGGCGCTGTGACCGATGGTGACGTTTTTGCCGATGATGGTCGGTTGATCCGTATCGGTATGGATGACAG
>SLJL01000084.1 GCA_007135105.1 Candidatus Izemoplasma sp.
ATCGGTAATAGTTGGCATGATAGTCTCCTTTTAAATCCATTTTGTCATAAACGCTCTATAAAGCAAACACTCACAACTATTAATTATAATCATTCCGTCTTTAAATTACAACGCGATGCGATTTATATCTGTCACATCTATTAAATCAACCACATTATCTTGCGCGGATTTTCCTATTTTATGTTAAAGTTAACTTGAAGGACACATAAGATACAGGGGAACGTCGAGAGTTATCTTTTCAACTTATGAAAGTCATGTTTGTTCCATCCTCGCTGATAAGCAATACATCCGCCTATTAAAAGGTGACATGCAACCAGCAATACCGAAATTAATCCAAGTATGGAGGGAAACGATGGAGAAAAGAACCATTGAACTAAAAAGCATGTCGTATTCGGGATATAAAATCTCTGTTGATCTGGATGACATGCAAAACACATGTTTTGGCTCTTTATGGGCGAAGATTTTCGCAGAAACGAAAAAGGCAGAAAAAGATTCGAACCAGTATTATATCGGGTATCAGGATTACCGGACGATGACCAAAGAAAAAAGAATTTTCGAGTATTATGCCTTAGCGCCCTCGGGCTATTTTTCTGAAACCAAGCCCGGGCATGTCACACTTCAAATCGAAGCCGGAAAGTATCTGTTGTTCAAAAATATCCTATCCAACCATGGCCCGGCCTTTTTCAAACGTGTGTATGATTACGTGGCACAAAACAACATCGAAGTCCACAAGGCATTCGATTTCGAATTTCTACCGGTGGATAACCAACAAAGTAACAACGAAGCTATCATTTACGTCGGTTTGAAGTTACGCTAGTTACCGTAAAAAGCCAATAGCAGGAGGAGCGTTATGACAAAAAACGCATTAAAGATAAGAAAAGCGACCAGAAAGGACCGCGATACCATAGAAGTCCTATGGGAGAAAGTGATTCGGGATGCCTTCAGTAAAGAAGGCATCGAGGAACACCACAGTACCGCAGATGAACTGGCATTCAAGATGCGTCAGTTCGATGACGCCTGTGATAAAGCACAGGCACACTATTTTCTTGCCTTCGACGGTGACAAACCGATCGGAACGATCGCGTATGGCACACCTCCGAATAAAGGTATTCTGCGGCGAACACACAACGCCTTGGCAGATACCATGGAGATCGGCTCGCTTTATATCGATCCGGCCGTACAAAAACAAAGCTACGGGAAAACATTGCTCATCTTCATTCTGGAGACGCTGCTCGAAAAAGAAGTTGAAACGGTTTGTTTCGATTCAATCATCGAGACCTCGAAACATATCTGGTCGCGGCTCTTCGGCGAGCCCAAATACAAGATCCCTGCGAAAAATCATGATTTCACGCATATGATCTGGGTTGTGGATGTGGCCACAGCACTTGAAAATCTAAAGCGTGTTACACGAATAGATCCACCCGCTACGGATTGATTTGTTTCGATTTCTCGTTTCATAGGGTAGATCAGAGGCCTGCACACGAAAACGATATAAAAAGACCATCCATGTGTTGCTTGATATATGGGCGGTCTTTTTTGTGATTTATAGCGTAAGAATGGTTTTGCTTCAAGTTAGTCTTTCAATTAGTGTCCGCATGAAATCGGGCAAATCTTTCGGTGTTCTCGAAGTGATCAGGTGACCGTCGGTGACCACGGCCGCATCGACATATTCTGCGCCCGCATTGAGGATGTCATCCTTGATGGAGAAGAAACCGGTCAGTCTCCGTCCCTTTAAATCGCAGCCCGAGATCATCATCCAGGGACCATGACAAATCGCCGCAATCGGTTTTTTATGGGCGTCCATCGCTTTGACGAATTCGACGGTATCCTTTGAACGGCGCATGTAATCGGGAGAGAAACCGCCCGGAATCACCAAAGCATCGTAGTCGGCTGCGGTTATGTCCACAGCGGCGACATCACTTTTCATGGCCAAACCGTGTTTGCTTTTGTAGATGGTATCTTTATCAGCCCCGACCAAATCGACGTTGAAGCCTGCTTCTAACAAGCGATAGTAAGGATATAGGAGCTCTTTGTCATCGAATAGATTCGCAAGGAGAATTGCTACTTTTTTCATTGGTATCGCTTCCTTTCCGGAAATGGATTTTAGATACTTTCTAGATTTCGATTACTGTTTTTTTACCGGCGTGCCGAACTCGATTGATTCGATCTTCAAGGTGTCGAGTTGTCTCATGTCATCCGCAGCGAGGGTGAACGCGACTTCGGCGTTGTTGATTATATGGTCTGGTTTAGAAGATCTCGGCAAGGGTAGTATGTCTTTTTCCAGGACATAGCGGACAGCCAACTGTGCCGTTGAAACCTGATATTTTCTTGCCATGTCCTTCAAGATGTCATGGGTAAGGATACCCCCACGTCCGAGTGGCGAATAGGCCTCGATGAGGATGTTTTTGTCTTTACAATACTTGATGGTATCGGTTTGAGGATGTCCGATGTGGAACTTGATCTGATTGACATGCGGGACCAGATCGCAGTTGTCGATGATGTTATCAAGATCATCGGGACTGAAGTTGGAAACGCCGATGGCTTTGATCTTACCGGCGCTATAAAGGGCTTCAAGTGCCTTGTAGGCGGCGATGTTGCCACTGCTGTGATCGCTGAACTTCTGATCCCAGGGCCAGGGTGCATGAATCAGATACAGATCCAGATACGATGTTTCAAGACGGTCCAGTGATTCCTGGAAGGCTTTCAGTGCTTCATCGTAGTCTTTGATGCTGGCATGAAGTTTCGAGGTGATGAATAGGTTTTCCCGCGGTATGTCCGAATCCTTGATTGCACGGGCGATGTCGGTTTCATTGCCGTAGGCCGCAGCGGTGTCGATATGGATGTAGCCTGCTTTAAGAGCGTTTCTTACAGCTTCATAGGCATCATCACCTTTAAGCGGTGCAGTGCCGAAGCCCACTTTGGGTATGGTGATGTTGTTGCTTAGGGTGAAGGTCTTTTTTAAAATCACGAAAAATACACTCCTCTACCAAAATATGATCGGGCTATGTCTACTACATTATAGCATGTGAAACAGGTGTTGATAATCGTGACACATCGTTCCTGATCGAGAAAACATTTAATAATTATGAACAAAAAAACTTCGGTATGAACCGAAGTTTAAGTGTTTTTAAGTAAGGTCAAACGCAACGATGATATCTTCATCGAGGCATCTGAAGGTGAAACTGTTCATTAGGAACAGATGAACTTTGTCTGCGTCGTGGTATTCATAGCCGACGCTATAGTCCTGGCCGATGGTGAGCTCCAAGTCCTCGTGGTTTCTCGGGACCAGGAAGGCACCGTCAATAACACGGGAGCGAACGATGTCGCCGCCAATGATCGCGAGAACGCTTTTTCTCAGCAATCCACCTTGATACATCTGGTTCAAACGGTCCAGGAATTGATCGGAAACGACCAAGTCATAAGGTTTTTGCGTGTAGGCGTCATTCAAGATCGTCACGGCCTGCGATAAGGCTTTGAGAATATCATTCGGGTCATTGCCGACTTTGATGCGTTTGCCGGCCACTTGATTGAGACCTTTGATGTTGGCTTTCTTGTTGCCGTTATAGATGGCGTCTTCTTCGAAAAGCGCCAGTTTCTTGGCGGCCGCTTCCAATGTATCCAACGCGACATCCTTTTCGCCGCGAAGAACATTATCCAGTTCCCAGCGGGATAAATCGAAAGTGATGCGTGATTCCAAAAGTGGCAGGACATCATAAAGGGCTGCGCTTACTTCGCCGTCTTCGGTTTTGATTACGGAATTCAACCGGCCGTGGGATACACTGTTTTTCAGTATGCCATGCGGCCCGTCCACATAAAGCACTCGGCGGGCACTGAGTTGTGAGGTGATGACTTCAATCGCACGTTCGTTGATCTCTTCCCAACCCTCACTCGGGATCGGGGCGAGGTTTTGTTTTAATAGATCCATGAAATCCTCCTAGCGTTTCATTTTTCCGATGTTGAGACTTTTGATGGCGGCATCATCCGTTGCTTCATCGTGATGGCCGATCGGGCCTTCTTTAAAAAGGTTATCCCGCAGTTCTTCATCCAGTTCGGGGATTTGTCTTCTTAACCATTCGATGCCCATGGCCAGATGTTCCATTTCTTCATCCCGGTTGTGCTTCAGCAACGCCCGGACTTCCTCATCCTTGGTCGCATCCATACGTTGATTGTACCAATCCACCGCTTCAAACTCCTCCATCACGCTTTTGATGACCCGGGTGATGTCTAAGGTTTTCTCACTAAGCAGCTCTACGGGTTCATGGTATTGATCGGTTGCCATATAATCCCTCCAGATTCATTTTCATTGGTTTTAACTACAAGTTTATTGTACCATGATAGGCTTGTCTGCTCAAAGAAAACGAACGTCTCCTTAAAAATATCGAAAGCGAATCAAAAGGGAATATGATATGATAAGAGAGAAGAATAGGCTTAAAAAGGAGACTGTACATGGATATTCTAATTATCGGCGGCACCGGTATCATCAGCACCTATGTGGTTGAAAAATGTTTGCAGGAAGATATGGCTGTAACCATAATGAACAGAGGCAACGCCAACCACGAACTATCTGAAGCGCTCAACACCATCACGTGTGACATCAACGATGAACAAGCGGCAAGAGACGTTCTTGAAGACAGATTTTTCGATGTGGTGATCCAGTTCGTGGCCTTTACCAAGAAACACGTTGAACGGGATATGCGGCTGTTCAAAGGTAAGACCGACCAATACATCTTCATCAGTAGCGCCAGCGCTTATCATAAACCGGTCGAGGACTATCCCATTACTGAAAAAACCCCGTTACACAACCCCTATTGGGCGTATAGTCATAACAAGATCGAATGTGAAAGGTATCTGAATGGTGTCGAAGGGATGAACATCACCATCGTCAGACCTTCACACACCTACAACAATAAGATGATCATGGCTGTCATGACCCGCTGGGGTTTTGATTACGCCCATCTGAAAAGACTGATTGAAGGCAAACCGGTCATCATTCCCGGAGACGGCTCCAGCATCTGGACCATCACACACGGGTCGGACTTCGCCAATAGCTTCGTTTCCCTGATCGGAAACAAACAGGCCTACAACGATGTGTTCCACATCACCGGTGAACGGATGTACACCTGGGAACAACTCACCCGTATCACGGCGGACGCGCTGGATGTCAAGGCGAATATCGTCCATATTCCGAGTAAGGTAATCGCCAAACACATGCCGGAAATGGAAGGCCCACTTCTGGGCGATAAGACATGGAGCCTTATCTTCGATAACACCAAAATCAAAGGCATCGCTAAGAACTATACCTCGAAAGTCGGTTATGAGGATGTCGTCATGGATGTCATCGCATATTATCAGACGCACGAGGAACTGCAAGTTGTGAATGAAGAATTTGAAAAACTATACGACAACCTCATCGCCTTGTATCAAAACAAGTAAACCTCCCGTATTCAGGAAAGAAGTCTGCCATGAAACCACACGTTATCATCATCACCGGACAGATCGCCGCACTCAAGACCACCATCGCCAGACAGTTGACGCGGGATTTTTCGGCTTATCTTCTTTGTAAAGATGATTTGAAAGAAACCCTCGCCGAATCTGTGAAACCAACCGATCGCAACGAAAACCTGCGGTTGAGTGCGACAACCGTCGCATTGATGACGCATCTTCTTGACACTTTGATTCCGTATATCAAGCCGATCATCATCGAAGCGAACTTCAAGGAAGAAGCGTATCTGAGATTGTTGAAGATCCTATCCGAGGCGAACGCATCTCATAAAACCATCTATTGTTTCGCTACTTTCGAGGTGCTGTATCGCAGATACCTTGAACGTTTTGAAACGGTGCACGAAACCCATAAATCGATGGGTCTGATCGAGGAAACAGCGTTTCGTGCCTCGATGGCCGATTACGAGGCCATCTACCGGAAACATGCGGGTCTTATCAGGTTGGATACCACGCATTTCGATGCACAAGAATATGCATCGCTCAAGATGCTTTTGTCAGAGGAATAAGAATCACACCATATGATAAAAAAGAGGTGAAAACCATGCCACTTAAAGCGGGGATCATCGGCTTACCGAATGTGGGCAAATCGACGTTGTATAATGCTTTGACGAAAAACGAGGTCATGACGGCGAATTATGCCTTTACCACCATTGAGCCGAATCTGGGTAATGTTGTTGTGCCCGATGAACGTTTGAACGCCTTGGCTGATAAGTTATCACCGGACAAGGTGACACCGACAAGCATTGAAATCACCGATATCGCCGGACTCGTCAAAGGCGCCCATCAGGGTGAAGGGTTGGGCAATCAGTTTTTGTCGCACATTCGCACTGTCGATGCGATTTTGCACGTTGTGCGGTGTTTCGAGGACGATCAGGTTGCACATGTCGACGGGGAGATCGATGCGCTCAGAGATATCGAGAACATCGAAACGGAGTTGATGCTCGCGGATCTGGACATCATCGAAAAACGCTTGCCGCGAATCGAGAAGAAAGCCAAGCTGGAAGTAGATAAGGATATCTCAAGAGAGTTCGAGGTGTTGCAATCGTGTGCAAACGCCTTGAAGTCGGGGAAGCCGCTACGTTTGCTCGATATGAATGCTTTTGAGAAGGAATTGATTCAACCGTATGGCTTCTTGACAATGAAACCGGTGATGTATGTGCTCAATGTCGGTGAGGAGGATGTGGCACATCCAAACCGGCAACGTGACGTTGATGCGGTCAAGGCTTTTGCGAAACAACACGCGGATCACCTCATCACGATCTGTGCCGACTTAGAAGCGGTGATGTCTGTTTTGGATGAAGAAGAAAAGGCGCTTTATTATGAGACGTTGGGTCTGGATCAATCCGGCATCGACCGGTTGATAAACGCCATCTATGAACTGTTGGGTCTCAAGACGTTCTTTACCATTGAAAACAACTTGTTGCGCGCCTGGACGTTCAAAGCCGGAATGAACGCCAAAGCATGCGCTGGCATCATTCATAGCGACTTCGAACGGGGTTTCATCCGTGCCGAGGTCATCCAGTACGATGAATTGCTTTACTATGAAAGTTTTGCTGAAGCGAAAAAGGCTGGAAGGGTACGCTCGGAAGGCAAGGAGTATCTCGTCCAGGATGGCGACATTCTGCTTATGCGCTTCAATGTATAATCCCTGGGAGAATTCTAAAAAAAACTTCGATGGAAAATCGAAGTTTTTTTGATACGTTCGTTTTTCAGCATATCAAAAAGAGAAACCGATGTCACATATTGGTTATCGCTGAGATACGAATTGTTATCGTGTTGTTCGGTTTGAGAGAATTAACGCATCTACATCTCGAAAAAGGAACGAAGACCCGGTTTTTCGAACCAGTGGTAGTAAAAATCGTCCAGTTTCAAGTTCAAGATTGACCCCAGATGTTCAATGAGTGTCCGATCAGAGATCTCTTTATGGTTATATTTCTCATAAAGGGATGTGAAAGATTCGAGCAAACATGCGCGAGAAACCTTTTTTTCGAGGTCGTGAAAAGCCAGCGCGCCTTTCAAATACCAGTGGTTATAGTGGTTATCGAGGAGAGTGAGATCCTTGATGGTTTTTGTTTGAGCGGTCGTTGTACTGGAAAACCGGTTTTGATACCACGTGAAATACGCTTTTGAGAGATCTGGGATTTGAAACAATGTCTCTGTTAGAACTACTTCGAGATATTGTGTAATCGCTTCTTTCATATATGGACTCATTTTGACACCGATGCCAATCCAGGCATGAATGGTTTCATGCATTGATAAAGATTTCTTCAGTCCGTGCAGCACCCAATCGTGTTGATGTGCGTACCGCAAGAACACATCACCGATGACCCACATATGTGCACGCTCGTATCCCCACTCTTGAGCGCCCTCTCCTCTAGGTGATACGACTGCAACGGTATTTTGCTGGTTTTTGAGGTCACCGAATGTTTCGAGCAATAAATCCACGACGCTATCATATTCGGCGATCATGGCCTCTTTCTCTGCGTCCAATAGGTCGGGAAGGACTAAAGAAAAATCTCTGTATCTATGGACAACAAAGGTTTTACTGGCACAAATGAAGATGTCCTCGAGGGGTTGTTGTCGATAGGAAAAAGAACGTTTTTCAAGACTGGTCTCTTCAAAAGTTTCATCATCAGGACAAACCACTTGCCAATTGGAGCTCAGATCCAGGTTAAGCTGATAAGTGAATGCTTCCAGTTGTGATTGCTTTTCTACTGTCGGAAAATAAAAACCGAAGCCGGAAAGTTCGATGATGTCTGCGGTGATGATGGTCACACCATAGCCGGTGAATGCATTACAGTAACCGTCGTATTCAATGGTTAGTGGTGACTGGTCTAAAAGCCGTATTCGGTATTGAATGGTATGCCGGTTCTCCTCGGTTTTTGTGCACTTGAGCGGTGTCTGGTTCTGCACTACGGATTTAATTGTGAAGTGCTTACCTAAATGAAGGGTTAGTGTCTGTGTGAGGTTTTCCAGCTGCAATGTGTCAACCGCATGGAGGTAAGAGGTTTCAGGCTTGATGCTTAGGGTGAGATCGTGGTGCGTAATCTTTGCTTTTCTCATATTTTTGACTCCTTTTGAACAAATGACTTCGTTTCCATTATAAGGGAAACAGCGTCATGATGCCAGAAAACGTTGTAACCGGTACTGAAGCATATTTTTTCTACATGTGAGAAATGCCACATAAAACAGTGAAGTTCACCGGATTTCATTGACGTAACCGTTGTTAGAGGGTATCGTATATTTGGAAATACCTTTAAGTCACAGACTGTGGTCGCATATGATTATCGAGGAGGGTGCTATAAGATGAAAGCTATTGTTAGAAACGAGACGATTCAGAGGATGATAGAAATCATTGAAGATCTCAAAGCAGGAAAAACTGTGAAAAAAGCACTGGATGTCTTGCTGGATCATCCGGATTATGTCATGGAGTTTGCCCGTTATGGCCACAATGTTCCCCGGGAAGTTTTCATCGATTATCTCAACAAGTTCTGGACGTTGTGTGAAAATGATATCGACAATCCGAATCTGAAGGCACATCACAAGTACTACCTGGACCTTTATCACAATACCGAAGAATACAAAGATCAACTCGCCGATGTGACGGTTGAGCCATCTGTCATCGCGGCGCAAGCGAAAATCGCAAAAGCGGGTTTGCCGGATGATCTGGGATTGGATGAAGTGCACATCGTCTTCACCATCGGCATCGGTGGTAGTTTCGGTTATGTGCACGGCAATCAGGTGCATTTCGATTATCTTCAACTTGTGAAGGATTACGACACCAAGACGTTTCAGTCATCGCTTGCACATGAAATGCATCATGTCGGTTTCAGCAAGCTGATAACACCGGATAAACTGAGTCAACTATCGCTTGAAGCATTGTTTTACTGTTATTTCTCGGGCGAGGGGCTTGCGGTGAAATACTGTAACAATGCTGAAGGTGTCCTTTCAAAAGCTATTTACGATTCAACGAAGAATATCGGTCTCGATCCTTTTTCCTGGGCGTATTTGAATGCTGATTTCGACAATGGTTTCCAAAGGTTTCTCACAGTCATCAAACAGCTAAGAAGTGGTGCTTGGGGTCAAGAGGAACTCATGGAGGAGCTGCGGACGTATTGGATGAACCCTTATACGGAAACACAAGACAAACAGGAGACACCCAAGTTGAAACAGTTCCGACTGTATAGCTTCGGTAACGATATCTGGGGTATCATTCATGATGCTTTCGGTAAGATGACGGTCTATGAAACCCTGGAAAACCCGCAGCTATTTCCGAAGCGTTACAATGAGGCCGTTACATCTTTGGGTTTTGAAACATACAAGCTGCCTCTAAAGTGAAAGCCATGACGACCGATGATACATATTGGAATCCAAGCGGTATAACAGGAAGTTAAACCGGAAATCTGCATGAAACAATATAACATTTTTCATGTCATGCATTTTTTTGATTGTGAAAAGGGATTAAGCCCGATATGATAGTGTCAAATGAATCTTATCGGTGTGTCGTTTGCATCGAAAGGATGTAAAATTGGAGAAGACTATGTGGATGCTCTATACAACGCTTTATCTCACGAGTGGTTTGTTCGGCTTGCTACTGATGCGGAAACTGGATGATACCGCCGCATTCAATTTCAAGTATCTGCTGGCGTTTTTGATTTTTATCAATCTGTCGATATTGCTGGTGGGCCTTTCGTTCATGCGCTTGAACGTGTATGCGGTTCTTGTTGCTTTGCCGTTTTGTTTTTCTTTTATTGCCGGGCATATCTATTTTCTTTTTAAGGGTACCTATTGAATCCGGTGCCGGGACAGCTTATAATGGTATTTTAATCAGAGACTTTTTTATGTTCGGGGTGCAATCATGAGTAAAGACAGACATCTTTCGGTTTTTAAAGACATCAGGGAAAACAAGGACACATATGATCAAAGGGAAGAAACCGTACCGGTCATCAAGACGGTCCTGATGATGTTTCTTGGTTTCTTTTTCGGGTTGGGCATGCCGCCGCTTGCTTTTATCTTATACGTCATGTGGCGTGAGGACTATCCGGTTGTTGCATTGGCACCGCTTTCGGCGATCGTTTTCTGGGTGATCGCGATTTTGGGCTTGTTTCCCATCTTCGTTTTTTAGTGGTTTTTCTTATTGCCATCGCTTGATTTCAAGTTCCTTGAAGTTGAGCTTTTTTATTTTATTGTCATTGTGCTATAACCACGATGCTTACAAAGAGAGGAAATTCGTATGATTACCTATAGACGTTACAATAACAATGAATACAACGATACGATTACAGGCTTTTTGCGGGCTCACAATGCGAAATTCTCCGATAACAGGACGTTTCACAAGACCCATGTCTACCAGCTTGATGATAACAAACTCGTAGGGGCGCTGACCGTTACCTTCTTTTGGGACTGGTTATCTGTTTCGGCTGTATGCTATCGGGATGTCTCTGTGTTAAGGCAGATGATTTTGCATGCCTGGCAGGCGTATCAAGATAAAGCGATTGGCATGAAAATCTACACGACGGTAAAAGCAAGGTTCGATGATTTTTTGAAGGTCGGTTTCAAGCAGACCGGTGCTGTTAAGCTTACTGATTTCTACACGGATTACCACGGTGACTTCATGTCTGAATCGATAGAAATAGACGAAGATAGAAATGTGATTATCACAGATGAAGCCATCCCGGCGTATGAAGAGCTCTTGAAGAAACAAAACGAGTCATTTCGGAAAAAGCACAAGATACATGATCTTAAAGAAAGCTTCAATATGGCCGCCTTGGATGCAGATACGTGCATCGGGGGCATCCAAGGCGAGGTTTATGGCAATATGCTTTATCTGAGCAGGTTGGTGGTTGATCCGGCTTATCGTAACCGCTCGATCGGTCGAAAGCTTACCCAAGCAGCCCTTGATTTCGCACAAGACGCCGGGTTTGATTTCGTTTCACTTGGCACCTGTGAATTTCAGGCAAGGGGTTTTTATGAAAAACTCGGATTCAAGGTTGTGCATACAAGAGATGAAAGTCCGAGAGGGTATAAGACCTATACGATGATAAAATGGCTGAAATAAAGCCGTGATATCTATTTTCAAGGAGTGAATGCATCATTGTCTGTCATGAACAAGGCTTACCGATCTAAGGAAACTGGTTCAATTCGAAAGTGGACAATCCAACCAGGAATGCTTGTTACCGCTGAACATCAATACGAGATGCCGTCTTGTGCCCCATGGACAAAAGCGCATAACGCCGCATTGAGCGTCTATATCAGGATAAAAGAAGGGCTCGAAAAAATCGGGCCCTTTTCTATGGGATAAAAAATATTTTTTACAAATAAGACGCTTATTTATAAATTGTATGTTTGTGACTATATATTTATTAGGTTCAGACTGTTAAAATTAAGGTATCGAGGGAGGGGTTGGATGAAAAGAAAAGTTATACTGGAGACAATCTTCGCTTCTATGGCCGTGTTTTTGATTACGCTTGCTTTTTTCATTCAATGGCTGATTGGGGAAAACCCGTTCATTACCAGCATGTTCGCTTTGGCTTTTATCATCGGTGGATACCACAAGGCAAAAGAGGGTTTATTCGACACCATGGCTGAAAAACGCTTGAATGTCGAGTTCCTGATGATTCTGGCTGCACTGGCCGCTTTCATTATCGGAAATTATTCAGAAGGGGCCATCCTGATTTTGATATTCTCTATCAGCGGTGTGCTTGAATCCTACGCGAATGCCCGCAGTGAGAAAGCTTTGAAGAGCCTTTTGAATCTGGCTCCGGAAACAGCGGTACTTTATGAAAACTCCGAAGAGAAAGAAGTGCCCCTCAGCGAAGTCGTAGAGGGCAATATTCTCATTGTCAAAGTCGGACAGAAGGTACCGGTCGACAGTATCATCATCGAGGGAGATACCGCAGTGGACCAAGCGGCGATCACCGGTGAGTTCGTACCGGCTTATAAACATGTGGGCGATAAGCTTTACGCCGGCGCGATCAACCTGGAAGGCTCGGTATTGATTAGGGCAACGAAAAGCGCCGGGGATTCCGTCATTCAAAAAATCGTGGCGTTTGTTCAAAAGGCGCAGGCGGATCAACCGAAAAGCGAGGCACGCATCAAACGCTTTGAACGTTACTACGTCTATTGTGTGATCCTGTTTGCGATTCTGATGATGGTGATACCGCCGTTTTTCGGCTGGTTATCGACCGATGAAGCGATCTATCGTGGTATTATCGTTCTTGTGGTCGGCTCTCCTTGTGCTCTGGTGGCTTCGGTTTCACCAGCCGTCTTGTCGGTTTTGTCGAATGCTTCTAGAGCTCACATACTCATCAAGGGCGGTTCGCGTCTTGAGGGTGTGAATGCTGTAAAAGCGGCCATTTTTGATAAAACCGGTACCATCACAACCGGTGAACCACAAGTCTTGAGGATTGAATCAGGTGAGACAGAAGCGTTGAAGACGATTGAAAGAATGCTTTACACGCTTGAGCAGCAATCGAACCATCCGCTGGCAAAAGCGATTGTCAAATCACTAAGCGATGTAAAGCCGATCAAGGAGATCACGACGAAAGAAAGACCGGGCTATGGCATGGAAGCCACGTATCAGGACTCGGTGTGGAAAATCGGTCGGTTTGACTGTGACATCAGTGAAACACTGCGGATAAAACTCGATGAAGCCATGAATGAAGGACATACAAGTGTGCATGTAATCAAAGACGACCAGTTGGTGGCATTCGTGGTGTTAAAGGATACGATTCGTCCATCGATGCTCAAACTCGCCGAGTATCTACATAAGAAAAAAATCCATACAGTCTTGATGACCGGTGATAATGACAAAACAGCCCAAGCTTTAGGTGAAAAGATGGGCATCGACAGTATCTATGCCAACTGTTTTCCTGAAAACAAGGTGACGATCGTCAACAAGACCAAGGAACGCTTCGGTCATGTTTTGATGGTGGGAGACGGCATCAACGATGCTCCGGCATTGACACAAGCCGATGTTTCGGTCGCCATGGGGACCGCGACCGATGTTTCATTGGAGACCGCGGACATCGTTTTCATCGACGATAACCTGTTGAGTCTGACGAAAGTCTTCAAACTCTCCCGAAGATTACGCAACATCATCCGGGTAAATGTGACTTTTTCCGTCCTGGTCATCGTCGGTTTGATGATTGGTAATGTCTATGGACAAATCCAACTTCCTTTCGGGGTTCTGGTTCACGAATTATCGACCATCGGCGTCATTTTGAACAGTCTCCGGCTACTTTTCAGATAGACGATTCTTAGCTGTTGTCGTCCGATTTTAGGTAGGATGGGTACGATAAATGTTGTCCGTTTCCTTTTTTTGAACTATATTGAATTGACTTACGCGGTGTGTGACGATATTAAATTAAGCAGAAAAGGGGGAGCGTTATAGGTGTTCTGAATCGGGTTTTCTATCGATTTAAACACGGTGCCAAAAGAAATGCTAGGAATAAAATTCGTCAAGAAACCGATAAGAAAGTAGAAAAAACCATTACAAAAGAAACGCAGGAGCAACAAACAAGTGAACCTGTACAAGATGTCAAGCCGGATGCGAAGTAACACTTTTTCTTAAGACAGATCATTCAGTTTACATCACAGCTCAAGCAGCGCAAGCAACCATTGCGCTGCTTTTTTTAATGGATTATCAGGTTGGATTTTGTATTGGTGCGTGCTATAATGGTATGGATTTTGAGGTGAATGTCCCATGGATGAAGTGAAAATGCCTTCCAGCAAACAAAAGTTGTTCCGGTTGACCTGGCCGATTTATATCGAGCTGCTTTTTTTTATGTTGATGGGGATTGCCGATACATTGATGCTTAGTCAGTATAGCGATCTTTCGGTGGCGGCCGTCGGCAACGCCAACCGAATCATGGCGGTGTTTATCGTTCTTTTGAATTCGGTTGCCCTCGGGGTTGGTGTCTTGGTGAGTCAGTATGTCGGCGCAAACCGGGAAGACGAGGCAAAGCGGGTGATGCGGGCTGGTTTCTTCGGCAGTTTCCTGATCGGGATGGTGTTGTGTTTGTTCCTGATCTTGTTGAGTAGTCGGATCTTCGTTCTTATTCGTACCGACGCGAGTATTTTTGATGCGTCCTTGTTCTATTTGCGTACCGTGGTTTTCAGCATACCGTTCATTGCGGCCCTGCAAGCGATCAGTGCCGGGTTCAAAAGTTTTGGAAGGACCAAGCTGATCATGGGTATCATCGCGATTACCAATATGGTCAACGTCTTTTTAAACGCGCTTCTCATCTTCGGTTTGGGACCGTTTCCCGAACTCGGTGTCGCCGGTGCGGCATATGCGACGCTTTTCAGCAAGATTCTCACCTTTGTCATCGCTTTTTACTTTTTCAAACGCCATCTGGCCACAAGAATCTTCTCTAGGATCAAAGTAAGCTTATCCGGGCATTTCCGTGCCATTTTACGTCTGGGGATACCGGGGGCTTCAGAACACTTCGTCTATCAATTTACACAAGTGGTCCTGCTGGGGTTCATCAACACAATCGGCGCATTGGCCCTGACGACTCAGATCTATGTACACCATCTGATGATGCCGGTTTTGGTCTTTTCACTCGCGCTCGCGCAGGGGAATCAAGTCATGATCGGCTGGCTTGTCGGTTCTAAGCAGATCGAGGATGCCTACCGGCGTACTGTGAAAACGATGCGTTTCGCGATCATCATCGTCATGAGCATTGTAGCCTTGATGGCTTGGCAGGCACCGGTTTTGATCGGAATCTTTACCGATAATGTCATCATCATCGATATGGCCCGGCGGGTGATGTTCGTGGTCGTGGTGCTTGAAGTCGGTAGAACTTCGAATCTGATTGTGATTCATGCCCTGCGTGCGGCAGGGGATGTGGTCTATCCGGTTATCATCGCGATGTTCTCGATGCTCGGTGTGGCGATATCCCTGGCCTGGCTGCTTGGATTGCGGCTTGAATGGGGTCTATTTGGTATTTTCATCGCCCTTGCTGCCGATGAGTGTGTTCGCGGTACGCTGGTCTATGCCCGCTGGTTGAAGCGGCGCTGGGTCAAGAAACGTGTGGTTGCGTGAGGATGGAATCTTGAATTTTACAGCGGTTATGAAAATTTTCAAGATATTTTCATAAAGGTTTGACAATCGATTTTCGATGTGTTAAAGTTTAGACAATTAAATAAGAACTATGTAAAAGAGGCCGCGGTTATCACGCAGTGATGTAGGGTGACCGCCGAAGTGCTGAGGCACTGGGCTTATGCTTAATAGGCATAAGACTGAGCGATGTTCTTGCCCAAGAACATTTGATTGCGCTTTTACATGGTGGGCTCATAGGATGACTACGAGCTCGCTCGTAGTTTTTTTATTAGAAAGAAGTGTTC
>SLJL01000015.1 GCA_007135105.1 Candidatus Izemoplasma sp.
CTGCCCGCTTGCAACAAGGTGCTCGATATCGGTTTTGGCACCGGGGCGCTTTTGAAGGCCCTCGATGAGAAAAACATCACCGCCACTGGCGTTGATGGTGCAAAAAACATGGTAAAGACCGCACGCAAAAAACTAAAAAAAACCAACATTGATCTATTTCAAGCCGACATAGAAAAAGGCTTTGCCTTTGAAGACAAAACCTTTGATTGCGTTTTTTCGTGCTATGTCGTGCATGGTCTGAACAAGAATTTACGTCGTCAGTACTATAAAGAGGCCAAGCGCCTTGCAAAGCACCGTGTCATCCTTTATGAACACAGCAACAAGCCGTCTTTGTTGATCAAAATCGCCGAGCTGCTTGAAGGTGGGGAGTATTTCAGCTTCAAGGCAGTCAAACTGGCCGAGTTCAACGAACATTTCCGGGACGTTACATCCATCCAGATGAACCGGAACGTGACCATTCACATCCTGAAGCCATAAAAAAAGTGCCTGGGCACTTTTTTTTATACTTCTATAATCGCATCCACCGGACAGACTACTTCGCAGGCGCCACAGTCGATACATACGTCTTCATCAATCACATAAATTTCTTCGCCTTCGGTGATGCAGTCAACCGGGCATTCCTCTACACATGAACCACTGGAGATGCACTCATCGGTAATTCTTCTTGGCATGGTATTCCTCCTTCATATGATTTAGTCATATTTTATATGAAAAAAATAAGGTTGTAAACCTTTTTCGTAGGATTGCGGCCTTATTTACAATAAATATGCATATACTTTGAAAGGATGATAAGAAAAGAAGGGCAAAAAGCCCTTCACCTGGAACATATGCTTAAAATATATAAGAGGATATCGGTTGGTTATACTTCAATGATCGCATCTACGGGGCAAACTTCTTCACAAGCGCCGCAATCGATGCACGCGTCTTCGTCGATGACGTAGATATCGCCTTCTGTGATACAATCCACCGGACACTCAGCCATGCAAGCGCCGCATGCGATACAATCATCTGTAATTCTTCTAGCCATCTTGCGCCTCCTTCATTTGTAATACAAAATAACTACATTGCCATTGTATATCATTCATTGACGTTTGTAAACCTGTCATACAAAAAAAGTTGTTTTTTTTAAATAAGCAACGTTTGACCGTCATTAAAAACGTGCTATCCTTCTTGAGAAATCCCTTGTCTTTTACGGTGCTTTCCACTATAATAGGTTGGAAGAAGGAGTGATAACATGATGCAATTATGGTTGGCAATTCTACTGATCGTCTTGGCATTGATTGTCGGTGCGATTTTAGGCTTTTTCATCTCACAACGCTATTTCAAACGCTATCTGGAGAAAAACCCGCCGATCAACGAAAACATGGTACGCGCCATGATGATGCAAATGGGACGCAAACCCTCGGAAAAACAAGTCCGGCAGGTCCTGAATTCCATGAATCAGGCCAAAAACAAATAAATGCCATTTCAAACCCGCTTCCAGTACGCGGGTTTTTGTTTTATTTCAACCGAGCATGAAATGAAAACAATCCCTGAAAATCAGGGATTGCCGGTTCAGGATTGTGTCTTTTTCTTTTGCATGAAGCTGCTTTTGGGTTCGGTACCGTTCTTGATGCGGACAAAGTTGCCGCGATGGCGATAGAAGATGAGAACCACCACGAACGTACCGAGAGCCGGCATCCACAGATCAGCGCCCCTGGATACGAACAGTTCGAACGTTGTGCCCGGCTCTGGTCCGAAGAAATAAACCAGAACGGTCGAAATCCAAACCAGGAACGCTCCTGTACAAGAACCGATGCTGACATAACGCGTCAACTTCAAACCGAGCAGATACCCGAGGAGTCCGAGGATACCCAGCAGCGGCGCATAAAACAGGAAAACCCCGACACCGGTCGCCACGGCTTTGCCGCCCTTGAATCCAAGGAAGACAGGATAGATGTGCCCGATAGCGGCCAGCATACCAAAAAGCAGGGGATGGAAAATATCGAAATTGACAAAGCCATCGAACAACCCGAGTCTGATTAGCAAAATCACGAAGCCACCTTTTAATACATCAAGCAAGAATACAAGCAACCCGAGTTTTCTACCGAGGACGCGGATGGCGTTGGTGGTACCGGGATTGCCGGAACCATAATCGCGAATATCGATGCCTTTGGCGATTTTACCGACGATGATGGACATTGGGAGTGCCCCGATAAGATAAGAGATCAAAATAAGAAAAATAGTCATGAACGCTGTCATCAACTTCACCTTCAAACGTGTCTTTGTTTTCAAATTATACCACAACTAAAATAAAAAAGACACTTCAAAAGAAAATGTAATTTTGGTATAATATGCTGTGAGCTTACTAAAGGACGTGACCATATGACAACAAAAGCTTATAATGCAGAATCGATCCAAGTACTTGAAGAACTCGATGCCGTCCGCAAACGCCCCGGGATGTACATCGGCTCCACCGACGCCAGAGGCCTGCATCACCTCGTCTGGGAAATCGTCGACAACGCCATCGATGAAACCCTCGCCGGTTACGGTGATGAGATTACCGTAACCATCAAGGAAGACAACTCCGTTATCGTCGAGGACTTCGGACGTGGTGTGCCGATCGAGGATCACCAGACCGGAAAAAACACCATCGAAGTTATCTACACCAAACTTCATGCCGGTGGTAAATTCGGTCAGGAAGGCGGCTATAAGGTCTCCGGAGGTTTACATGGTGTGGGCGCCAGTGTCGTCAACGCCTTATCGGATTTTCTCGATGTGACCGTGACCCGCGATGGTACCCAGTACAACATGACCTTTAAAAACGGTGGCAGACAGGTATCGACCCTTCAAGTCGTCGGCAAACGAAAAAAACCGGGAACCCGTGTGCATTTCAAACCCGATGCCCGGCTTTTCTCAACGACGGTTTTCAATTTCCAGACCCTAAGTGAGCGCTTGCGAGAAAGTGCTTTTCTTATTAAAGGCCTGAAAATGGTTTTAATCGATGAACGCGCCAAACAAAAGGATGTCTATCAATACGAAGAAGGCATCCTCTCTTATATCGCCTATCTGAACCAAAGTAAGAAAACCATTCATGACCCGGTTTTTCTTGAAAACAACCACGAAGGCATCGAAGTCGAAATAGCCTTCCAGTTCACCAAATCCTATACCGATCAGATCCTGTCCTTCGTCAACAACGTCAGAACCCGTGACGGCGGGACCCACGAAACGGGCTTCAAGACAGCATTCACGAAAATCTTCAACGAATACGCGACCCGTATCGGTCAGGTAAAAAACGGCAACAAGCTTGAAGGCGCCGATATCCGCGAAGGCCTTTCCTCCATCGTTTCGATCCGTGTACCCGAACACCTTCTTCAGTTCGAGGGCCAGACCAAAAACAAACTCGGCACGAGTGAAGCCAGAAGCGCCGTTGAACAAACCGTCACCGAACAGATGACCTATTTCTTCAACGAGAATCCAGAACTGGCCACCACCCTCATAGAACGCGCCATGCACGCCCAACAAGCCAGGGAAGCGGCCCGCAAAGCCAAAGAAGAAGCCCGCCTCGAAAAGAAAAACCGCAAAAAGGAACCGGTGCTCTCAGGCAAGCTCGCCCCGGCGCAATCCAAGGACAAGACCCGCATCGAACTCTATCTGGTCGAGGGTGATTCCGCGGGCGGTTCGGCCAAACAGGGCAGGAACCGGAAATTCCAGGCGATCCTCCCCTTGCGGGGCAAAGTGATCAACACCGAAAAAGCCCGCATCGAGGACGTGCTGAAAAATGAAGAGATCAACACCATCATCCACACCATCGGTGCCGGCATGGGCAGCGATTTCGACATCGAAGCCTGTAACTACAACAAAATCGTCATCATGACCGATGCCGATACCGACGGCGCCCACATCCAGGTGTTGCTGCTTACCTTTTTCTTCCGCTATATGCGCAAACTCATCGAAGCCGGTAAAGTCTACATCGCTTTACCGCCTTTATACAAAGTCAGCTTCAAACGCAACCGCAAGCTTGAAGAAATCTATGCCTGGAGCGACGAGGATCTCGAAAAGATCCTCGCAGTCCAGAAAAACGTCTCCATCCAAAGGTACAAAGGCCTTGGCGAAATGAACGCCAATCAACTTTATGAGACCACGATGAATCCCGCATCCCGTACATTGATCAAAGTGAAGATCGACGATTTGGCCGATACCGAAAAACAGATCAAAATTCTGATGGGCGATCAGGTCGAACCCCGTCGTGACTGGATTGAATCCAACGTAATCTTCACCCAGGAAGACAACTTTGAGATAAAGGAGTAGACCCATGAGCGATAAGATCAGCAAAATCATTGAAGAATTCGTCGAGGGGAAAATCCTCGATGAAAATCTGGAAGACATTGTCGGCGAACGCTTTGGACGCTATTCCAAATACATCATCCAAGATCGCGCCCTCCCCGATGTGAGAGACGGACTCAAACCTGTGCAACGCCGCATTCTCTTCGCGATGCACAAGCTTGGTCTCACGCAGGACAAACCTTACAAGAAATCCGCCCGGATCGTTGGCGACGTCATCGGTAAATATCACCCGCACGGTGATTCCAGCGTCTATGAAGCCATTGTCCGCATGAGTCAGGATTTCAAACAACGCGAACCCCTGATCGACATGCACGGCAACAACGGCTCGATCGACGGCGATTCCGCCGCTGCGATGCGCTATACCGAAGCCCGCATGTCCAAGGTCAGTGAATATTTGCTTAGGGATATCGATAAACGCACGGTGGATTTCATCCCCAATTTCGACGACGAAGAATATGAACCGATCGTTCTTCCCGCCCGGTTTCCCAACATCCTCGTCAACGGTGCCTCGGGCATCAGTGCCGGCTATGCGACCGAAATCCCACCGCACAACCTAGAAGAAATCATCAAAGGTGTCATCAAACGCATCGACAAGCCCAACTGCAACTTAGATGAACTGATGCGTTTCGTCAAAGGCCCCGATTTCCCCACAGGCGCCATCGTTCAGGGTCAAGAAGGCATCAAGCAAGCTTTCGAGACCGGCAGAGGCCGCATCATCATCAAATCGAAAGTCGCGATCGAGGGCAACCAGATCATCGTCACCGAGATTCCCTACGAAGTCAACAAAGCCTCCCTGGTACGTGCCATTGACGATATCCGCCTCAAGAAGAAAATCGACGGCATCCGCGAAGTACGCGATGAGACCAGCAACGAAGGGTTGCGCATCGTCATCGAAATCAAGAACGCCTTCGATCCCGAAGCCATCGTCAATTTCCTCCATAAAAAAACCGATCTGACCAAAAGCTTCAACTACAACATGGTGGCCATCGACCAGAAACGTCCCCGCACCATGGGGCTTTTCGATATCTTCGATGCCTACATCTATCATCAGAAGGCAGTCACGACCAACCGGACGAACTACGATTTGCGCAAGGCCGAAAAGCGTCTGCATATCGTGGATGGCATCATCACCATGGTCGACATCCTCGATGAAGTGATCGCCTTGATCCGTAAGAGCAAAAGCAAAAAGGACGCCAAAACACGTCTCATCAAAGACTACCACTTCACCGAAGAACAGGCTGAAGCCATTTTGACTTTGCAGCTCTACCGCCTGTCTTCAACCGACCTCACGGCCCTGATCAAGGAAAAAGAGAACCTCGAACAGCTGATTGAACAACTGAAGATGATTCTTTCCAACGAAGACGAACTCGAAAGCGTCATCAAAAAAGAACTGCGCGAAGTCATGAAGCAAAACAAGAACAAGCGCCGCAGTCTCATCGAGGAAACCATCGAAAAGATCACCGTCGCCGAAGAGGACCTGATCGAAAGCGAACAAGTCGCCCTCGGCATCACCAAAGACGGCTATCTCCGTCAAGCCTCCCTGCGTTCATACAAGGCCACCGATCAGCCCGACATCAAGGAACACGACTGTTTCCTCTACGAAGGCGAGCACGATACGCTTTCAACCATCCTCATATTCACCAACAAAGGCAACTACATCTATTTGCCCATTTTCAAAATCCCCCAGACGCGATGGAAAGATATCGGGACCCACATCAACCATTTCGTGAAAGTCGAAACCGATGAACGGCTCATCGACGTCCAGATCATCGATGGTTTCAATACCGAGGACCTCCTGCTGATGACCACCAAACACAACCAGGTCAAAATGACACCGATCAAGGATTTCGAAGTCCTCCGCTATCATAAAACCTTCAAGGCCATCACCTTGAACAAACAAGACCGTCTGGTCCACATCACCAGAGTCGACCACCCGAAAGGGGAGGTCCTCAGCCTCAGCAAACAAGGCTACGGCCTCAAGTACCACTTGGAGGATGTCCCGGTCAGCAGCCTGAGCGCCAAAGGCGTCAAAGCCATGAACCTGGCCAAGAACGACACCCTGGCCGCAAGCATCAAGCTTAAGGATCACCATGATGTCGTGCTGCTTACCCAGCGCGGCACCTTGAAACGGATCGACCCGTCCGTTCTTGAAAAGAAGAAACGAACCTTGAAAGGCGAAAGACTCTACAAGCAAGTCAAGACGAACCCCTACCACATCGTCGATGCGGCACTGCTCAACCATACCCAGTACAAACACCGCGCCCTTGTGAACATCATCACCAACAAGGCCCGCATCACCACAACCGGATTCGAACTCAAACACCAACAGGCCGAAACCGGCAAACGCTTCACCGGCAACAAGGCCGGCCTTGCCTTCAAACTCACCATCCAACCCATGGAAGAAGAACCGGATCTCAGCCCGCTCAACGCTTATAAAACCACCTCACCGAACGTGAAAAAACAGGTGTCTTTATTCGAAGAAGACCTCTAGGAGGGCGCTTATGACCTGTCTTGACAACATCAGTTACAACAAGATCCCCAATGACATCATCATGCGTTACCTGGATCTCTATCAGTTCATCGGCCGCAACGACACGATGCTTAAAATCATCGAAGACGATTATGAAGCCTTGACCGCCGCGACCATCAGAACCGATAGCTATTTCTTCGCGCAGCTCATCGGTCTTAAAATCAGTGAAAGCCGCTATAAACAGCTCATCGTGCGCGATGTCAAACCCAAGACCAATGACGAAGCCGTCCTGAGAAACATCAAGCGCGCCTTTCAAAAGATCCACGGTGAAACGGATAGTTTCACCCTCTTTTCCCGGGAAATCCAGGACCTGCTCAAGTTTCTCTATAAAGATGCGGGGACGGACACCGACCTCAACTTCGCCAAAACCGTCAAAAAACCGAAAGCCTCGATCAATTTGCTTTCAAGCGGTAAGAAAACCAAAAGGGATGAACTGGAAAGCCTGATTCAAAGTTACGAAAACACCAAGAAGAAAAACCAGTACGAAGCCAGTTTCATCAACATCAACTTCTACCTGGATTTCATCCAGCTCGAACCGTTCAAGAAGCATAACGACACTTTAGCGCACATGTTGCACTACATTCTACTCATCCATGATGACTTCAAGGCCTTCCATCTCAGCTCCTTTTTCGAAAAACTCTACAAACGGCGTGAGGTTTTCGAAAAACTGTTCAAGGACGCCAGCCATAATTATAAAGAAGGTCTGGCCGATACGCACGATTTGCATCGTTTCATCCTTGATATCGCACTTGAATCCTACCGCGACATCAGCGAAATCCTCAGAAACTACACCTTTGATCAGCAATTGAACAAAAGCGACTATATCGAAAACACCATCAACCGCCTACCCGAGGTCTTTACCAAGGAAATGATCCGCAACGAGCACCCGACCATCTCCGAATCGACCATCAACCGGACACTCAAGCGTCTGCGGGACGATAAGAAAATCAGACCGCTTGGCAAAGGCAGAAGCGCCAAGTGGATGAAACTCTATCCGACGCAGAAGAAACCCTCGCTCAACGAGCAACTCAATTTAAAACTATGACGGACGTGATACCATGACCAACCTCGAAACCAAAATTACGGCCCTTTTGCAAGACGCGCTCAAAGAGGCCTACGATCTGGACAGACCCATCCACATCGAAACACCCAAAGACAAGGAAAACGGGGATTTTTCCACCAATCTGGCGATGACACTCGCCCGCGATCTCCGTAAAAACCCCCTCGAAATCGGTGAAACGATTGTAGCGCATATCGAAAAACCGGATTTCATCACGAAAATAGACGTGAAACGACCGGGTTTCATCAATTTCCACATCGCCCAGAGCGCTCTACATGATCTCATCCCGACGATTCTTACCATGCAGGAAGCCTACGGCAGCAGCGACATGGGCAAAAACAGACACTACAACATCGAGTTCGTCAGTGTCAACCCCACCGGCGACATCCACGTCGGTCACGCCCGCGGCGCGGCCGCAGGGGAAGCGATGAGTCGGATACTCAAAAAAGCGGGTTTCGCCGTCACCAAGGAATACTACGTCAACGACGGCGGCAACCAGATCCACAACCTCGTCTTATCCATCCAGGCCCGTTATTACCAGCATTTCAACAAGGAAGCAACTTTGCCTGAGGACGGCTATCACGGCAAGGAAATCACAAACCTGGCCCGCACGATCGCAGAAGAACATGGGAATCGCTTCTTGAAAGAAGACGGTTATGCGTATTTCCGGAAAACCGGGGTTGAGCGATTGCTCGACGGCATAAAACAGGATCTGGCCAATCTCGGTGTCACATTCGACATCTATTTTTCCGAAGCGAGTCTTTATGAAGAAAACAAAGTTGAAGAAACCGTCAAAACCTTGATCGATCAAGGGTTCACCTATGAAAAAGACGGTGCCTTGTGGTTGAAAACAAGCGACTACGGCGATGAAAAGGACCGTGTCATCGTCAAAAGCGACGGCAACTATACCTATCTGACCCCCGATATCGCCTATCACCGGGTGAAGTTGAGCCGCGGTTATGATAAACTGATCGACATCCTCGGCGGCGACCATCACGGCTACATCGACCGATTGAAAGCCGCCATCGCGATGCTCACCGGCGAGGCTGATAAAGTCGAGATCGACATCCTGCAGATGGTCAAGGTCATCCAGGACGGGCAGGAAGTCAAAATGTCCAAAAGAAGCGGTAAAGCCATCACGCTTAGAGACTTGATCGATGAAGCGGGCAAAGATGCCATCCGGTATTTCTTCGCACGTCATAGCCTCAATACCCACATGGATCTCGATTTGGATCTCGCCATCCGTAAATCGACGGAAAACCCCGTCTTCTACGCCCAATACGCCCACGCCCGCATCGTCACCCTGCTTAAGAAAGCGCAGCGGGAACGCGATCTTAAACCCGATCCGGCCATCAAGGATTATAGCGCGCTTGAAGATGAACATGTCAAGACGCTGCTTGGGACATTGAACACCTATCCCGCCGTCATCGAAGAAGCGGCATCCAAGCGTCTGGTCCATAGGGTTACCCATTACATCCACACCTTGGCCTCACACCTGCACGCCTATTATTCGCACGTCCCGATCATCGTCGAAGACGATCAGGTGACCGTGCAGGCACTCAATGTACTCAAAGCGACCAAAATCGTTCTCAAAGACGCCCTGGAACTCATCGGTGTCGATGCGCCCGACAGCATGTAATCATCAAGCGATATGTTATAATGAAACTACCCTGATAAAAGAGGTGTCCATATGAAATTGAAAGAGTATATCAAAACCATACCGAACTTTCCCAAAGACGGCATCATGTTCAAAGACATCACCCCATTGATCGCCGATCCGCAGGCCTTCCGCTATGCGACCAAACTACTGAGCGATTTCGCCCGCGAACGCGATGCCGACATCATTGTCGGCCCCGATGCCCGCGGCTTCATTTTCGGCACCCCGGTCGCTTTGAACCTGGGCATCGGTTTCGTACCGGTCAGAAAACCCGGAAAACTGCCTCGGGAGACCCTGACCGAAAAATATGAACTCGAGTACGGCACCGCTGAACTCTCGATCCACAAGGAAGATATCAAAACGGGGCAACGGGTCGTCATCGTCGATGATCTGCTTGCGACCGGCGGCACCATCGAAGCCACCATCAAACTGGTGGAAAAAGCCGGCGGCAACGTCGTCGGGGTTGCCTTTTTGATCGAACTCGCCGAATTGAAAGGCAGACACCGGTTCAAGGATTACCCCATCCATAGCCTGTTAGTCTACTAACCATCCTAGGAGGACCACCGCATGAAAAACATCACCTTCGATGCATTCCTGGATCACGTCCGCGGTTATGTCACCGATCAAGATGATCTCGCGAACATCAAGGAAGCCTACGACTTCGCCTTGAGACATCACGAAGGACAAAACCGTAGAAGCGGTGATGAGTACATCACCCATCCTTTGAACGTGGCCGACATCCTCGCAGAATACAAAACCGACCCCACCACTTTGATGGCGGGTCTTTTGCATGACTGCATCGAAGATACCGAAGCCTCCTATGAAGACATAAAGACACAATTCGGCGAAGAAGTCGCCCTCCTGACCGAGGGGGTGACCAAACTTGGCCAGTACAAGTTCAAGGGCATTGAAAACGCCGAAGAAGAAAAACAGCTCATGCAAGCGAAAAACTACCAGAAGATGCTGCTGGCAATGGCCAAGGACATTCGGGTCATCATCGTCAAGCTCGCCGATCGTCTACACAACATGCGCACCCTTTCCAATCTACCAGAAGACAAACAAACCCGCATCGCCAGAGAAACCCTAGATATCTATGCGCCGCTGGCCCACCGCCTTGGTATGTACATCCTCAAAGCCGAACTCGAGGATACCGGTTTCAAGTTCATCAATCCCGAGGAGTACCGCCGGATCGCGAAGATGATCCGCGATACCAAGCAAAACCGTGAAGAAGATCTGACCAGCATGAAAGGGAAACTCGAAAACCTTCTTAAGGAACACGACTTCGAATACAATGTCAAAGGCCGTATCAAGAACATCTATTCGGTCTACAAGAAAATGGAGTCCCGCGGCAAGGATTTCGACGACATCTATGACCTGTTGGCACTACGCATCATCGTCAAAAGCGTCGAAGCCTGTTATAGCGCCATCGGTGTCATCCACTCGAGATACACACCGATTCCCAACCGGTTCAAGGACTATATCGCCATGCCGAAACCGAACCTCTATCAATCCCTGCACACCTCGGTCATCAGCCAGGGCAAAATCTATGAAATCCAGATCCGGACCAAAGAGATGGACCAGATCGCCGAATACGGGATCGCCGCGCACTGGGCCTACAAGGAAAAAGGTTCACGCGTCCCGATGACCGAGATGGTCAGCAAGAAACTCAAGTGGTACGGTGAACTGATCAAGTTCACCGAAGAAAGCGAATCGGAAGAAGAAGTCCTGAGTCTTTTAAGAGACGACATCTTTCATTCGAACGTCTATGTCTTCACCCCCGATGGGGACATCATCGATCTCCCCAAGGGCTCGACCCCACTCGATTTCGCATTCAGGATTCATACGGAAATCGGCATCAAGACCGTCGGGGCCATCGTCAACAGCAAAATCGTACCGCTCGAATATGAACTCGAAACCGGTGATGTCGTCCAGATAAAGACCTCGAAGAACTCTTTTGGCCCCAACGACAACTGGTTGAAGATCGTCAAGACCTCCGGTGCGAAAAGCAAAATCAAGAACTATCTCAACAAACAGCGCCGCGACGTCCTGATTGACATGGGCAAAGAAGAGTTCCAACGTGAATTCGAAGCCCGTAAAAGCGATGTCTCGGTGAACGACAAGATGATGGAGGAACTTTTCTCGCACAAGGGCATCAAATCCCTGGAGGACCTCTACTATGAAATCGGGAAAAATACCCTGAGCGCCCGCGGCGCCGTCAACGTGATTTTGAAAGAAGAAGCCGATTTCAGCGATGAGGACCTGATTGATTCGATCAATCGGCCCCGCAAGGACCAGATCGCCTCCGATTCCAACATCCTCGTCGATGGACTGGACAACCCCAGCATCAAAATATCGAACTGTTGCACACCGATACCGGGCGATCCGATCAAGGGCTACATCAGCAAAGGCACCGGCATCGCCATCCACAGAAGCGAATGCAAGAACCTGCAGAATCTCGACCCATCCCGGTTCATCGATGTCAAGTGGGCAAACAACACCGAAGATCTCCACAACGTCAACTTGAAGCTCATCGTCATGAACCGCGACAACATCCTCGCCGAAATCATCAACACCACCACGACCCACGGCGCCAAGGTCAACCAGGTCGCCGCTTCGACCAACAAGCGTGGCGAAGGTGTCATAAAAATCAAAGTCGGCATCAAAAACCGCCGTGAGCTTGAAACCATCATCATCAACCTCCAGAAGATCAATGGTGTTTTAAACATCGAAAGGTTGATGAAGTGATGAAAATTCTAATACAACGTGTCAAGACGGCAGCTTGTATCGTCGATGGTTGCACCACGGGTGCGATCGGGGCCGGGTTGCTGCTGTTCGTGTCCTTCAACAAGGCCGATACACCGGAACTTCTACCCAAAATGGCAAGAAAAGTGGCGCACCTGAGGATTTTCGAAGACGCCGAAGGCAAGATGAACCTTTCACTCAAGGATACAAACCCCCAGGTTCTATCCATCCCGCAGTTCACCCTTGAAGCCAAGACGAAAAAAGGACACCGTCCCAGCTTCACCGAAGCCATGCCGCCAGATAAGGCAACCGAGTACTATGAAACATTCAATGCCTATCTTGAAAAAGAAGGCATCTCCGTTGAAACCGGCGCTTTTCAAGCCCATATGGACATAAAACTCACCAACGACGGACCTGTTACCATCATACTTGAAAGGACGAACGCTCATGATTAGAAGACTGACCAGCAAAGATAAAGACATGATTCTCGAGCACCTATATGAAGAACCGGAACTGAACCTCTACTTGATCGGTGACATTCAAAACCACGGTTTCGATGAGGAACATATCGAATTCTGGGGCGAGTTCAGGGATGGAAAACCTTTCGCCGTCCTTAGCAGAAACATGTCGAATCTCACCTATTATGCACCAACCAGTGATTTCAACGAAGCATGGATCGAGGTATTCAACACCTTCGATTTCTTGTTCATCTCCTGTAAGGAAAGCCTGATGGCACCCATCAAGAAACATTATCCCGCCATGCGCGAAGACAAGATGGATTACATGAAATCCACCACCTTCAAACGGGACGAAACCATCGATTACTCCGGCATCCGCATCCTTAAGGATGAACAAGACGCCGAAAAAGTCTACAACCTGATAGAAACCATCCCCGAACTCTATACCGTCCACCGGAAAGACAAGGAAGAAGCGATCCAATACTTCATCAGAAACAGCGGCGAAAACGGAACCACCGTCTTCATCGAGGCTGACGGCATCGCCGTGGCCAACGCAAGTGCCGTCTATGAAACCAGAAAATCCGCCATGATTGTGGCTGTGGCGACCCATGCGGATTACCGCAAACAAGGCTATGGCAAAAAAGTGATGCATTACCTGATGGACCTTTACGTAAACCACAAGGGTAAGACCTTGATGCTTTATTATGACGACCCCCGTGCCGAAGCCCTATATAAAAACTTGAATTTCGTTGATATCGAACGCTGGAGCATGCTCGTCCCCGACGATGAGACAACCCAATATTAAAACCAAACGGCTATTGCTGAGGCCGTTAACGAAAAATGATGAACAAGCCGTGTTCGCCTATGCAAAACTGGATGCGATCGGTCCGAAAGCCGGTTGGGAACCCCACCAGAGCTTGAAGGATACCAGGCGTTTCATCAACAATGCCCTTGATAAGAAAACCCAACAACAGCTCGGTGTTTTTGCTGTGGTAATCAGGAAAACCAACCAGATGATCGGCACAGTGGAGATCCATTCGCTTGAACAAGGCTATAAAGCCGAAATCGGCATGGTCTGTCATCCCGACCACCAGAACCAAGGCTACATGAGTGAAGCCGCAAAGGCCATGATCATCTACGCTTTTGAACATATGAAGCTAAGAAGACTCGAATACGCGCATTTTCCCAACAACCTCGCCTCGGAGAAACTACGTAGAAAACTAAACTTCAGGGAAGAAGGGCTTCTACGTAACCATTTCAAACGCTACGATGGCTTGGTTCTCGACTTCGTCGTCTCATCTTTAACCGACGACGATTACCAGGAGGACTACTACGACATCTACCTGCCATTCAAAAAAGATATGACCATATATTTCTAATTTCTTGCCATCCGTTACATTTCATGGTACAATGCACTTGTAATAAACACATCAAACTATTGCCAAGGTTAACGCCTTCGTGTGATACGTTTGAAAAAGCCAAACCTGGAGCAATCCAGGGACGGAAAACTACAGGGTCTCTCAGAGATAGCCAGTTGCCAAACCATCCCGAAAGGTGTGATGACGATGAGAAAAATCGTCGCCATGACCGCAATAGTTTTTTTAATTTTCATGACCAACATCGCCATTTACGCTTTGTCGCCCGATATGGCCGAAAAGCGTGTCGATGACCTGAAAGGGTTTCAGATCATCACCTTGGAAAGCACCTATGAAACCGGCATGCGCTTGATACCGACAACGCATATCCGCGGTGAGAATGACGTCCATCTCGTCACCTACACCCACACCATCCGTCTATCAGACACGAACACGTACATTGCCTTCACAGTCATGTTGGATACCAAAGACGGCATCGTGCCCGACACCACCAACCTGATCGACATCGACTCGGTGGTGGTAGAACAACACGACGGCATCATCGTGATCCAGACAACCGTTTCCATCAATACCCCAATGAATCCATCAAACCGGGACCGTTTGCGAAACGTGACCGGATTCCACCTCGTTCCTACAATCTCCCCCCCTAATGAGTGACGTCCCCCCACGTCACTTTTTTTTGGCCTTGTTATGGGCTTGTAAAATAATAGTTAAAATAAGAACAAATATATTGACATTATGTTTCCAATATAGTATTATAGCTTTACACTACACTTAAATCCCATAACAAAGGGATTAAGTGCATACAACTAAATCCAAAGCCAACCCCGGGGTGACCCGGCGACGGAAAACTATAGGGTCTCGATTGAGATAGCCAGCTGCATTTAGCGGTTGGCTTTTTAAATGGTCGACTGAAAAACTTAGCCAAAACCGGGGTGATCCGGTGACGGAAAACTGTAGGGTCTCGTTTGAGATAGCCAGCTGCCTTGTGCAGCCGGCTTTTATTTTATAGATAAAAAATAAAAAATATATTGGGGGAAACAAAATGAAAAAACTATTATTAGCTTTTGCAATCGTATTGATGTTTGGAGGTTCTGCCTTAGCGTTCGCCTGGTGGGACAATCTCGAGACAACTGAAAATGACGTTACCATCGGCGTCGGTGAAGGGGTAACGGTTTCTGTGAATCTGGATTCTCAAACCGCCGGAACCCTGGTGCCAGCCGGTGCCGTACCAAAAACAGGTGATGTGACGGAGGTCGTGGTTGCCTTCACAGTCTCATTGGATAGCACCGCCTTGCAAAATCCACTTGATCTTGCAGTTGTGGTCGATAATGTCCTAATCGGTGGCGAGACCACAAACGCCGGTTTGGTCAATACCGTGGTGGTAAACCCTGGTACCATCCAGAACACTCCTGTGGAAGTAACTGTTACGGTTACATTGGACGAACCAGCTTCTGAAGCCATCTATGACCTTATCAAGAACCAAGACATCACGTTCGATGTAACATTCACTGCATCGATTCCAGAATAAGTATTCTAAAAATATAGAAAAATAAAGGAGAAAAATATCATGACAAAGAAATTATTGTTTGCGTTTGGTATCATTGCATTGCTTAGTGGTTCGGCCTTCGCGTTTGCCTGGTGGGACAACCTGGATGAAACACAATCCGAAACCGTCATCCTCGGTGAAGGGGTCC
>SLJL01000097.1 GCA_007135105.1 Candidatus Izemoplasma sp.
CGATAAAGAAATATTCGGTCAATGCGGCGATGTTTCTAATGCCGCCGTTCGGAACGAATATGCCATAAATTCCGGTGCCAACCATATAGAAAAGCAACGGTTTCATCCGCGGATCTTTGGTAATCAGTGCATAGATCAGCATGAAACCGGAGATGCGACAGATATGGAACGGTAAATGTTCTTGATAAGAAAAGGTTCCGGTCAAAAACGGATGGACATAGCGGATGGCATGCGTATAAAGCAAAAGCGCCAAAACAACAAACCGCAATATTTCTTCAAATCGCGACAGTGACTTTCTATACTTGAAAACCACAAACACCGCAATGAAAAACAATGCGTTGTAAATCATATAGATCCGATAGGGATTCATGAAATCAAAAAACAGCATGACATCACCCCTTCTTCTTGTCTCTATTTTATCACCTGGTAGTCATTTTTAATATTCTCTTGACAAATATAGTTGCAAAATCACATATATATGATAGAATGGTGCAAGTACTTTGAAGTTCAAACAAGGTGATACTATGAAACTATTCGCAAGCATAATAACCATGACCATGCTCGGGTCGGTCTACACGTGGAGCGTCTTTAGACTACACATTGAAAACACGTTCTCGGTACAGACGACCTCAAGTGGTCTACCCTACATGACATCGCTCTTTTTTTATGCTCTGGCCATGATGGTTACCGGAAGAAAACTGAACAGCAACAACCTTCTGAAAATTCACATATTCGGCATCCTCCTGGTGGGATCGGGATGGATTTTTTCCGGCTACGCCAGTTCTTTACTCGAACTCACATTCACTTACGGCGTTCTCATGGGCAGCGGTGTGGGCGTCTTATACGGCATTCCACTGTTGGTCATGCAAAAGACTTACCCTGAAAAAAGCGGCTTGATGAGTGGTCTTGTGCTGATGGGTTTCGGGATGTCGGCCTTGTTCACGGCACCACTGTTCTCCTGGCTCATCAACACCAGGGGCCTGATGGTTAGTTTTCGCATCATCGGGATAAGTTTTCTGGTGATATTACTGCTTGTTGCGCCGTTTCTTAGACTTAGACGCGCAACTGCTACAATGCCGCACATCGCCACGGCGAAGTATAACAGTCTGTGGTTCGTTCAACTGTATCTCCTGTTTTTCCTCGCTACGACCATCGGTCTAACCGTGATCGGCATCACCTATGGCATCGGCGTAGATGCTTATGGCTATTCGACAACCACGATGACCGCTTTCATGGCATTGTTTGCTATCATGAACGGCATCGCCAGACCGTTTTTCGGTCTACTGGTCGATAAGAAAGGGTTCGGTTTTGCCGCATATACCTCCTTGGGTCTCATTGCCGCGGCTGCCTTGCTTTCTTATTTCAATCATGGGGTCAGCTTGTTCATCTTCGCCGTATCCTTCGCGATCCTATGGCTCAATCTCGGTGCCTGGCTCGCGATCGCGCCCAGCGCCGTCAAGGAAAAAGTGGGCGCCGAGCACTTCGCTCGCATGTACGGCACACTGTTTACAGCCTACGGTCTAGGCGCACTTGCCGGGGTTTATATTAGCGGTGTCCTTATCGATACAACGGGTGATTTCTCCTCGCTTTACAGTTTCATCCTTGTAACGGTCTTGTTGGCGTTTGGTATTCTATTTAAAAAAGGTGACGCGGGTCTTCGACTTAAGAAGACGTGAGCGTCACCTTTTTTATTTAGCGTCTTCACACCATCCGCATCACGAGCATAAACAGGAGAATGACGGTGATGAATACGGTATAGATCAGGGCATCGCTTTTGATGATGCGTTGTTCATAACGGGTATTGAAGATGTTCGCCATGAGGACGAACCGGTCGAGAAAACCGATGTCATTGTTATTTTTGAGTGCCAGCCGTGCCAAAGTATCGGCATTGTATTTGCACTGGTCACCATACATGAGATAACAGCTTTTTCGGATGATGAGGTTCACGGGGTAAAACAGGAGATACTCGAGATTTAACCAGGAGGGTATTTTCAGGTGGAACAGATGGAACTTGTTGCCGAAATAGAAGATGAGCGCACCCATCAGAACAACCCATACCATTACCATCAGGTCCGCTTGGGTGAAAAACGCCATGTCGATAATATAGGTATCGATGAACGAGGTGCTATAAGGCATGCTGTTTATTTGCGGGAGAATGAAACTGTTGAGGATGAAATCGGGATTTAGGCCGATGAAGATGATCAATAGCGCCACCATGGCCATGGCTGTATCAAGGTTGTTGTATTCCGGTGTCAATACATGTGGGGTGTCCGGTTTACGCAGGAAGACAAAGTAGAAAAGTTTGATGAAAGAAGCGACCGTCCCCCCGCTGATGATCATGAAAATCCATTCGGCGTACATGAATGAGGCATGGCCGTATTCATATGCCTCGACGATGCCGTGGTGCAAGATCGTTTTTGATATAAAACCGTTGAACAAAGGAATACCGCTGATACCGAGGGCGGCGATGAGACAGACGGTTGCGCTCAAAGGAAGCTTGCGCCACAAGCCGCCAAGCTTGTACATGTTCGCCTCCCCCGTATGATAGATGACAACGCCCGCAACCATGAACAGCAATGACTTGAACAAGGCGTGGTTGATGATGTGGTAAAGCGCGCCGACATAACCCATTGCACCGTAGGAACCAAGATACAGTCCCACACCGATGCCCATGACGATATAGCCCATCTGTGAAATCGAGTGATAAGCCAGCATACGCTTGATGTTGGACTGCTGGAGCGCGAAAAAGACACCGATCGCCATCGTGATGATGCCAAGCCAGATCACCGATGCCCCGATGGTCTGTGAACTCAACCATAGGGGGTCTGTGCGTGGCACGCTTTCTTCGGGAAAGTAATAACTGGTCGATACTCTTAAAATCCCATAGGCACCGAGTTTGATCATGATGCCCGAAAGCAGGGCGCTTGCCGGTGTCGGTGCGACCGGATGTGCCCGTGGCAGCCAGACATGTACAGGCGCCATGCCGGCTTTGATGCCGAATCCGAAAATCAGAAGGCCGATGATCCAGTACCGGACACCCTCATGATTATTAAGCTCCGCCAAAGCGCTGACAAAGCGTAAATCACCCACTGTGAAATACAGCAATAGCATCGCGATCAAAATGGCGAATCCGCCGATGAGACCCATGAAGATGTAGTTGTACCCGGCGTTGTAGGAATCTTCCTTCTGTCCATGGATAACCAGCATGTAGGAAGCGAACGTCATGATTTCGAAAAACAGGAATACCGTTAACAGATCGCCGGCCATGATGGTTCCTAAAACAGCGCTGTACGTGATCCCCATGAAGATGAAAAAGCGGTTGGAATGTCTTTCTTTCAACATGTACTCATGCGCATAGACCATGACAAGGAACCACAGGATCGATGTGATCATCAGCATGGTGAAACCGAGCATATCCACATGAAAGGACAAGCCCAATCCCAAAAGTCCGGGTAAACGTAATGTTATGCCGTCTTCAAGGGCACGAGGATAAAGCAGTAACGACAAAAGAATCGTCAACGAGGTCATCAGGATGATCAACATGTCACGACGGTTACAGGAATATTTCTCCACCATGAGCATCAAAACCACACCGAAAAGCGGCAGGGCGACGATGATCAAAGGCAGAAAATCCCAATCGCGTAAAAACGCATAGGGTTCATAAAGCCATCGGATGTTCTCTACGCCTTCAATAAAGGGAAAAGCACCCTGTACCCCAGCGATGAACAAGCCGACAGTCAACATCGAAAACACGACCAGCAACGTCGATCTGACCGTGAAGTTAGACCAGAAACCGCCCTTGTTCATCCAGGGCACGTCACAGGTCTTCGGTTTTTTTACTTTGGTTTTTCGCATTATACCAACATCCTTGCGATGATTTCAAACCAGTAAAGCAGTCGGTTGGGGAAAAGACCGATAAACACGATCAGTGTCCCCAAAGCCAGAATCGGGTAGAGCATGGTTCGCGGAATCGCTTCGATTTGCAACATCGTATCACCGGGTCGACTCGATTTCAAAAACGCCGCGATCAAAATCGGGAGATAATAAAGCGCATTGAGCAGACCGCTCAAGATGATGAATCCGATCAGGAACCCTTGTCCCGCGTCCAGGGCCGCCAGGCCGAGATTGAGTTTCGAGATGAAGCCGCTGGTCAGCGGAATGCCGATCATGCCGAGCGCGGCGATACCGAAGACACTCATGGTCACGGGCATCTCTCCGGCCATGCCGTCAAAATCGCTGATCTTGCGAACACCTTTATGGTAGATGACCGCACCGACCGATAAAAACAACGCCGCCTTCATCAAGGCATGGGACACCACATGAAAGAATGCGGCCTGCAAGCCCAGAACACTGATCAGGCTGATCCCCAAAATGATGTAGCC
>SLJL01000038.1 GCA_007135105.1 Candidatus Izemoplasma sp.
TAAAATGTAAGATTGTGTTATAATACATCGTAGGTGATTCCCATGCTAGAACGAGTCAGAACGGCGATTGTCGCCCCACAGAATCTGATAAAATTTCGAAATGACCGGGTCATATTCGTGCTTTTGTTCATGCTGTTTTTCGCACTACTCATGACCACCGGACCGGTGCTGCGCACCTTGAGAATCGATTCCTTGACCCATGATCAAAGAAGAACCGTGGAAAACGAAACGGTATTTCCTGAAACCGACTGTGTGATCAGCGATGCCGTTTTATCCTGTGAGGAAGAAAGCGTCCATGTCCTGCTCGACCAGATCATTCTCGGCATTCCCTTTCAGATCGTTCTGGACGGATCCGGTGAATACAAAACCGGTGACTATGATCACAACTCGATTGTCATCCATGAGGATACCGTCTATCTGGCCATGCACCAGCTAGGCTTCGGTCAGACCATATTCGAAAAACCCGTTTCGGCGTTACACGGCGATGTGCACAATCTTGATTTCAATCCCGAGACCGCTGAGGAACGTGCGGTTTTCTTCGATGCGTTTGTGCATGCGATCGACCAGGAAATCAATACCTACAAAGGGTTTGCGGCCGTTGTGATTTTCGTCGTCGAATTCATCTCAGCACTCGTGCTCTTCGGGATTTTCGTTTTGCTGAACAGTTTCCTGATTCAGCGCCGTTTCAGAAAAGTGCCTTTCAAACAGATGTTCGTGATGATGACATATGCCTCGACGCTCGCTTTCGTCGTGCTGATTTTCTACAACATGATGACATTCAACCTGATCTTGTTTCTGGTGCTGTTGTTCGTGGCTTTCCGTCAGACCAGCAAGCTGGCTTTCGAAATTCAGAACCGCCTGTATTCTTAAGTTGCTTAAGTATCGCATCTATGATATCATTTACCTACAAAAAGACTTTGACCCGGAAATATTAGCATGGCTTCGCTTTTTAGAGACCTGGTGGTCGCTGCAAACCAGGAAGCGTCCCTGTGAACTCGTCCGGCGAGTCGTACGGGCAAAACCCGTGCCGTTACCCGCGTTAAGGGTTCGAGTGCTCTTTTGAAGCTAAGGTGGTACCGCGGTTAACAATCGTCCTTGCAAACGTAAGGGCTTTTTTTATTCATTTACAAGGAGGCATGTCCCATGAAATACAATCCCCAGGCCATTGAGAAGAAATGGCAAAAACGCTGGTATGAAAGCGATGTGTTCAGTGCCAAGGATTTCAGCGAGAAACCGAAATACTACGCACTGGTGGAATTCCCCTATCCATCGGGCGCCGGCATGCATGTCGGACATATCCGGGCGTATACCAGTCTGGAAATCATTGCCAGAAAACGTCGCATGGAAGGTTACAATGTCTTGTTTCCCATCGGTTTTGACGCTTTCGGTCTGCCGACGGAGAACTATGCGATGAAAGAGAAGGTCCATCCGCGCAAGGTGACCGATGACAACATCGAAACTTTCACAAAACAACTGAAAGAAGCCGGGTTCAGTTTCGACTTCGACCGTGTGGTCGATACCACCGATCCGACCTACTACAAATGGACCCAGTGGATATTCCTGCAACTGTTCAAACATAACCTCGCCTACCGCGACAAGACATATGTGAACTTCTGTCCCTCGTGTCGCGTCGTTCTTTCCAATGAGGAATCCCAGGGCGGAAAATGCGACCGGTGCGGCGAAACCGTCGTTCAGAAGGAAAAAGATGTCTGGTTCCTGAAGATCACCGCGTACGCCGACCGGCTGCTCGAGGGCCTCGATGAACTCGAAACCCTACCACGCATCAAGACCGAGCAACAAAACTGGATCGGCAAGAGCACCGGTGCCGAGATCACCTTTGAAATCAACGAAGCCGATGCGGCGCTTAATGTCTTCACCACGAGACCGGATACGCTTTATGGTGCGACTTTCATGGTCATCGCCCCCGAGCATCCGCTCCTGGATGAACACAAGGAAAAAATCGCAAACCTCGATGCCTTGAACGCCTACCGAAACGAAGCCAAGAAGAAAACCGAACTCGAGCGCACCGATCTGGCCAAGGACAAGACCGGTGTCGCGATTTCCGGTCTGACGGCCGAAAACCCGGTGAGCGGGGAACGGATTCCCGTGTTCGTGGCCGATTATGTCATGATGGATTACGGTACCGGCGCGATCATGGCGGTACCGGGACACGATGAACGCGACTATGCGTTCGCCCGGAAATACGACCTCACCATCCGCGAAGTCATCAAAGGTGGTGACTTGCGTGAAGCGGCCTATACCGATACCGACAGCGGCATCCTCATCAACAGCCCCCTGATCGACGGCCTTGAGGTGAACGCGGCCATCGAGAAGATGACAAAGCATCTTGAGGAAACCGGAAAAGGCAAACGCGCGGTCAACTTCAAGATGAAAGACTGGGCCTTCAACCGGCAACGCTACTGGGGCGAACCGATCCCCATCGTCCATTGTGAAAGCTGCGGCATGGTCCCCGTCCCCGAAGCAGACCTGCCGGTCACTTTGCCGGAACTGAAAAACATCGAACCGAATGCCGAAGGCGAATCGCCCCTGGCCGGCATCGACAGTTTTGTGAACACCACCTGTCCCAAGTGTGGCGCGCCCGCGAAACGTGAAACCGACACGATGCCGCAATGGGCCGGATCAAGCTGGTATTTCCTGCGTTATGTCGATCCTTTCAACGATAAGGAACTGGCCAATTACCAGAAACTGGAATACTATCTGCCGGTCGACTGGTACAACGGTGGCATGGAACACGTGACCCGCCATGTCATCTATTCACGCTTCTGGCATCAGTTCCTCCATGATATCGGTGTGGTGCCATACCGTGAACCCTACAAGAAAAGAACCGCCCAAGGGTTGATTCTCGGTCCTGATGGCGATAAGATGAGCAAATCGAAAGGCAACGTCGTCAACCCGGTGGCCACCATCGAAAACTACGGCGCCGACACATTGCGTCTTTATATCCTCTTCATCGGCGATTATGAACAAGCCACCCCCTGGAGCGAATCCGGTGTCAAAGGCGCCAGACGCTTCCTCGACAAAGTGTGGCGCCTGAAGGAAAGCGTCAAGGAGCATCAAGACAGCGATGCGGTCCTGACCTTGTTGCAGCACACGATTGAAGGCGTCGATAAGGACATCGAGGCAACGAAGTTCAACACCGCGATCTCGAAACTGATGAGTCTGGTCAATGAACTCGGCAGACAAGAAGCGGTCTCGAAACCGACCTTCAGGATCTTCCTCAAGCTGCTCAATCCGTTCGCACCGCATATGGCCGAGGAACTCAATGAAATGCTCGGACTCGGTAAACCACTCGTCGAAAGCGCGTATCCCGAAGTGAAGAGCGAACTGATCAAGGAAGATACCATGACAATCGTCTTCAGTGTCAATGGTAAAATGCGGGATAAAGCCGAAGTGGAAAAGACCATCTCGGAAGAAGAACTGAAAGCACGGGCGCTAGATAACGAAAAAGTTAAAACCCACACGAAAAACAAGCAAATCGTCAAGATCATTGTCGTACCGCAAAAATTGGTCAATATCGTCGCCAAATAGCATAGAGCCCTCTTTAGAGGGCTTTTTTTTCTAGCTTGAAAACTTTCTATAATACAAGTTTTTTAGCAATTAACATTGAATCGTGTCCATAAACGTGATATAATCTCAAATGTAAAAACGCTTTCATGAGACGGCGTTAAAAATTGAACGAAATATCAACAAGGAGGCTTTTTTTATGAAAAAATTCGAGTACATGGAGAAGCACGGTTATGAGCAACTGGTGTTTTTCTATGACAAGACCACTGGACTCAGAGGCATCACATGTATTCACAATACCACGCTCGGTCCTGCGTTGGGGGGAACAAGACTGTGGAACTACGAAAACGAAGATGAAGCGACCCTGGATGTCCTCCGTCTTGCACGCGGCATGACCTACAAGGCCGCAGCGGCCGGTTTGAATCTGGGCGGCGGGAAAACCGTTTTGATCGGCGATGCCGACAAAGTGAAAAGCGAAGCGTATTTCCGCGCACTAGGACGCTACGTTCAAACCTTGAACGGCCGGTACATCACCGCAGAGGATGTCAACACGGCAACCAAGGACATGGATTTTGTCAACATGGAAACCGACCACGTCGTCGGCCTGCCGGGTAAAAGCGGCAATCCGTCTCCTGCGACTGCCAAAGGGGCTTTCCACGGTATCCGCGCTTCCCTGATGGAAGTATACGGCAGCGATGACATGCGCGAGCGTTCCTTTGCCGTCCAGGGCGCCGGACAGACCGGTGACTTCCTGATCGGCTATTTGCTTGAAGCCGGTGCGAAGAAAATCTACTTCACCGAAATCAACGACAAGCACATCAAGAAAATCAACAAGAAATATCCGGA
>SLJL01000092.1 GCA_007135105.1 Candidatus Izemoplasma sp.
CTAGGCCTGGCGAAGCTCATGATGCATGAGACGGAGATTCTTTTGCTGGATGAGCCTACCAACGATCTGGATTTCGATACCATTCTTTTTATGGAGAAATTCATCAAGGAAACGGAAAAAGCGGTGCTGTTCGTATCGCATGATGAACGCCTCCTTGAAAACACCGCGACAGGCATCATTCATCTGCAGCGCACCCATAAGAATACGAAGGCGAAATCCTATTTCGAACGCATGGACTATGCATCCTATAAACACTACCGGCTGCAGCAACATGAGTCAGCGATGATGCGGGCGAGAAAAGAAAGAGCCGACCATAAGAAGAAACTAGAGAAATTCCGAAGAATCTATCAAAGTGTTGAACATCTTCAGAACGAAACGGTGAGAAACCCTTCCGCAGCGCGTTTGTTGGCGAAGAAGATGAAAAGTCTTAAAAGCCAGGAACACCGGTATGATAAAGAAGCTAGCGAATTCACACCGCTTCCCGAACGGGAACCGAACATCGATCTATATTTTGAAGCGGCATCCGCCCTTCCTGATGGCAGAACGGTCTTGGATTTCTCGTTACCGGAACTAACCGTTGATGATCGTGTCTTGTCTCGAAACATCAAGCTGATCGTTAAAGGCCCACAGAAAATCGCCATTGTAGGTCGAAACGGGATCGGTAAGACCACGTTGCTCAAAGCATTGGTCACGGCGATTGAACCCGACAAGGCTTTACGGGTCGGGTACATGCCGCAGGATTATGCGGATACGAACACCGAGATTGACGTTTTGACGTTTTTAGGTGCCCATCAGGAGAAAAAGAAAGAAGAAAAAGCGCGCAAGATGCTCGGATCGCTCAATTTTGAGCGTTCGGAGATGGAGGCTTGCACCGATGCGCTCAGCGGCGGTCAAAGAGCGAAACTATATTTGCTGAAGATGGTCCTGGAGGACTGTAATGTTCTGATTCTGGATGAGCCGACCCGTAATCTCAGTCCGCTTTCAGCACCGGAAGTAAGAGAACTGTTGCTCCGTTATCCGGGAGCCATCATTGCCGTTACCCACGACCGTTCTTTTATCGAGACGGTATTTGACCACATCCTGATTTTGAAACCTGAAGGTCTGACCGAATATTAAGCGGACGTATGCGTCCGCTTTTTGCGTGTCATTTGACAAATAAAAAGTTTTCATTTATAATATGAAAATGAATGAAAACAAAAATGTTCAGCGATAAACACAATATCTTTTCGTCTGATAAACATTCACAATCAATGAGGAGTGTGATACCATGAAAAAACAAAACAAACAACGTAAGAAGAATGTTGTGATCAAGTATTTTGAGACCGGATTGAAACTTCGATTCGATCAACTGATTAAATAGTTTTATCAAGGGCTTAAAGCCCTTTTTTTTTTGATTGATTTTTGGAAGTTAAAATGCTACACTGTTCATAGAAACGAGGGATGGATATGCAAGAAAAGGAATTGACGAAAAAACAACAGAAGACGGCTTTGCATGCTAGAATCTGGGTTTCCGGCCTGATTGCGACCGGTGTTTTTGTCGGTCTGATGACGATTTTAGAAGATGATTACCATTTGTTGGAAGCTTTTGTTCAATTTGTGGTGTTCTTCGGTATATGGGTTTTACTGCACTATATCTTCTTACGTAAACAATTCAAAGCGGTTGATCGTTCCTGAGAAGGCGGTCAACCGTTTTTCTTTTCAACAATCGCGTTTTTGATGTATAATGGGGGTACTTACGTCTCTTTTTATGGGGGTTTGCATGAAAAAAACACCGAGCAATCCAATCAGATTTGTTTTCTGGCCGTTTTTCTTTTTCATCATGATTACGGTTGTTTTGTTTGGGCTTTTTATGCTACTGGCGATTGAGACTTCCCTATTTGTTGCTATTTTTTCGGTTTTGTTCGCTTTGTTTCTATTGGTAGTTAATTTAAGGTATTATCATGAACAGACAAAAACGCATGCAGCGAATGTCAACCGGGTTGAAAAACACATTAAGCTAGGCGATACCGATTACGATAACACCAATATACATCCGCATGCCTATATCTGGGAAATTGATGACACTGGAATGATTGTCTATATTTCTGATTCGGTAGAAGATGTTCTTGGGTATCAACCCGCTGAACTGATCGATCGGAAGTATATCTGGGAACTTAACCCCGTTGCCGACCAGCCTACCATTAGAAAGGTGGTCTTGGACTCTTTACAGAACAAACGTACGTTGACTTCGGTTGAAAATGAAATTGTCAAAAAAGATGGTTCCAGTATTACGGTTGTTACAGGGGTGTTCCCGGTATTCAACGAGAAGGGTATCATGAACGGCATCCAGGGATGGGATATCAACATATCCGAAAGTAAACGTCTGGAACACGCTTTGCAGGAAAGCGAACAGAAACTACGTTCCTTGTTTCAGACCATGGATGAGGCATTTGTTTTACATGAAGCCATCACCGATCAGAAGGCTAGATTGATTAATTACCGTATTTTGGATGCGAATCCCGCTTATGAAAGACATACCGGCATCGATGTCGAAAAATTTAAAGGTGAGCTTATCACCGATGTGTTCAATGTGGATACACCACCTTTTTTCGATGCGTATCGACGTGTCTATGATACGGGTGAACCTGAAAAATTCAGACGGTATTTCGCGCCGTTGAGAAAATACTTCTCCGTCTCTATTTTCATGCCGGGTCCCAATCAGTTCGGGACGATTTTTCTGGATGTCACCGAACAAACAGAGTTGAAAGAGACGATTGAATACCTATCCTACCACGATAAACTGACCGGACTTTACAACCGGCGCTATTATGAAGAGAATTTGCCATTCCTATCGAGTGTCAGTCAGTTGCCCCTCAGTGTAATTCTTTGTGATTTGAACGCTTTGAAAATGGCGAATGACGCTTTCGGGCACCAGTTCGGTGATATTGTCATCAAAAAAGCAGCCGAGTTGCTGAAGACCTACAAACCGGAAACGGCGATGTCCGCCAGAATCGGTGGAGATGAGTTCGTGGTTCTGCTGCCACAAACGCCTTATGACAAAGCATTTGAGATTATGACGCAGTTAAAGGACGCTTCCAATAAAGTTAAAATCAATGACATCTATATGTCGATGTCGTTTGGTATGGCCACTTTGAAGGATTCTTCGGAAACCTTTGAGAATGTCTATCGTTTTGCTGAAAATAAGATGTATCGCTATAAATTGCTTGAAGGACCAAAGGTTAAAAGAGAAACATTGAAAATCATTGAAAAAAGACTCTTTGATGAGTTTGAGCACGAAGAGGGGCATGCAGATGATTGCCAAAATCTTTGCCTGCGACTCGGAAAGACGATCGGATTGGATGGCGAGCGTATGGAAACTTTATCTGAGGTAGCCCACTTTCACGACATCGGGAAAATAGCGATCAGTAAGGCTCTATTTAAAAGCAACAGAGCACTAACGCAGCTGGAAAGAATCGAAATCGAACGACACGCGGAAATCGGCTTCAGCCTGTTATCATCGATACCGGAAAAAGCGCACCTGGCCGAACATGTTCTCAGCCATCATGAAAACATCGATGGTAGTGGCTATCCTCGGAGGCTAAAAGGCGATGAAATCTCACTGTATGCAAAAATCGTGCGTATCTGTGACAGTTTTGATGCGATGGTAAGTGAAAGACCTTATAAAAAGACAAAAACAAAAGAAACCGCTCTAAAGGAACTACAGACCTTGAAAGATGTCTATTATGATGCGAAACTTGTCGATGCTTTTGTCGATATGATGACACAGGATAAAGCGGGTTAAGAATGTATGCGTTGATCAGGAAAACAGAAACTGGTATGACTGTTGTGGATTTGGTTGATAAACGCCCGGAAACCATCGCTTTGTCCCACCCTTGGCAGAAAGCCTTGGATCGGTACTTCAAAGGCGAGCTACAAAAGTTCACCATTGATTTTCCGGTTCCGGGGACTGATTTTCAGCGTCAAGTTTATCACGCGACCTGCACCATTCCCTATGGTGAAACCAGATCGTATGGATGGGTCGCTGAAAAAATCGGGAACCCCAAAGCCGCGAGAGCTGTAGGGCAGGCGTTGAACAAGAATCCGCTACCGATTTTAATCCCCTGTCACCGAGTGATTGGCCATGATGCCTCACTGGTCGGTTTCGGTAGCGACATCTCCTATAAAATCTGGTTGTTGAGGCATGAGAAAAAAACGCGGGAAAAAGGATGATTGTATGTCCGTGTGGTTTAAGTATTTGAAAAGACCGAAACCCCATGCAAAGGATACCAAAGCGTTTTGGGATGACGAGCACATCTCAAGTTATATGCTGGCGGCACATCTTGATAAGAAGATGGA
>SLJL01000039.1 GCA_007135105.1 Candidatus Izemoplasma sp.
ACCGAGGAATAGCCAAGCAAACGTTTGACGTCTTTTTGGCCGATGGCGAACACCGATCCCATCACCATACCGACCACCGCAATCGCCATCAAGACATAATGGATGTTGAGCGTGGTCAAAATATCGATACCGAATACCCTGAACAACATCTTCACCAGAATGAGGATGTAAAGCTTGACGACCAGCGCCGATAAAATCGCACTGGATGATGTCGGTGCGGTCGAATGGGCGTCCGGCAACCAGATATGGAACGGGAAGATCGCCGCTTTGATACCGATACCGGTGACCATGAAACCGATGGCCGTCACGATATTGGCTGTATAAAGCGTATAGTTTTCCTGGATGCTTTGGGCAACGAGATCGATGTTGGTATAACCGGTCACCATAAACAGCAACGCGACACCGAACAGGTAGGATAAGGAGCCGACTTCATTGAGCATGACATACCGGAAGGATGCGGTATAGTTCTCCTTCTTCCGTTTGATCGATATGATGCTAACGGTCGTGATTGAAAGAATCTCCATGAAAACGTATGTATTGAACAAATCGTTGGTATATAAAATGCCGAACATGGCAAAAAGCAAAATGAACAAAAGGATATAATACCGGCCATATTCCTTTTCAGCGATGCCTTCAGTCGCATCGCCGGTTGAATAGATGTAGATGATAATGATGATGCTGAGCATGAACAGCGCAAAAGCCGCTGAAAAAGGATTCACAAGCAACTCAAGTCCGATGAACCGGTCATGATTTCCGAAAGCATAGCTGAAGGAACCGATCGTGAAGACATAAACCACCAAAAAAGCGGTGATCAGCCACACGACAACCAATACACCAAGACCGAGGTTCGTCGTAACCGAAAAACTTCTTCCCTTGAAAAGCGGAATGATCAAAGCCATTAGAAGAAGCATCAGGATGGTTATGATGGGCAACTGGACAATCATTGCGCTTCCTCCTCTTCTTTGACCATGCGGGAGATTTCATCCTGGTCGATGGTGCCATAGGTTTCATAGATGCGAATGACCAGACTGAGAGAATATACAGTAATGGAAACCACAACGACAATTCCGGTCAAAATCAGGACCGAAGGCAAGGGATTGATAAACGGTTCGGCATTTTCACTGCCGTCCACAATCGGCGGTCGTCCGCCTGTGACATTGCCTGTAGCGACAAAAAACAGGAAAATCGCCATGCCCATGATGTTGATGCCCATGATTCTTTTGATGAGGTTGCTGTGGGTCACAACCGTGTGAAGCCCGATGACAAAAATCGCGACCGCACCCAGATAATTGATGTGCTCCAATAAAGCTTCAAGGAAACTCATGCGGATTCCTCCTCGATGAGCGAGTGAAAAAGCGTGATGATGGTCGAGGCGACTTTGACGCCGATACCGATCATCAATAATGGAATCATGCCACCGCTAAAAATCGAACCCGCATTGCCTGAGGGAAAGCCGGCATCGATGTTCGTTAAAAAACTTCCGGCCATAAAAACACCAATCAGTCCCAATGAGATATAGAGGATGATACCGCCACTCTCCGCAAATTCAGATACCCTTTCCGAGAACTTCCTTTTTGAACTTTCGATGCCGAAAACCAGCGTATATAAGACCAGACTCGTACCAATCAATGCACCACCGGCAAAACCGCCACCTGGAGAGATATGACCGTGAAGAATAATGAAAATACCGTAAAGCTGTATGAAGGGGATTAGGAGACGGACAATCGTTTTGATGATGATATCATTCATGGTCATCCACCGCCCTGGTTTTCTTATCGGTAACCTTCAAGATCGAGGCAACCGCTACGATCGAAGTAAAGAGTACAATGGTTTCACCAAGGGTGTCAAAGGCACGGTAATCTGCCAAAATCGCTGCAATGACATTGATCGCACCGGTCTCGGAGACCGCTTCTTCAAGATAATGCGCGGTTGCATCGTTATAAGCGGGTGCCGCCGTGCTCGCATGACCAGGCATCTGCATGACGTTATAGGCAAGCAGCAAAAACAACAATACAAAGAATAGCAACGGTAATTTGCGTATCACGGATTTTCTCATTTCTCATACCGCTCCGTTCTCGAAATGACAGCTATGAAAAAGATGCAGGTGATGCCCGCACCGATGGCAGCTTCGGTCAGGGCAACATCAGGTGTGTGCAGAATCAGCCACAATAAGGACATCATCAGGGTGAAGGCGGAGAAAATAACCACGGCACTGAGCAAATCCTTCGTTTTTTCGACCGCAATGGCGCACAGAATCATGAAAACAATGATAACAACGTTTATAAAGACCAACTCACTCACCTGCCTCTTCTGGATCATGGTGATGATTGATGTATTCGCTTTTCGCAATCGCATGGGCCGCAGTGGGCATGGTCAACCAGATGAAAACCATAACGATGAAAATGTTTAATGACACGAACGTGAAGCCCTGCCAGATAATGAGACCGGTGAACACAAGACCGGCACCAAACGTATCGGCTTTGGTCGTCGCATGCATCCTGCAAAATACATCCGGCATGCGAATCAGGCCCACCGCACCGACCACGTAGAAGAAAAGGCCGCCGATAATGAAAAGCGCAACGATGATTTCTCGGATGATGGTCATCATTTCAACCGCCCTTCAAGGAGATACTTTGCAACGCCGATGGTGGATAAAAACCCCAACATCGCATAGACCAGCGCGACGTTCACATAGGATGGTTGTCCGACATAAAGTGCAACCAGCACAATCATCGCCGTGACTTTAGAGGATACGACGTTGATCGCGACCACACGATCAGCGGTGGTCGGTCCTTTGTATGCACGGTATAGCGCGACAAACGAACTAAGTGCCAGAAGAACGATACCAGTAAAAATCAAAGTGTTAATCATCCAAGTCACCCTCCAGACGTCTGAATGCTTTTTGAATCGGGCCTTTTTCGATCTGGTCGATGTTTTCCGGCAATAACCCGTGTACCAGAATCTCATTTTCATCCATATCTATCGTCAAGGTACCCGGTGTCAAGGTGATCGCATTTCCGAAAAACGCACGATTGAAATCCTTTTTCAACGGCTGCGGAATGGATTTGAACGTAGGATTCAAACGCATCTTCGGGCTTAGGACAAGTTTAGCGACCACGATGTTCGCTTTGAAGACTTCCTTAATCAAAATTAGACATAGCCAGACAAACCGTAAAGGTAAGCGCCATGAAAAAGATGATTTTTCAGTGTTTTTAAAAATCAGATCCAAACTATAAAGCACAATCAGCAAAGAAGCCAGAGCGCCTATGACGAGTTGTGGCCATGTGATTCTGGATGCCAGGATGATCCAAAATGCGAACAATGAGACAAACAAAGTCACAATGCCACCTTTCAGGGATGCACGCATCGACTTCACCTCCAAATAACCAAGTTGTATTATATATATGAAATTAACCACTATCTATATTACTATGCTTTAATTGGTAATACAACTCTGAATCCTTTTTTCGTGATTTTTGTGCTTGTACATGTTTTTCTATGTCTTTCATCAAAAAAATATCCGTCTAACGTAGGGGCGTGCTATAATGGAAACAACCAATACGAGAAGGGGTGTAACCTTGTTTGAACGTAATCAGATGACGATTGGGGCCTGGGCCGTGTACCATTTGTTGCTCATGATTCCGATTGTCAATATAATCTTCATCATCATGCTGTTGTTATCACCAAGAACCAACAAATCGCTTAAAAATCTCATTCTGTTTCAGATTATTGTCATTGTGGTCTTCATTTTCTTCGGTATCACCTTATTTGGCTCATTTATCGCCATGTTTAATCAATTGGGTACCGGATAAATCTCGAAGTATGTCTAATGAAAAGAGTTTTTCCTGCCAACAATCCAGGAGAAACTCTTTTTTCATATTATCAGAAAACAATGTTTCTCTATTTGACGACCACACAATCACGCCCATTGATTTTCGCGTCGTACATGTGCTTATCCGCCCGTTGTAAAAAGGTTTCAACGGTATCGTTTTTTTGTAATAATGTTCCTCCTATAGAAATGGTGACACGAAGCTGTTCGCCTTGATGCCGATGGGCCGAATGCGCCACCACCATCCGCAGTTTTTCGGCGATGGTAGTCAAGTGTTCGAGCGATACGTTTTTAAACATTCCGACAAATTCTTCCCCACCGAACCGCGTGATGATATCACCCGTTCGCAAATTCGATTCGAGACTGCGGGCGACAAGGCTCAAAATTTCATCCCCTACTGTATGTCCGTAGGTATCATTCACTTTTTTAAAATGGTCGATATCGATAAACAAAAG
>SLJL01000064.1 GCA_007135105.1 Candidatus Izemoplasma sp.
AGAATACAATATCATATATAAGAGGAGAATAATTTATGAAAAAACAAGAATTCATGATTGAACTTGATGGTGTCATCGGGACCATTCATACCTATACTAGAAATCCCTTTATGATGGGATATACGAAAGAACTCAAGAAAGCGGTTCGTCAAAATGATGTGGATACCATGAAGATCATTTTGGATAAAGTGATCGGCTGGTACAATGAAGAGCTCGATAAAATCAAGAATGACGAATATGTTTTCAACAAGAACATGCACGAAAAAGCTTACGGGATTTTAAAAGAGTACCGTGAAGGCTTGCATTCCTAGAATAAAGCCGTATTCTAACCTACATTATAGCACATGGGGGTATCCCCTACAATCAAATGCTGTCATGTCGACAACTTTGATGATACAAAAGGCCATTTTCAGATGGCCTTTTTGTTTGAGTTATTTGGTGGCGATGATCACCATGGATAAGGGAACACCTTTTGGTATCTTCTTGCCGAATATGGTACCGTAGTCAATTGGGGATTCGTTGAAGGTGCGAATGGTTAAGCCGCTATCGATGATAGCGTTTAGGTGATCGGCGATGGTGTGGGAATAGTCGAAAAAGGGATACGACTTTTCCAGGCTGCTCATATAGCCCATACCAGCGGTGGATACCCATTCTTTATTATCAAAGTAATCATTGACGAGATTGTTGGGTAGATTGGCGTCATAGTTGTCTTCACCCTCGGCGGCCAACATGAGTACGACCGGGTGGATTTCGTGTAGGATGAGAATGCCGCCTGGTTTCAGCACTTGATGGCACTTGTTGAAAAAGGCCTGAATATCCTTGAACCATGCTGTTGTGCCGACGGTAAGCACCAGAACGTCGGCCTGATTGGCGAATGTGACCGGGATATCAAGGATGTCGGTCGCATGAAAGATGGCGTCGAGGTTAAGAAGAGCTGCTTTTTCATTGGCGCTTTTGACCATGTTTGCCGCGAGATCGAAGCCGATGCCTTTGACATCATAATGTTTGGCGATGGCCAGAAGTTCCCTACCGTTATTCGCACAAAACTGCATCACCGTGTTGCCGGGTTTGATGGTGGTATCCAAGATGGGTTTCAGATCGGCATTCAAGTACCTGGTCGGGTTTGTTTTCAAAATTTCAATGACGGTGTTTTCATCGTAATTACGATGGTCATAAGCCTGTTCCCAGGCTTTTTTGTTATCCAGCGTTCTATTATCCATGCTTATCTCCTTAAAATTTTCTATTCACATTATACCAGATTATCAGCTTTATAAAAGTAAAAAGTGCATGTTCTAAAGCATGCACTTTGTTTTCAGTCCAAGAAGTTAACGAGAGCTTGGATGACAAAGAATCCGATGGGAACCGCAAGCAGGGAGACCCGGTAGTGAAACAGGATTTCTTTTTCCAGTTCCTTGTTTATTTTCGGAAGGAAAACAATAATCAGGATGTAGCTGATGAGGATGACCGGGCCGGCAAGCATGACAACGGGTCCGATTGTGACTTGAGAGAAGGTCAGCCAAAATCCGTACGTATAGGAGAAAACTGCCAGACTACCGATGAAAATCGAAAGCATGTAAGGGGCGATTTTTTTCAAGTTTTGCCTCCTTTTTTTCAGTATAACATGCAGGACGGATTGTTTATACTCGGATGCCTGCCATCATGTCAATGAGTCTTTCGAAGGTTTCGATGCCCTTTAGAAGAACCGCTTCATCAAAGTTGAATTTCGATGAGTGTAAAGGATGGATGAAACCTTCCGGTACGTTTTTCGCGCCTAGCATGATAAAAAGACCCGGCATGACTTGCTGGTAGTAGGAAAAGTCCTCGGCAAGCATCATCGGTTTCAGGATGGTGACTTCCTGATTACCGAAAGTGGCGCAAAACGTTCCAAATAGCGTATGATCGTTATAAACAGGCGGGTGTAGGGTGGTGATGCGGTTGTTTATCCGGATGTTGAAAGCGGCTTCGATTCCTTGATCGATTTGACGCATTCGTGTCTTCAACAGTTCGAAAGTGGTCATGTCAAAAGCGCGGATGCTACCGGTTAAAGAAACTTGATTCGCCAGGATATTACGGCCTTCTCCAGCAATGACGGTACCGATGTTGATGCTACCGGATTTGATCGGGTCGACACTACGGCTGATGATGGTGTGGTATTGTTGAATGAGATTCGCCGCCGCCAAGACAGCGTCCGATCCCTGATGTGGTTGGGTCCCATGGGCGTTGATGCCTGTGATTGTCATATCGAAGTCGCCATCTTGAGCTGTCATGATGCCATCGGCGATGCCGAGTTTTCCTTCTTCCAGTTCCGGATCCAGATGCAAAGCGAAGATAGCCTGGATATTGTGTTGCTTGAAAAGGCCGGTCGCGATGATATCCTTCGCACCGCCATAGGTCTCTTCTGCCGGTTCGAAAACGAACATCACATCGAAAGGCAGCGTGTCATTGGATGACAATCTTTCAGCTAGACCGAGCAACATCGCCATATGACCGTCATGACCACAAGCATGCATGTTGCCCGTGTGCTTCGATCTGAAGTTCAGATTGGTATCCTCTTTGATGGGCAGGGCGTCCATGTCGGCCCTGAAAGCGATGCCGTAGTCACCGCGGCCTTTCTTAACAGCGACCAGACCGTGTTGTGCAACGGTGGTCGGTTCATAACCGTAGGATTCGAGTTGTTCTTTCAAATACGCATGGGTTTTGGGTAAATCATAGCCCAGTTCCGGTATCTGATGGAGAATGCGTCTGGTGGTGCGGATGGTTTCGAAAGTCGTTTTGCTGTTATCCATTATCGTCACTCCTGTGTAATAAAAAACCATGAGCGGAGGCTCATGGGACAGGCAAAAACACTAGCCCCACTTTATAAAAGCACACTTTCAAAGAAATGGGCTTCCTTTGAAAACAGTTCCATGCTTCTTAAGCATGGCACCAGCCTGCGCTTCGGCGGTTAACCCTTTCTGCTTTTGCATACTCTTTTTAACCGCTGCCTCTTCTATAAAGTTTCATTGTTTACTGATACTAACACTTATTCATGACAGTGTCAATCTTTACACCGTTTTAGTTCACAGCTCGGAAAAACGTTTGAAGCGGATTAGATTTTCCAGCGCCCGGATGCCTTCCCATGCCTGTTTCGCTTTCAGGAAGGCCTCAGGATACTGACCCCACGTCCATTCGATTTCCCAGATGTCGCGCGTTTCGATTTGTTGTTTGAGGATGGTGTGTTCCTTGAAAACGAGCGGTTTCATGATCTCATAGCCCGGTGTTTCGGGATTGATGATCAATTGTGAGGGTTTCGCACAATAGGAATCAAACCACATGGCAGGATCTTTCTCCACTGTCATGAGAATCTGGTCTTTCAGTTTTTCAAAGAACATCGGATGGTTGATAGCGGGTCTTATGTAGTGATACAGCTCGACGAAGGATCTCAGTTCGTGCATTTCGGTGATTTGGTTGTTTAGAAAGTATCGGATCGCTTGATCGACTTCCAGCCGAATTTGGTCCTTTTTCGCGCCCGTAGCAGTGTGGACGAATCTGAAACCCAAGAGACTGGCTGTGGGGTTATAGCCTTCTGTTTCTTTTCCGGGTTCATAGTGCCACCACGGTGCGTGGGGATGATTGTTGTTATCGGGAATGCGGAAATAGTAAAGACCGTCTTTCATATGCGGTGTCTTTTCCAGATAATCAAGGATTCTTTTTATCATCGGGTGGGCGGATTCCAAGCTTAGTTCGTCAAGGATTCTTGTGGCTGTCCAGGTGTCGATCGGATTGCTTGCGGGCGTGGTGAAATCCGGTTCCAAGCCGTGGGCGAAACCGCCATCGGTGTTTTGGTACTGACGTAGCGTTTTAATGATACGGGCTTTGTCCCCCTGCTTGAAATGATAATCATAACGCGCTTGCTCCAAATCTCTAGCGTGTTGATAAAGCCAGTTTTCTATTTTCTTTTTCATCTTGACCTCCGGTTGTGTTTTATAAGATCATAAAGCCACACTATGAATGAAAACAATGATGCATAGAATAAACCGAACGCGAGGTATAGCCAAAGCAGTCCGTTTTGGATGTTCCCTTGTGTAATCACCAGCAGGAAAAATATGAAAAGTGAAACGGTGAAGTAGAAAGCGGAAATCAGAAGTAGCATAAACTTCAGTCTTTGCGGCAAGGCTTTGCGAACTTGATGTGTCAGCAACGAAAACAGCACCGCGAAGCCGACGAAGATAAGTGGCTCCATTCTAGTTTCCTCCTTTCAGAGGTAGACGCATGCGATAGACCGCGTAGGATGCAT
>SLJL01000004.1 GCA_007135105.1 Candidatus Izemoplasma sp.
GAACAACTTATTACCGCCATTGAAAGAGCAAGTCTCCTTTCAAGTCGTGACGGCCAGAACGCCATCGTCAAACTCAACGTCAGACAAGACGATGTGGTCGAGATCTCTTCTAATTCACCCGAAATCGGCCGTGTGCTCGAGGAAGTCTATCCGGTCGATGAGATTAAAGGCTCACCTTTGAAAATCGCCTTCAGCTCGAAATACATCCTTGAATCACTCAGGGTTTTCAATTCGAGCGAAGTGACCGTGAAATTCACTGGTGAAATCAGACCGTTCATCATTACTGGTGAGTACGATGAGGACATGTTACAACTGATCTTACCGGTCAAAACCGACTAAAGATACAAACCACGCTTAGCGGCGTGGTTTTTTTATGGCTTTTTATGCCTTCAACCTGTTGTTTTATTACTGTAGTTATTATATAATACTAGTATAAATATATATATAAGAAAGAAAGCGTGATTGGATGGAAAAAATCACCATAACAACACCATATATAACTTTGGGCCAATTCCTGAAATTCATCAATATCGCCGCCAGCGGCGGTGAAATCAAGGCTATTCTCGCAGAGGGTTTGATCCGTGTGGATGGCGAACCCGAAACCCGTCGAGGAAAAAAACTTTATCCCGGCCAAAAAGTCAATATTGAAGGTAGCGGTACCTTCGAAGTCGAACATGCAAAAGATTGAAACCCTGGAGCTGAAACATTTCCGTCCTTATGATTCGCTACGTATCGATTTTTCACCCAACATCAACATCATCACCGGCGATAACGCACAAGGAAAAACCTCTTTGATCGAAGCCATTTTCACCCTTGTCGTCACAAAAAGCCACAAGACGACCTTTGATACAGCGTTGATCAAGGAAGGTGATGATTTCGCAAAAATCACCGCTCAAGCCAAAAATGGTGATAAGAAGCTTCATCTGCAGCTTGTCATTTCAAAAGAAGGCAAAAAAGCGATACACAACCACATAGAATACAAACGACTCTCCGATTACATGGGGTTGCTCAATGTGGTGATGTTTGCGCCGGAGGATCTTTTTTTAATCAAGGGTTCACCCAGTGAAAGAAGACGCTTCATCGATCTGGCGCTATCGCAGATAAACCGGCATTACGTCTATCACCTGAATCAGTATCGCAAACTATTGAAAGAAAGAAACGAGCACCTGAAACGACTACAGAAAAAAAAGAGCGACGACTTGATTCTGCTTGATGTGCTGAGTGAACAGTTGTGGCACTACGCCAAGAAGATTACCGAAAAACGGAAAGTCTTCCTCGAGGAACTCATCACATACGTGCAACCGATATTCAAAGCTTTAAGCGGTAAAAACGATCTTAGAATCGAATATGAGCCTTCGTTATTGGATGGGTGCGATAAAAGCTACAAGAACAAACAGACCGTCGACATTGCGCTTGGAACGACAACCGTCGGACCGCACCGTGACGAATGCGCTTTTTTCTTTGCCGGTCAACCGGTACGGAAAATCGCATCGCAAGGACAAATAAGAACTTTGACACTTGCCTTGAAACTTGCTTTGATCGATTATTTCAAGCAAGAAAAGAAGGTGACACCGATCATCTTGCTGGATGATGTGTTTTCCGAACTGGACCGGCATCATCAGAAAAACCTGCTTACGCTACTGGATAAAAAAGCGCAGATTTTCATTACCACAACCGAACTAGCCAATATTGATGTAACCGTTTTGGACCATTATAAGGTCATCAAGATAAAATCAGGCACCATCGAAGGAGTGGACACGAATGGATCAGATCTATGATTCCAGCAACATTCAAATTCTAGAAGGGTTAGAAGCTGTCAAAAAACGTCCCGGTATGTTCATCGGTTCCACCGGACCGCGTGGTCTACATCACCTGGTCTGGGAGATCATCGATAATTCTGTCGATGAAGCGCTTGCCGGTTATGCCGATACCATCGACATTAAAATCCTGAAGGACGAAATCATTGAAGTCACCGACAACGGGCGCGGCATTCCGGTGGATACCCATCCGAAAACGAACCTGCCAGCTGTCGAAACAATTCTGACTACGCTGCATGCCGGGGGGAAATTCGACAACAAGACCTACAAAGTCTCCGGTGGGCTGCACGGTGTGGGGGCGAGTGTCGTCAACGCGCTTTCAGAATGGTTGGAAGTGGAAATCCATCGTGCCGGCATCGAATACTATCAACGGTATGAAAGAGGCATCACACAATGCACACTTGAAGACCGCGGACCCACCGACAAAACCGGAACAAGAATCTCGTTCAAAGCTGACCGAGAAGTCTTCAAGGAATGCCATGTCTATGACTATGAAACCCTACGCTTACGCATTCAGCAGATGGCGTTTTTGAACAAGGGCATCACCTTCAAGCTCATCGATCTGCGCAACAGCGAAGAAATCAGCGATACCTACCGCTACGACGGTGGTATCAAGGAATATGTCGAATATCTGAATAAAAACAAAGACAGCCTGCATGAAGATGTTATCTACGCTGAAGGCGAAGTCGAGGACATTGTCGTTGAAATCGCCATGCAGTACAACAACGCCTTCAACCAGAACATCTTCCCCTTTACCAACAACATCCACAACATCGAGGGGGGAACACATGAAGAAGGCTTCAGAATGACGTTGACCAGAGTCTTGAACACCTACGGGAAGACCAACAACATCTTCAAGAAGGATGAATCTTTACTTGGAGACGACACCCGAGAAGGGTTGACGGCCATCATCAGCGTCAAACACCCCGATCCCCAGTTTGAAGGTCAGACCAAAGGGAAACTCGGGTCGACCGAAGTCAGACGGATTGTCGCCCAGATCCTCTCAGAAGGTCTGGAACGCTACTTGATGGAAAACCCGCAATCCGCCCGCATCATCATCGAAAAAGCGCTCCTGGCATCACGAGCACGGCTTGCGGCGAAAAAAGCACGGGAAGCCACCAGACGCAAGAGTCCGCTTGACGGGCTCGGCTTCGCTTCCAAACTCGCCGATTGCCGCGAAAAGGACCCTTCCAAAGCTGAACTGTACATCGTCGAGGGTGATTCTGCCGGCGGATCCGCCAAACAGGGCAGAGACTCAGGTTTCCAGGCGATATTGCCGCTACGCGGGAAAGTCCTGAATGTCGAAAAGGCAAGACTGGATAAAATTCTCGCCAACAAGGAAATTCTGTCGATGATCACCGCTTTCGGTACAGGCATCGGCGATGAGTTCAATGCCGATCTGGCCCGATACCATAAAATTGTCATCATGACGGATGCCGATGTCGACGGTGCGCATATCAGGACATTGCTGCTAACCTTTCTCTTCCGCTACATGCGCCCGCTCATCGAACGAGGCTATGTCTACATCGCCCAACCGCCGCTTTATAAGTTGCAACAGGGAAAATATGTCGATTACGCCTTCACCGAAGCTGAAATGGAAGAAAAACAGAAAGCCTTGTCAAAACGCGCACAGACACAACGATACAAAGGACTCGGGGAGATGAATCCGGACCAACTCTGGGAGACCACGATGGATCCCGAATTCAGAACCCTGCTCAAAGTGACCATGGAAGATGCCATGGACGCCGACCGTATCTTCGATATGCTGATGGGGGACGAAGTGGAACCTCGTCGCGATTTTATTCAGAAAAATGCCGCATACGCGAAAAACCTTGATATCTAGGAGCGATATAATATGGATGCTATGAAACCAACTTCGTTTGATAAAATAAGCGACATCAACATCAGCAGTGAAATGAAAACCTCTTTTCTGAGTTACGCCATGAGCGTCATCGTCTCGCGGGCACTTCCGGATGTACGTGACGGATTGAAGCCGGTGCATCGCCGGATTCTCTACGGGATGGACGAACTCGGGGTTACGCCGGATAAGGCCTATAAGAAATCCGCCCGGATCGTCGGGGATGTCATGGGTAAATACCACCCGCATGGCGATTCCGCGATCTACGACGCCATGGTACGAATGGCCCAACCCTTTTCCTACCGTTACCCGCTGGTCAATGGCCACGGAAACTTCGGTTCGATCGATGGAGACGGTGCAGCAGCCATGCGTTACACCGAAGCGAAAATGCATAAACTCAGTGCCGAAATGCTCAAGGACATCCGCAAGGAAACAATCACTTTCATCGAGAACTATGACGGTACCGAGAAAGAACCGGAAGTCCTACCGGCTAAGTTCCCCAACCTCCTTGTCAACGGTGGTACGGGCATCGCGGTCGGTATGGCAACAAACATAC
>SLJL01000100.1 GCA_007135105.1 Candidatus Izemoplasma sp.
CTGAAGAAATACCCGAAACTTCTCAACAGCTCCGGACGCCTCGTCTCCGATTTCATCCGCGATTATGGCCGCGCCCCTACCATGCTCAATGTCGGGCTTTTGGGGATTGTCGCGTTACTGTTCCTGACAGTGCTGCGTATTGAAATCAACGGACCCGTCATGGGCGGTATCCTTACGGTCATGGGGTTCGGTGCCTTCGGGAAACACCCGAAGAACTGTATACCCGTCATGCTCGGGGCTTTGCTCGGGGCTTTGCTGTCCCCGGTCTATTCCTTGGACGAAGTCGGCATGGCAATCGCGATTCTGTTTGTTACAGCGGTGGCACCGATTGCGGGAAGGTTCGGTTTCTTCATCGGTATCCTCGCAGGGTTCATTCACATCATCATCACCCCGCTGGCCTATTTTTTCCAGGGTGGATTCGATTTATATAACAATGGTTTTGCGGCAGGGTTTGTCGCGGCGTCGCTGGTGCCGTTTTTAGAAGCGATTATGAAAAATAACGGAAAAGAGGAGGCGGAAGCATGAACAAATTAGAGATGCGGATCATCAGCGTCATAATCAGGGAGGTATCTTTATTCTTCATGATGCACGGTCTGAGTGATTTCGACATTCATACCGAAATCAGGAAAGACAAGATCCTTTTGACAACCAAAACGAAATTGCTGCCGGTGGATCTGGTCGAACATGTCCGTGAGAAGATGGACCGCCCGCGCGAACTCGAGATTGAGACCTACGGGTGGGAATTGATTGGTGACATCGACAGCAAAAGTGAGTTGGAGATCGTCGGTCATTTGATCGATGAGGTCGTGTTGCAATCAAAAAACGGAAATACAGTCATGACTTTTATCAGGCAAAACCATTATAAAGAAAAAAAAGAACGCTGATATCGGCGTTCTTTTGCTTTCAATAGGTCGGGTTGTTGCTATCAAGAAGCGCTTTAGCTTTTTCGGTCGTCTTGAAATGGATCTTTGCAATGTTGTTGAGTGCGTTCATGCCACCTTGCTTGATCAGTTTCGAAGCGAGGTTGTCTACTTTGATGCTTGCGCCTTTGAGGAGCCTGATACCCGTTTCATCGCTGAGACGTTTCAAATGAATCAAAAACGCGTAGCGGGCGATGATGCTGGCAACAGCAACCGAGGCATAGGCGCTTTCGGCTTTTGTGATGAACAGGTCCGGTTTGATCGGATCCTTGAAGGCTTTTAGATAATTGAAGTATGTCTTTTCACTGCAGAACTGGTCGACGACGATTTTCGGTCTGTCCTTGGTTTTCAACAGCATTTTCTTGTGTGTCTGTGCATGAAGATAGGCTTTCAGTGTATTGGCGTTATACCCCTTGTTGATGAGATTGTTATATTTTTTGTTGTTGAGTACCAGTAGGGAATAAACCACCCGTTTCATAAGTTTCGGAGCGGTTTCGATGATCTGCTTGTCGCTCAGCAGTTTCGAATCGCGAACATTGTTTTCCAGCAAGAAGTCCTTATCTTCGTCTTTTATATAGGCTGCACATACCGTCAAGGGCCCGAAATAATCACCGACACCCGATTCATCGCTACCGATGGAAGGAATGAAATAATCGTCCTTTATCTTGGGTTTGGTCAACTCCGGCGGCATGGGGAGATCGAAATTTTCATGCCAAAAGAAAAAGGCTTCCTCGGCTTCTTTACCCTGGAACATGACCTTGTGGGAAGCATAGATCGTAATTGTCAGATTATCATCCTTGATCATGGCGGTAATGTGGGGTTGCGGGGATATTTTAACGTTGTGACGATAAAAATCCATCAAAGCCTTTGTTTGTTTGTCGTTGAGTTCCATGACAAAATTCATCTTTTTCACTTCCTTTCCTTTATTTTACCACGAAATTTGATAAAATAATAGATTGAGGACGTGATTATTATGCGTTATGATTTGAAAATCCTTGAATACGACAAAATATTGGCGATGCTCAAGGACAAAGCGCAGACAAATGATGGCAAAGCTGCCATCAGCAAATTGAAGCCTTTGAAAAACGAACAGAAACTCAATGAAGCATTCCATGAACTCTCGGAGGCTTTTCAGTATGTCCAAGACGATTCGACACCCGCATTCGGTGGCATCCATTCGTTGGATGAAGCATTGAATCGTGCGCGAATCCAAGCGCAGATCGACACCGATGATTTCATGAGGATTGCAGCGCACATCGATGCGGCAAAACGTATGAAACGAGATTTGAGACGGTTCCCCGAATCCATAGATGCGACTTTCGAGATAGAAGCACATGGTGATGCCTTGATTGTCCTACACGAACTGAAAGCTGAAATCGACCGGATCTTCGATGCCCGCGGCAACATCAGGGATGATGCTTCGGATACCTTGCGTCGGATCCGTATCGAACGCAACCAGACCGACAGGAAAATCAAGGAAACGCTCGAGAATATCTTGAATAAAGAAAGCAAGAAACTCACAGAAAAATTGTTTACCATTCGCTACGACCGTTACGTGATTCCGGTCAGACTGAGCGACAAGAACAATGTCAAAGGCGCCATTCTCGATTATTCTAGCAGCGGCGAAACGGTTTTTATCGAACCGGAAAGCATTCAGAAACTGACAGCGAAGAAACTGCGGCTGGAAAACGACGAGGTCAAGGAAATCGAACGACTCTTGCTGGCGTTATCCTATGAAGTCGCAAAACATATCGAGCCCTTGAAGGCGAATACGAAAATATTCACGCACCTCGATACGGTCTTCGCCAAAGCGAAATTCGGCTATGATATCGAAGGGACCATTCCAATAATCGGTAGTACCGTCAATTTCATCAAAGCCCGTCATCCCCTGATCCCGAAAAAGGAAGTGGTCGCCAACACCATCACCTTCGATGAAGATAAACGCATGATGGTGATCACCGGCTCGAACACCGGCGGCAAGACGGTAACGCTGAAAACCATCGGTCTCTTGACGCTCATGGCCCAAAGTGCGATGATGATTCCGGCGCTCAAAGGCAGTGAATTCAGGATATTCAACAGCATCAGGGCCGATATCGGCGATGAGCAATCAATCGAGCAATCCCTCTCGACTTTTTCATCCCATATGAAACGCATTGTCGACATCATCGAGCACTATGATGACAATCATCTGATCCTGTTGGACGAACTCGGTAGTGGGACCGACCCGAAAGAGGGCTCGAGTCTGGCAATGAGCATCCTTTCGCATCTTTCGACCAAAAACAGCATGGTTGTAGCGACAACACATTATCCGGAACTGAAAGCGTATGCCTATACTGAGGACTTCATCATGAACGCCTCGGTCGAGTTCGACGAGACGTCCTTGAAACCGACCTATAAATTATTGTTGAGAACCCCAGGTGAATCACACGCTTTCTTGATTTCGAGTCGGCTGGGTCTTGAAGATAGCGTCATTGAAAACGCCAAAAACATGGTGCTTACCCAAAAAAGCGAAGTCAGCGAACTGATAGACAAACTGAAAAAGGAAAGCAAACGTCTTGAAGAAACCTTAAGCGATTATGAAAAGAAGAACCATGAACTGCAAACAGAAACCGACGCGCTCAAAGCCGAGAAGAAACGGCTTCAGAACGAACGCGAGAAACTCAAGGAAAAAGTGATGCTCGAAACCAATAAGGAACTCGCTCAACTACGCATGCAAGCAGAAACCTTGATATCCGAACTCGAGGCCATGAAAACCAAATCATTCAAGGCGCACGAGCTTGCGGAAAAGAAACATCAGGCCAAATCGTTGCAACCCGAAGCGAAAACGCAGAGCTCCAAAACAAAGGATCATACCTACAAAGTCGGCGACAAGGTCTACATCCTCAAATACAACCGTTACGGTGAACTTGCGAAAAAACAAAAAGGCAAACAATGGCTCATCAACATGGGCACGCTCTCCAGTGTCTTCCACGAAGACGCGTTTGAGTACGCCGAACAACCAAAACAGGAAAAACAGACTGAAAAAACCACTACCAAAACACCGAGAAAAACCACACAATCCACACTGGATCTCCGTGGTATGCGCGTCCATGAAGCCGAGGAAGCACTTGAGAAATACCTGGATGATTGTGCATTGTCAAAACAACCCTATGCCACAATCATCCACGGCTTCGGTACCCTGGCGCTAAGAAAAATGGTCAAGGATAAGGTCGCACAAAGCCCGCACGTCGTGCGCCACAGGGACGGCGAAGGCAGCGAAGGCGGACAAGGAGCTACCATTGTTTATTTCACCGAATGATTCGCATACAAAAATACTGCGATTATGTGGGCAAAACAATTGTATTTATCGTTAAAACTATGTATAATGACAGATGTAAAGTGACAATAGTCATCAATTAAGGAGGAATGGAAATGGCTGTAGTTTATGCAGATAGTACCAATTTGGACGAAAAAGTGAAAGACGGCCTCGTCGTGCTTGATTTCTATGCCGACTGGTGTGGACCATGTAAAATGATCGGTCCGGTTTTAGAACAAGTCGCCACTGAAAACGAAGACATCAAAGTCGTGAAGGTCAACGTCGATGAAAACATCGGTCTTGCACAACAATATGGTGTGCAGGGAATCCCCTCGCTCTTTGTGCTCAAAGATGGTCAAGTCGTCAGTCAAAAAGCTGGCTTCATGCCGAAAGACGCGCTGGTCGACTGGGTTAGAAACGCTTAATCATTCGAATTTGACAGTCTGCGGTGTTCCTGATGGGACACCGCTTTTTTTATGGATTGCATTGGTTTTGACCTTGCTTTCGTGTATAATGGATACGGTGATAATATGGACGGAATACTCGTACTGAATAAAGAAACGAACATGAGTTCACACGATTGCGTAAATCAGGTGCGCATGGCACTGGACACAAGGAAAGTCGGCCATGCCGGCACCTTGGATGTCGCCGCTTCCGGCGTTTTGGTTCTTGGTGTGAACAAAGGCACGAAGATCATGCAATATCTCAATCAGGATAATAAGACCTATGAATTCAGCGTGGCTTTCAATCAGGAGACCGATACGCTTGATCATACCGGTAAAGTTACACTCGAAAAACAGGTGGAGGACTTTTCGAAACTAGAAGAAGTGCTGGCAACATTCATCGGATCCTATGAACAGATACCACCCTCATATTCGGCAGTTAAAGTCAAGGGAAAAAAGCTTTATGAATATGCCCGTAAGAACCAACCGATCCCTGAAGTCAAACCTCGTAAGACAACGATTTACAAACTAGAAAAAACCTCGGAATTGAGAAAAATTGATGGCCTGCCTGCCATCGATCTCAAAGTCTCGTGTTCCAAAGGCCTTTATGTCCGACAACTGGCCCTGGATATCGCAAAGAAACTTGGAACCGTCGCCCATACCACCCGGATCCACCGGACACAATCCGGTAGATTCACGTTGGATGATGCTTTCAAAATGGAGGATCTCAAACGGGGTGCAATTGAGTTGATCGGTTTGAACGATGCCTTGGAAGGCTTCAGCTCCGTGCTTGCCACCGATGCCATGGTAAAGCGCATCACCCATGGACAGAAATTGAATCTTGATGCACACGCAGAGATCATCAAACTGATCGATAAAGATAAAACCTTGCTTGCAATTTATGAAAAAACAGATAAGAAACTATACAAACCCACCAGGGTTTTCATATGACAAAGGACGGATCTGTATGAAAATCGTACCGTTGAACGGCAAAGCCATCGCACCGAACACCGCCGCCGCCATCGGCTTTTTTGATGGTGTCCATCTGGCGCATCAGGCGTTGATCAAACGTATGATCGCCATTGCGGATGAACGTGGATTGAAAAAAGCGGTGATCACTTTCGATAAACATCCCAAACATGTTCTACTCGATATCGAGTACTACTATCTCACGCCTTTTGATGAAAAGATGAACAAGTTGAAAACTTTCGGTGTCGATGTGATCTATCTGATCGAGTTCGATAAGCAAAAAGCGGCATTGGATCCCCTTGTTTTCATCGAGCAGTATCTAAAACCCCTCGAATGCCTCGTATGCGGATTCGATTTCACTTTCGGCCTTCGAGCGCGTGGCAATGTCGATACACTCAAGAAACACGCACCGTTTGAAACAGTGGTCATAGAAGAGCAAACCCGTGACGGATTCAAAATCGGTTCTACCTACATCCGTGATCTGATCCGGGGTGGACACGTAGATGAAGTGAAAGCCATTCTCGGCCATTATTACCGTATAAAAGGTACGGTCGTCCATGGCAACAAGCGTGGTCGTACCATCAATTATCCCACCGCGAACATCGATGTTGGTGAATACCTGATTCCCAAACGGGGCGTCTATGCGACCATGAGCAAGTTCAACGGTCGTTGGCATAAGTCCATGAGTTCGATCGGGTTCAATCCGACGTTGAACCGTACCCATAAGATCAGTGTAGAGTCCTATCTGTTCGATTTCGACAAGACAATCTATGGTGAGACGATTGAAACGGTCTTCATCAAACGCTTGCGTGACGAGAAAAAGTTCGATTCGACACAGGCATTGATCGATGCGATCAAAGAAGACGAAGTCGTGACTTTAAGTATGTTGAAGGATGTGGTCATTGATGATGACGCTTTATAAACGGAATCCCGCTTTTGCGTTCATCCTGCTTTCCTTTCTGTTTTCATGGCTGATCTGGATCAGCTCGCCCGTGCTAAGTTTCGGGCGTGAAGACGTCCAGCGTCTGCTCGATATGACAGGCGCCTTCGGACCTTCACTTGCGGCTATTTTAATCACTTTCAAGCTTGAGGGACGCAGTCTCATGCCCGATATCAGATTGCACCTGAGCATCTTTCTGGTAACCGGTTCGATGATCATCTTCGCGATGCCCTCGATTTTTGAGATGACCTACGATATCCCGAGTGTGCTTGTCGGTCTGATTTTGGCGGATGTTGCGGCCTACGTGATCGGCATGGCCATCAAGCACAGGGCCGATATACCACTATGTTCATCGGCTGTCTCCTACAAGCACCACCGCAGATGGATTTTCATCGCTGCTTTGCTTTTTCCGGCGATGGTCCTTGTCGGCTCGCTTATCGATCATAATCTCGGTGGCACAGTGATGACCAACTACCACTTCGGCGGCGTCTTAACCAACCTGCTCATGATGGTTCTGGCCATTGTTGTCTTCGCCGTTTTCGGCGGCTCTATCGGTGAAGAGCTGGGTTGGCGCGGTTTTTTGACGTCGACGCTGCTGGAGAACTACAATCCGATTCTATTGGGATTGTTCATCGGTTTCGTATGGTCTTTGTGGCACGTGCCGTTGCACTTCAATGGTTTCTATGAAACCGGAAGTTTTGAAACCGGGGTCACAGACGCACTCGTACGTTTTGTCTGGAATGTGCCGCTTGCCGTTCTTTTCACCTGGGTATATATCCGTAGCAAAGCCAGTGTCTTGCTTGCGATCATCATGCACACCAGCGTCAATGCCTCGCAATATGTCTTGCCGCTCAGCGGTGGCGGCATTGAAATCGGGATGATGATCATGATCGGATTCACTGTGCTCGTAGTGTTTGTCGACCCGTTGATGCGTGATGGTAAGAAAGCCCGTCATTTTCTTTACAAATTATGATGTTTCGACTTGCATAATCGTTGAAGTGTGCTATAATAATTTCCGCGCCTGTTACTTGGTTTAACGTTCTCCAGCGTTTTACGAAGTTCCAGGGGACAAAATAGCAACCCAAGGAGGAAAAAAGATGCTTAGTAAAGAGCAAAAGCAAAAATTGGTAGAGGAATACCGTGTCAAGGAAGGCGACACCGGTTCACCGGAAGTGCAGATCGCCATTCTTACCAAAGAAATCGAAAGCCTGAACCAACACCTTAAGACGCATAAGCACGACCATCATTCGCGTCGTGGGCTTTTGATGAAAGTAGGCCGCCGTCGTCATCTCATGAAATATTTGATGAGCCAAGACGTCGAACGCTACCGTACATTGATTAAAAGGCTCGGATTGAGACGTTAAGACAAACAGGCGTATGTGCGCCTGTTTTTTTATTCTTTTAGAGGGACTCCGCTTTGTTTCATGTTAAAATGGGGTTGAGTGCAAAGGAGGAACGTCATGAAAGACTATCCCAAACAGATTCGCTATCTGGTCAATTTCGGTCTTGTGGCCGTCATTTTACTGGTTCTATACCTGTTTATGCTTGTTTTCGGTAATTTTATCACCCGTTTCATGCAAGCCGCCACATCGATCATTTTGCCTTTCTCGATTGCGCTGTTCATCAGCTATCTGCTGGCGCCGCTTTTCAAGCTGCTGGAAAAGAAACTCCGATTCAAACATCGGATGGTGAATACCATACTGATTCTAAGCGGTGTCGGTGTTTTGATGTTCTTCTTCATCAGTTACGCCGGTAACCTGATCTACCAACAGACCATCATTTTCATTGAAAACGATTGGCCCCGCGTCGAATCGGCAATCACCCAGTTTCTTGATCGAAACGAGTTTTTGTATAATCTGTTCGATGGTGTCATTCAAACCTTGTCCCTTGAAAATCTTGCGGAATACGAAATCGATATTTTCGGTATTTTCCAAAGTGTCACCACCATCATCATAACCATTGTGCTCGTCCCGGTCTTCCTGTTTTTCATCCTCAATGACAGAGACAGGATCTACAAGGGTGTCGTCATGGTCTTTCCCAAAAAGGTTCGCCACCATGTCATTGAACTCCTCAAACGCGCGAACCGTGTCATTGAACAGTACTTCAACGGTCGTTTCATCACCATGACCATCATGGCAATCGCGTTCATGATCATGTTCTGGATCCTCGGTTTCAAGGAAAGAAGCATCTTGTTCGGTTTCATGCTGGGCTTTTTCGATATCGTACCTTATGTCGGTCCCTTCATCGCCATGATTCTGCCGGTGTTGTACAGCTTGACCGATGATACGCTCATGTTCGGTGATTTCGCCCCCCTGGTCATCACCGCCGCTGTCATTGTCGGACAAATCATCCAAAACAACGTCGCCCAACCGTTAATCATGGGTAAAGAGACGAAACTGCATCCCTTGCTTGTTCTGAGCTCTTTCGTGTTCTTCGGTTATCTGTTCGGTGTGGTCGGTATCATTTTGGCCATTCCCATCACCGGTATGATCCGGACGACATTCAATTACTTCAAGGAACTCAATGAAGATAGATTGGCGCTGGACGCCAAGGAAAAAGAAAAACTAAATGAGGAGATTACTGATGACAATCATTAAGAACTGCACCTTGCACACAATGGAAGACGCGCCACTTGAAAAAGCCACCATCATCATCAAAGACGGTAAAATCGACCGCATCGGTACTGATATCGATCTGAGCGCCTATGACACGGCGACAGTCATTGATGCCAAAAACAACATCGTCACCCCGGGCCTTGTCGATCCGCACTGCCACGTCGGCATCGCGGAAGAAGGCATTCAGTTCGAGGGCAACGACACCAACGAGATGACCCACCCCATCTATCCTGAACTGCGGGGCCTGGATAGCTTCTATCCGCATGACACAGCGCTAAAAAAAGCGATGGAAAGCGGTGTTACAACCGTTGTGAGCGGTCCGGGAAGCGCCAACGTAATCGGTGGGACCTTCGATGCCTACAAGACCGTCGGTGAAACCGTGGATGACATGCTGCTACGGGAGAAAGTCACAATGAAAATGGCGCTTGGGGAGAATCCGAAACGGGTCTACAGCGGTCAGAAAAAAAGTCCGTCCACACGGATGGCCTCGGCCGCATTGATGCGCGAATGGCTAACCCGCGCACAGGAATATCATGCCAAACACAAAACATACGAGCAAAGTGGTGCGACATCCGACAAACCCGCTTTCGATATGAAACTCCATAGCTTGATGCCTGTTTTTGAAGGTCTGCGCGTCAAGATTCACGCCCATCGTTCGGATGATATCATGACCGCCATCCGCATCGGTAAGGAGTTCAATCTTGATATCACCATCGATCACGGCAGTGAAGCACATCTGATTCCCGAAAGCGTCAGACGCAGTGGTTACCCTGTCATATTGGGACCAACCCTCGTCGCCGCCTCGAAATACGAAGTACGCAACAAATCCTTCGCGAGTGCCAAAATTCTCGATGATTACAACATTCCCTTCGCAATCATGACCGATCATCCGGTTGTCGGGCTGGAACATACCCTGGTGCAACTTGCGTTGTTCGTCAAAGGTGGTCTCGACCCTGAAAAGGCCATGCGGACCGTAACCATCGATGCGGCAAAACTCAACAAGATCGATGACCGTGTCGGGTCCCTTAAAAAAGGCAAAGATGCCGATATCGTCATCTGGGATAATGATCCCTTGAACATTCTTACCAAACCAACCCACGTCTTCATTGACGGAAAACTAGTTCACAAACAATAAGGATTGATACATGTGTCATATATTTTAAGTTTAAACCCCTTTGTTTTATATACCCTCATCTTCGTCATCAAAATCATCGAAGTCGGCATGGCGACCGTCCGTATCGTTTTGATTACCAAGGGTGAGAAACTGAAAGGCTCCATCATCGGCTTTGTCGAGGTCCTGATCTGGGTCATGTTGACGGCGACCGTGCTGGTCGATGTCACCGACGACCCGATGAAGGTCGTCGTCTATGCCCTGGCTTTCGCCTTCGGCAATTATTTCGGTAGCATCGTCGAAAGCAAACTCGCCATCGGTACCGTCAAAATCGAGGCCATCGTGAACAAGCTTCATGGAAAACGGGTCTCCATCGCCCTAAGAGAGATGGGTTACGGTGTGACCGCTTCGGATGCCTATGGCAAAGATAACAGAAAAGAGATCATCTACATGCATGTGCCCCGTAAACAGATGGCCAAGGCCATCAGCCATCTAAGGGCTTTTCAGGAAGATGTGATGATTACCGTCAACGATATTCGTCCCGTCTATGGTGGTCATGGCATCCTTAGAAAATAAAGACAGTGTCACAACTGTCTTTTTCATGAATATAACTATACTAAAACACCAAATTGTGGTATTATAATTAACTAGATAAAAGAAGATAGTAGAAAGTAGGAATAATTAATGTCAGAAGCCAAAATTTTCGAGTTTGACTTCAACGGAAGACCGCTGCGCGTTGAGATTGGCGAAGTCGCCAAACAAGCCACCAGCGCCGCCCTTGTCTATTACGGTGATACTTCGGTACTCACAGTAACCCAAGCGGCGAATGAGCCTTCTTCAATGGGCTTCTTCCCTATGATGGTCAACTACACAGAAAAATTGTATGCGGCTGGAAAAATCCCGGGGGGATTTTTCAAACGTGAAGGAAAACCTTCAGAACTGGAAACCTTGACGGCTCGTTTGATCGACCGTCCACTCCGTCCATTATTTCCGGAGGGATTTCAATACGAAATCCAAATCATCAACACCGTCATGAGCGGTAACACCGACCATTCACCACCGATGACGGCCATGCTGGGTAGTTCACTTACCCTGGCGCTTTCACCCATGCCTTTTGAAGGCCCGATCGCCGGTGTACAAATCGGTCGTGTCGAGGGTGAGTTCGTGTTGAACCCCACAGAAGAGGAACTGGAACTTTCCGATATCGACCTGATTGTGGCGGGAACCGCCGAAGCAGTCAACATGGTTGAGGCCGGTGCGAAACAAGTCGATGAGGACACCATGCTCGACGCGATCGAGTTCGCACAAGGCTGGATTACGAAATTGTGTGATTTCCAGAAAGAAATCGTTGCGGAACTCGGCCAGGAGAAAATGGACTTCGTTGTCGATACGCTTGAAGAAGAACCAGCTCAATACGTCATCGACACATTCAAGGATGCCATTGAGAAAACCGTCCGGACATTTGACCGCGAAAAACGTGGCGAAGACATTCGTGCGATGAAAGATGAGATCGAATCGGTTTTTGAAGAGAAATATGCCGATTTGGATCAAGATGAACGCAAACAGAAGATCAAAGATGCAAAATCGAAAGTGGATCAACTGGTCGCAGAGACCATTCGACGCATCGTCGTTGATGAGAAGATCCGTCCTGATGGGCGTAAACTTGATGAAATCAGACCATTGAACAGTAAGGTGGATCTGTTCGAGCTTACCCATGGGAGCGCGTTGTTCACCCGTGGACAAACCCAAGCAGTCAGCATCACAACGCTTGGCGCCCTTGGAGAACATCAAATCATCGATGGTCTGGGTGACACCGATAACAAGCGGTTCATGCTGCATTATAACTTCCCACCGTACAGTGTCGGAGAGGTCGGACGTTACGGCCCACCGAAGCGACGTGAAATCGGTCACGGTGCCCTTGGTGAACGTGCCCTTGCCCAAGTATTGCCCGATGAAGAGGATTTCCCCTACACCATTCGTGTGGTGAGTGAAATTCTCGAAAGCAACGGGTCTACTTCCCAAGCTAGCATCTGTGCCGGCTGCATGAGCCTTATGGCCGCCGGTGTACCGCTTGCGGCACCTGTTGCCGGTATCGCGATGGGCCTTGTTCACGAAAACGGCGAAAATCGTGTCCTATCCGATATCCAGGGTCTTGAAGACCATATCGGCGATATGGATTTCAAGGTTGCCGGTTCGAAAGAAGGCATCACCGCCCTACAGATGGATATCAAAATCAAGGGTCTTTCGAAGGATGTATTAAGAGAAGCCCTCATGCAAGCGAAAACAGGAAGACTACACATTCTTGATAATATGCTTGAAGCGATTCCAGAACCACGTCCCGAGGTTTCCAAACATGCGCCGAAAGTTAAAATCATGGTCATCGATCCCGATAAAATACGGGATGTCATCGGCCCTGGTGGAAAAATCATCTCGAAAATCATCGAAGAAAACGATGATGTCAAAATCGACATTGAACAAGATGGTCGCGTTACGATCATGCATACGGAAATGGGACCGATTGAAAGCGCCCTCAAGCGCATCGAGGAACTCGTGCGCGTTGCGAATGTCGGTGAAGTGTACAAAGGAAAAGTTGTCCGCATCGAAAAATTCGGCGCCTTCATTGAACTTTGGCCAGGTACCGACGGTCTTTGCCACATCTCGAAACTCGCACATGAACGTGTCGGTAAAGTCGAAGACGTCATCAAACTCGGTGACCGTGTCGACGTGAAAGTGATCGGCATCGATGATCGCGGTCGTATCGACTTATCACGCAAAGCGACACTACCAAGACCTGAAAGCCCCAAGAAACCGGAAAACAAAGACAAGAAAACCGAAAAACAATAAACAATGCAAGCCTTCCCTTGCGTTTGGGCAATCGAGCCCGGATTTATCCGGGTTAGGAAAGTCCATGCTGGCACATCCTGAGATGGATGTAGTGATTGTGATGGCGGAAACAATAACGCCATGCACCTTAACCGGTGACGGCCGGGTAAGCGGCTCTTGCGAGTCGTGATGCCCTTTAAAAGTGCCACAGAGACGAGCTTGGGTGGTGACACTCAAGGTGGAACGGGTAAACCCCGCAAGCCAGAAACCCAAATTATGGTAGGGGCACTCCTTAGCGGTAATTCAACCGCAAGGGAGGCGCAGTATGCGCAGATAAATGATTGCCGCCCTTTTTCAAGGGTACAGAACATGGCTTATAAAACGCAAAGGGATAAATAAAGGCGCTACACAGCGCCTTTATTTAATTATTAATGCAAAAAAATCGGAGATGTTATAATGAAATTACTTGATGATGCCATTCGTTGGGCCTGGCAAAATGCCGAAAAACAAACGGACATTGTTGACTTCATCGATAACCTCGATGTATCAGCGGGTTATTTTTCACGCTTGTTTCACGTCTGCATGCATATGACCTTTTCTGAATATTACCGACGTGTGATCGCATATCTGACTTTGTTGGAAGTCAGCGAATCCGGTTCTGTCGATGCCGTGATCAAAAACGGTTTTGCATCACTGAACCGGTTCAAACAGGTAACTACCCTCGATGAGACTACGGATATCACGGACGTGGATCCTGAAACCTACCGTCCTGTAAAAACATATACTACAGTGAAGATGCTGTCTCTTCCAGAAAAAATCGTCACAGTAGAACCGAAAGATTTTCTCGGGTTTCTCTATCGGGGCCACAACCCTGAAATCGGCGTGTTGAAACAATGGGAGAAACTGGAGAATTATTTGCCGGATTTGCGGTATGATCATCCGAAATACCGTTCTGGCCTGATGGCACCGATCCGTGACAGTGATTTCGAGCTTAACAATCCCTCGAAGGGGGCTTTCAGTTATTTTTGCTGCCAAGAGGTCGAAGGCTTCACCACATCGCAAAAACCCTTCGTCTATCGTCTGTTGCCCAAAAGAAGGTTTTTACGTTTCACCCATACGGATGCTATTGCATCCTTGAACGATACATACAAATATATTTTCAGCAAGAGACTTGTTGCTTTGGAAATCGACTACGATGAAGATTATATCTATGAAATATTCGAAGAAACCCCCGATGGTCTGCTGGTGCATATACACGTGCCAATAAAAACCGAGGATGACGTTCGATGATTTCCCTTATGATGCGGCTGTTTTCAATTGAAATCACATCCGTTTTGTTGTAAAATGATTTAAGCGTTCGAGAAAGGAAGATGGCCGTGAAACCCAAAGATTATAAAGCCATAGAAAAACGACAAAAAGCCATTCGCAATTTTTCCATCATTGCGCATATTGATCACGGCAAAAGCACATTGGCCGATCGCATTTTGGAAAAAACGAAATCCATAACCGCACGCGAAATGCGCGAACAATTGCTGGATTCAATGGATCTGGAACGCGAACGCGGTATTACGATAAAGTTGAATGCTGTAGAAATAAACTACGAACATACCGACGGTAATCCCTACATATTTCATCTGATTGATACACCGGGACACGTCGATTTCACCTATGAAGTCTCACGTTCCCTCGCTGCTTGCGAAGGAGCGCTTTTGGTCGTCGATGCCGCTCAGGGTATCGAGGCCCAAACATTGGCGAACGTCTACCTGGCGCTCGATAATGATTTGGAGATCATTCCTGTCATAAACAAGATCGACCTGCCCAGCGCCGATATCGAAAAAGTGAAACGGGACATCGAAGACGTGATCGGGTTGGATGCCAGCGATGCGGTCCTGACCAGCGCCAAAGAAGGTAAGGGCATCGATGACATCATCGACCATATCATCAGACGTATCCCTGCGCCGCAAGGCAATGCCGATGCGCCACTGAAAGCCTTGATTTTTGATTCAATCTATGATCCTTACCGTGGTGTCATCCCTTCCATCCGCGTTATGGAGGGCACCATCGAGAAAGGCGATATCATCCGGATGATGTCCAATAAAATCACCTACGAGGTCACGGAAGTCGGCGTCACCACACCGAAACAGGAAAAACGTGATTTTCTGGCACCTGGCGATGTGGGCTATGTTGTCGCTTCGATTAAAAATGTCGAAAATGTCCGTGTCGGCGATACCATCACCAAAAAAGAAAATCCGGCCCAAAAAGCCTTACCGGGTTATCGTTCACTCAACCCGATGGTGTTTTGTGGTCTTTTCCCAATCGATTCGAACCGTTACAACGATCTGCGTGAAGCGCTTGAACGCCTTAAGTTGAATGACGCATCCCTTGTTTTCGAAGCGGAAAGCTCCCAGGCTTTGGGCTTCGGTTTTCGTACCGGTTTTCTCGGTATGTTGCATATGGAAATCGTTCAGGAACGTCTTGAACGAGAATTCAACATCGATCTGATTGCCACCGCCCCGAGTGTCATCTATCATGTGTATATGCATGATGGTGTCATGCAGAAAATAGACAATCCTTCCCGTATGCCGGATTCGCAAGATGTGGAACGCATTGAGGAACCCTACGTCGATGCGACCATCATGTGTCCCAAAGAGTATGTCGGCAACATCATGGAGCTGTGCCAGAACAAACGGGGTCACTTCCGTAATATGGAGTATCTTGGTGAATATCGGGTACAGCTGACCTACGACCTGCCATTGCTTGAGATCGTCTATGATTTTTTCGATAAGCTGAAATCATCATCCAAGGGCTATGCCTCTTTGGATTATGAACTGAAGGGCTACAAACCGAGCAAGCTCGTGAAGATGGACATCCTTATCAATCACGAAACCGTCGATGCCCTATCGACGATTGTGCACCGTGATTTCGCCTTCCATCGCGGCAAGGCCATTACCGAGAAACTAAAGGACCTGATTCCACGACAAATGTTCGAAGTACCGGTGCAAGCGGCGATAAACGGAAAAATCATCGCCCGAAGCACCATCAAAGCCATGCGAAAAAACGTGTTGTCGAAATGTTATGGCGGCGATGTCTCTCGTAAGAAGAAACTGCTGGAAAAGCAAAAGGAAGGCAAGAAACGCATGAAAAGCGTCGGCAACGTCGATGTGCCGCAAGAAGCCTTTCTTTCAGTCCTGTCCATTGATGAATAACACGCGCCCGCGTGTTATTTTCACATAGTCGATGTTATAATAAGAGGTGATTTGATGGAATCCCTATACATCCACATTCCGTTTTGCCACAGGATTTGCACGTATTGCGATTTCGTCAAGGAAGTCGCTCACCCCGATAAACAAGCGGCTTACCTGGATGCTCTCGCAACGGAATTCGCTCTTTATAAAGATAGACTCGAGGGAATAAAGACCATTTTCATCGGGGGCGGCACACCCTCGAGCTTACCACTGGAACAGTTGCAAAAACTGTTTACACTTATACGGAGTCATGTCGATCTCGATAAGGTGATTGAATTCACCATCGAATGTAATCCCTCCGACATCACGCCTGCAAAAGCCCGCTGCTTCAAGGCCGGCGGCATCAACCGCATCTCGCTTGGTGTTCAGACTTTCAAGGCGAAGCAGTTGGCGTTTTTGAACCGGGACCACCGGGAAGAAGATGTTGTGGCGGCGATAGACATCCTGAAAGCCGAATGTTTTGCAAACATCAGCGTCGATATGCTGTTTGCCTTGATCGACCAGACACTCGCGGATGTCAAAGAAGATTTGAAGAAAGTATTGACCTTGGACATAACCCACATTTCCTATTACAGTCTCATTCTGGAAAGCGGTACTAGATTATATACGCTTTATAAAAAGGGTGAAATCGCTTTGACCGAAGAAACACTCGAAACCGAAATGTATGAAACGGTCATCGAAACCCTGGTGCAACATGGCTTTGAACACTATGAGGTTTCGAACTTCGCTTTAGACGGCAATCACTGCCGGCACAACCTTCATATCTGGAAAGATGGCGATTATTTGGGCCTGGGACTCGGTGCACACGCCAAGTACGATGATAGGCGCAGTGAAAACACCGGTCGCGTGAAAACATACATCGAAAGCATAAATGAAACCGGAAAACCAGAACAAATCTTTTATCCCTACGAAGATAAGCGGGATTACCTGCTAAACGGACTTCGTCTGATCAAGGGCGTCGATCTAAGCGAGTATCAAGCCCGTTTCGGCACCGATCTTCTCCAGGACTATCCCGCTTTGAAAAAATACCTCGAAAATAACCTCTTGAAAATGCAAGCTGGCCGGTTGGCTTTTACCCGGCGTGGCCTGTTTTTGGGTAACGAAGTCTTTCAAATCTTCTAGGAGGCGCTTATGCTTTCACAACTGTTAAAAGAGTATGAATATGAACTCAAAGCTTCGGCGACCCTTGGAAAACAGTCCCAAAGCGCTTATTTAAGCGATCTCAAACAGTATATTGCCTATCTGGCCAATAAGGATATCACCCGCCCGGAAATGATCACGAAACATACCATCAAGCAATATCTGATGGTTTTACGCAAAAGACACGCCTCCCCGGCGACCGTCAGCCGTAAACTGAGTGCACTCAAGGGCTTCCATCAGTTCATGCTGGATGAAAAACTTGTCGAGGACAACGTTATCCTGAATGTGCCACGACCGAAAATGCACAAAAGATTGCCGGATGTTTTGTCAATCGAAGAGATGGAACGCTTGTTGGCAACAACGGGTAAAGCCGGCCCGCTCGACCAAAGGAATCTGGCTATGCTGGAGTTGCTTTATGGCAGCGGTCTGAGAATCAGTGAACTGATTGAGCTGAAAATCAATGATCTGCATATCAATCAAGGGCTTATCAATGTACACGGAAAAGGTGAAAAAGAACGTATCGTCCCCATCGGTTCGATGGCGGAAAAAGCCTTGAAGGCATACCTTGAATCCGGCAGACTCGCCCTTAAGAAAATGCCAACGCCTTATGTCTTTTTAAATCGACATGGATCACCGATCAGTCGTGTCGGCTTTTTCAAGGTTTTGAAAAAACTGGCAGCCACCGCCGGCATCACCAAACAGGTTTCACCCCATACATTGAGGCATTCGTTCGCTTCACATCTCTTGGAGGCGGGTGTCGATCTGCGATATGTACAGGAGATGCTCGGTCACGCCAGTATAGCGACCACAGAACTATACACCCATATCAATAAAAAACAACTCATTGCGGTTTATGATGCCTACCATCCGCATGCTAAAAGGAGAGATTAGATGTATAAAAGAATGTTTTTGATTGTTATCGACAGCGTCGGCATCGGTGCGATGCCCGACGCCGAAGCATATGGTGATGTCGGAACGAATACCATCGTCAACATCGCCAAGCACGAAGGTGGGATTTCACTGCCGAACATGGGCAGACTCGGTTACGGCAATCTTGCCGATATCCCCGGGGTAGCCCCGGAGAAATCGCCGATCGGAAATTACACCAAAATGGCGGAAATGAGTGTCGGTAAAGATACCATGACCGGCCATTGGGAATTGATGGGTTTGAAAATTGAAACCCCGTTTCAGACGTTCACCGAGACAGGTTTCCCCGATGCGTTGATCAAGACGTTGGAAGAAAAAACCGGACGTAAGATCGTCGGGAACAAATCCGCCAGCGGTACGGTGATTCTCGATGAACTCGGCGAACATCAGTTGAAGACGGGAGATTTGATTGTCTATACCTCGGCCGACAGTGTCCTGCAAATCGCGGCGCACGAAGAAAAAATCGGTCTGGATGAACTGTATAAGGCCTGTGAGATCGCCCGGGAACTGACCATGAAAGAAGAATACAAAGTCGGTCGTGTCATCGCCCGACCGTTTATCGGCGACAAAAAAGGCGCGTTCCAAAGAACGGCGAACCGCCATGATTATGCGCTTAAACCTTATGAGGAGACCACCCTCGATTTTCTGAAAGAAGTCGGATACGATGTGATCGCCTTCGGAAAAATCAATGACATCTACGATGGGGAAGGCATTACAAAAAGCATAAAACAAGCCGATAACGATGAAGGCATGCAGAACTACATCGCGTATGCCGAAAAAGATTTCACCGGTCTTGCGTTTTTGAATCTTGTGGATTTCGACGCCAAGTATGGCCATCGTCGCAATCCGAAAGGCTACAAGGACGCCCTGGAAGCTTTTGATACACAACTCGCGGAGTTGATGCGTCACATCAAGGATGATGATCTGTTGCTGATCACAGCCGATCACGGGAATGACCCCACGCACACGGGAACGGATCATACACGTGAATATGTGCCGCTTTTGGTCTATAACCCGAAACTCGCAGGAGGACATTTCCCGCAAAGGAAAACTTTCGCCGATGTCGGTGCAACGATTTCCGACAATTTCAAAGTGCGTTTTCCATCACATGGGACGAGTTTCCTAAAAGACATCAAGTAAAAAATCGCGTTCAGGTTCTTACCTGGACGCGATTTTACTTATATTTCAAGTTGACGTTTTTCAAATGTGAACGCATCTCGGCGCTCAGTGTCTTTTTCACGGAGGCTTCACGTTTCTTTTGACTGGTCGTCATTTTCTTCAAATACGCTTGATAGGCGTCTATGGCCGGTTTCAAGGCATCGTTCAAACTTGATTTGAGATGACTCAAAGCCTGGATGTGACCGGTGAGCTGTTCGGAAAGCAGTTTCGCCTGTTCGTCCCGCTCCTTGCGGTAGCGCTCCGCTTGTTTCTTGATCTGTTTTTTCATGCTTGTTTGAAGCATCTGGCTTGTGGTGTCATCGGTTTTCTTGTCGATGTTGTCGATTTGCTTGTTGTGGGTTTCGATGAAGTCCAATCTTTCGTTTTCGAGGTGATTGAGACCTTCAGTCAACGTTTTTTTGCGTTCAGTCATGCTGTTTTCGAAGGCTTGTTCGATGGTTTCCTTTTCAGCTTTGACTTTCTCGATCTTATCCTTGTTTTCACTACCCGTTTCGATGGCCTTACGTTTTTCTTCCAAAATCTTTAGTTGCGCTTTTGGTTCACGCACTTTTTCGGCGTATGTGCTTTTGGCTTCCTCGATGGATTCGTCCAACCGTTCCTTGGCGGTTGTCTTTGCTTCTGATTCGATATATGGCGCCAAGGTGGCGGCATCGGAGTTGCTTTGGAACTGGTTCAGTTTATCTTCACTGCTTTGCAGCATGTGTTCAAAGGTCTCGATGCTCTTGTTCATGATTTTTTCCGCGTCATTACGTGCGTTTTCGGCCCGTTTTTTTGCTTTCTCTATCTGGGTGCGGTAGCGTTGGACGTTGCGGTCGTTTTGCTCTTTATGCGTGATGGCGTCCAGTTTGTCTTTATATTGGTCTTCGATGAGCGTCTGTTGGGCATTGAGTTCGAGTTTATCCTTTTCTTCGGTGAACAGGGCCTGTTTATAGGAGAGATCCTCGAGTTTCCGGTCCCGTTCCCTTTCCAGTTCCAAGCGGTCGGTCTTGTAAGGTTGCAGATGTTCCAGCAATTTCTCTTCGGCGTATTCGAGTTCGCGTTTCAACGCTTGGTCGATGTTTTCCAGACGCAGTTCGAATTCGCTTTGGGCATACTTGATCTGTTGTTGGGCGAAATTGATCTGACTCTGCAAGGTGGTCGAAACCATGGTCTCATTGATGTCTTGACCCACATGAAGCCGTTCAGCCTGTGCTTTGGTCAAGGTGATCTCACTGTCGTACAATGAGTTAATCTTGAGTAACTGCAGCTCGTATTCCTTATCCGCCAGGTCGATGAGTGCGTTTTGATAGATCATCTCGTTTTGAATGTCTTCTTCAGCGGAGAGCTGGGAGATTTCACCCCGTTTGATGATATCGGTCATTTTCTTATCGAGCGCTGCTTGTTTCTGGTGGTAGGCGATTCTGGCCGCGTGCATGTCAATCTCGGCGATAAGCTTTTCTTTGAGCGAACGGTGGTTGAAATGCTTGAGTTTGAGAGCCTTGAGAATATCGAGCTGTGCTTTTTTGAATGTCCTTTTAAGCGGTTCGATCCGGTCGGCCATTTCTGTTTGCGCTTTCAGGAAAAACGCGTGTTTGTCGAGAATGAAGGTGTGGATGCTGTCGCTGAAGTCAAGAACACTTCGTATGAAAGTGTCATAGTCCTTCAAGGTTTTTTCCAGGGTCATTATGAAGTTTTCATTGAATGTTTTATCATGAAGCAGGGCCTGAGCGTCTTCCTTGAGCTTGAACAGTTCACTCGAATCGCTTTTGGCGATGTTTTCCTTTGCGATTTCGAACTTGAGCGCATAAAGCTTTTTGATGTAGTCTTTTTCGGTTTTGTGCTGTGCTTTCAGTATCTTGTTTTTCTCGCGTTTGACGAGATCTTCGGTCTTGCGATCGATTTTCTCGGCTTCGAGTTTCAAGTTGGCTTTTTCACGTCGTTCGTATGCTTTCAGAAGTTCTTTCAGTTTTTCGTGGTTTTGTGTTTTTTCCGCATAGATGATCTCAAGACGCAAATTCTTTAGGTCCTGTTGGGCGGTCTGATTGAGTTTTTCTTCCTTTTCAAGTTTCTGTTTGTTTTTTGTTTTGAGTGTTTCGTAGGTATCTTCGTAGACGTTTTTGAGTTTTTCATCGAGGCTTTCGAGTTTGGATGTGAAACTTTCCTTCAATGCCTGTTCCTCATCGATGAGGTTTTGAATTCTGGTCTTGATGGTTTCGTTGATGCGGTCTTCCAGACTGACTTCGTCTTCCTTGTTTTGGAGCATATGTTTGCGTTCCTGGTAGAGTGCCTCCAAACGGTCGAAGAAGGTTTTGAAGGTGTCGTTGAAAGCCTCGACGTCTGTATTGAAGACCTTGAGCTGATCCTCTAGTCCTTTGATATCGCTGTCATCGATGGAAAAACCGGGTAGGCTTTTTTCGATGAAGTCGGATAGGAAACGATGGGTTTCTTCATTTACTTTTCGATTGTAAGGGGAGAAGAAGTTCTCATGTGACATCGTTTCTTCCAGGATGCTTAGCAGTGATTGCTTGAGTGTTTCGGCTTTGCTGGAGCTGTCCTGGTTGAGGTAGGCGTTGATGTTTTCCTTGCGCATATCCCTCAAGGCACTGAAAATGCGGTTTTTCGATTCCAGCACGTAGTTAAGTTGCTCGATGGTCGTTTCATGGTCTTTTTGGTTGATTGCTGTTTTGAGACGTTTGATGTCCGCACTTAATATCTGGAGCTTCTCCTGGGTTTCCTCCAGGCGTTTTTGATGGGATGCTTTCAGTTTCTGGTTGGCGTCGACGACTTCACTGATGAGGTTCTGTAAAAGCTTGCTTTCCTTTTGCAGATCTTCATCGATCAACGCGCTGAGGTTCTTGTTCGGTGATGTGATGTCATATTTTTTTGCCATGGAGGCGGCTCCTTTCTATTCAGTGTCGGTGATGCTTTTGATTGTTTCTGAGATGTATTGGTCGAATTGATCGCGTTCCGGTTCGAAATAGGTTTCGAGATTTTCGCTGTGGTCCGGAATGTCGAAGATGTGGTCTTTTGCGTGGTGTCGCAAGGATTCCTTGAGAGTCTCGTGCATGTTGTCGAAGGCATCATAAAGCTGGTATTCTTTTTCGTTGATGGTATCGATCAAATGTTTCATCCGGGTTGATTTGATGCGGACTTCATCATCCAGCGATCGGATTGCCGTTTCAATCTGGCTTTCGAGCCGGGCTTTCGAGGTAAGAATCTGTTCCTCGTAATCTTCCAGTTTCTGTTTGAGATTGACGTTTTCCTTTTCCAGCGCTTTTTTTGTCTCCGCTTTCATCATTGAGATCTTTTCGTGTTGGGTCTGGTAGATGTAATCGTATTGTTCCTGGGCGCTGTCCATTTTTTCCTGGAAGATCTGTTCGATATCCATATCGGCTTTTTCGATGTTGGAAACGGCGTAATTGTAGATGCTTTGTGCGTCTTCGAGCCGTGCTTTGATTTTCTCTTCGCGTTCGGTATACCGTTTGAGCATGTTGCTACGTTTGTGGTCGTAGTTTTCTTCGATGGTATTGATCATCAGCTCAAGATCGTGCTGTAACTCCTCCTCGGCATCATTCAGTTTCTGGAGAATGGTTTCCAGCTGACCCTGCAAAGATTGAATGGATGTTTCGATGTCGCTGGCTTCGCTGCTGAGCTGTGAGAGTTGTTCGGCACGTTTTTCCGTGAAGGATTCTTCGAGATTTTCAAAATCATCCTGGTGTTTTTCATCCAGACCTTCGCGTTGGATCTCGAGTGGTTTCATGGCTTCCTTGTAGCGGTCGTTTTCTTTTTCAATCGCTTGTAGACGCGAATGTTTCGCTTTGTCGAGTAGGGTGGCGTCGGTATGGTATAGCGGTTCGAAAACAGTCTCTATCGTGGTTTTGGTGCTTTCGAAGTGAGCCTTTATTTCTGCGATGAGCAGCTTGGCTGTCTCCTGGACATGCCTTTGTAAGGTTGCCAGTTGCATGGAGTTTTTCTTCTTCAAGGTCTCAAGCGGTTTTTTCAGTGTTTCGTCGATGCGCTTGATGCGTGCTTCCAACGCGTTGTCCAACTGTTGTTTCTGCCGCCGGTATTTTTGTTCGAGTTTTTGTTTGGCGGTATTTTTCTTTTTCTGATTTTCCATTGAATCCAGTTCGGATAATTCGAGATCATAGGCGAATGTGTGACTTTCTTCCATGGTCTTCGTCGCATCTGTGAGGAAGTCCTTGACTTCGTTTTTGAATGGACGGGTTAGAATCGGCAACAGGTCTTTGAGTTCAAGGTCGACTTGCTTGGTCTGCTTAAGAAAGTTTCTCAGGTCGCCGAGCAGCGAACCATAAGCTGTTTTTACCGGGTTCAACCGGGCGTTGATCATGCTTTTGATTTCGTCGATGTTGGTTTTGGCTTTTTCGCTTTCGCGCTTGAAGGCTTGTTCGATGAATTCTATTTGTTTTTCATGCCGTTCCTTTTCATCGTCGATTTTCTGTTCCAGTCGTTTGACTTCCTTGTTGTGGTTGTTTTCCAAGAGTTCTTTTTGTCGCGTTTCTTGTTGGTTCAGGACCGCCTCGATCTTGTTGATGCGGACATTCAGTCTTTCCAGATTGCGCTTGCGTTCGGAAATCATGAGTTCCAGACGGGTGTTTTCCTGTTTTTCGCTTTCACGTTGTTCTTCTTGATTGAGTCTTAGACGCTTTTCGGTTTCAAGAATCTCGATTTTCTTTTCCAGTTCAAGGATTTTAAGATCGAGTTTCTTGCGCTCCGCTAGCTGGTTCTGGTCTGTTTCGACATGGTTTTTCCGTAAGGTATAGATGAGCTTGGCCATCTTTTTTTCTTCATCGAGCGCGTTACGCTCACGTACGGCTTCCATCTCGGATTTTATGTTCTTAAGTGCTTGTTTCTCTTTTTCCAGATCGATGGTGAAAAGACAGTTGCTTTCGTTTAGTGTCTGGTCGTACTCCAGTGTCGCCAAGGTCTTTTCATGGTTTTTTTGTCTCAAGGTCATCTCGTGACGTAAAGCGGCGTCTTTTTTCTCGACCTCGATTTTTTCCTTATGGACCTTGATTTCTTTGAGCGCTTCCTTGGTATCCAAAAAAGCCCGCAGGTCATCGGCCTCTTCATAGAGCGGTCGCAGTGCGGTGGTTGATGTATATAGGGTGCTCAGTCGTTTTTGCTCGAAAGCGAGCAAGGTTTTGAGCACGTCGTGAATCAGAGCCTTGATCTGTTCGAAGTGTTTGGTCGGGTTGCTGTCCTCGAGAAGTTTTTTAAGCAAATCTTCCCGGTTGGGATTTGCCTGCTGGAAAATGTCGAACCGTTTCTTGATGAGACTTTGGTGTAAAGTGACGTGTTTCTCGATGTCTTCAAAAGTATTTTTAAGCCCGCCAAGCGTGTGTTCGGCAACGGTTTTAAGTGCACTGGTTGCTTCGATCAAGCCTTTTTCAACGGTAACAGCATGATTTTTCAGCGCGGTTTGCCGGATTTTGTTGAGTTCGAGCTGTTTTTTCATGGACGTCTGGTAGGTTTCATCGCCTTCGTGCTCATTCATGAGTCTTTCCAAACGTGCGGATTCGGAGTCGACGTCCTGGTCTACGGCTTCTAAGAAGGTCTTGTGCTTGTGCCTGATGTTCTTCTCGATAAGCGAAAGTTCGCTTTTCAGCCGTTCAAACGGTTCGTTCAACCGACTACCGAGCTGATAGAGGTGTTTACTCAATGCTTTGGACGCGTCATTGATCGTTTTTCGCAAATTGTTGATTTGATGGTCGAGTCTGTTTCTTTCCTCTTTCAGTTTATGTTCTACGGACGCCTTGTCGGTTTTAAAACGGCTGATGAGCATGTCGAAATCATCATTCAATGCTTTTTCAAGGGTGTTCAACCGTTGTTTTTCACTTTCATGTCTATCCTGAACGGATTTCAAGAGCGCGTCCATGTCTTTTTTGATGGCTTCCTTGTTTTTCTGAAGCGTTTCTTCATGTAAATCGATCTTGTCTTGATAGGCTTTGGTGTTTTTACGGTGTTTCTCATCGATGTCGGTAAGGATTTTGTCCTTTTCCTTCGTTGCCTTTTTGATTGCGTTCGTCAGTTGTCTGATTTCGTTTTTGTGGTCACTTTTGAGTTGGGAAGTCTTTTCCTGATGGTGCTGTTTCAAGGTCTCGATGCGTTTTTCCTGTGTTCGGAGGCTCTCTTCGTATTGTTTTTGTGTGCTTCTTGTGGTTTTCAAGTGTTTTTTCTGTAATTCGTTCAAAGCCTTCTGGTGGGCTTGTTCGTTTTCTTCAAAAGCTTTTTGGGCACGAGAAAGGATATCATCGTAACGCTTCTTGAGCGCGATGATATTTTTCTGGTACGGCTCGATTTGCTTTTGCATGTCTTTTTCTATGGTATAAAGCGATTTTTCCAAGGTGGATGGCTTTGGCTTCTTACCGACCATTACGTACCCTCCTCGAGTCAATGTTGTAAGCGATTTACACTTATAATCATTTTATCATAAGCATGACCATAAAACAACGTAGATAAAATCTAAAATCGTGTTTTGTGGTTGTAAAAGAGTGGCGATTGTGTATAATTTTTATTGAAAGTGGGTGTCATCATGGATGAGAATATGTTGAGTGGTGAAAAACTAAGGGATGATGTCGAACAAATAGAGCTTCGACCGAAGTATCTCGATGAATATATCGGCCAGACGCACGTAAAAGAGATGATGCGTATTTTTATCACGGCCGCCAAAAACAGAAATGAAAGTCTCGACCATGTGCTTCTTTATGGTCCACCGGGTCTGGGGAAGACGACGTTGGCCAACATCGTGGCCAATGAGATCGGTGTTTCCATCAAGGTTGCCAGTGGTCCCTCGATCGAGAAAAGCGGCGATCTGGCTGTGTTGCTTACTTCCTTGGAACCCGGCGATATTCTTTTCATCGATGAAATCCACAGGTTGCCGCGGGTGGTGGAAGAAGTGCTTTATCCGGCCATGGAGGATTTTGCCATCGATCTGATTGTCGGAAAAGATGAGACATCGAAATCCATAAGAGTCGATTTACCACCGTTCACCTTGATCGGGGCGACCACACGTTACGGCGATCTGACCGCACCGCTTCGAGATCGTTTCGGTGTGGTGCACAAGTTGGAATACTATGATATCGATGCGCTCGAGCAGATCTGCCGGCGTACGGCAAAGATATACGAGGCCGACATCGAGGAACAAAGCGTGAAAGAACTGGCGAAAAGGAGCCGGGGAACACCGAGAATCGTCAACCGTCTGTTCAGACGTATCCGTGATTTTGCGGATGTCTTGAACGATGGCATCATCGATCTTGCCATCACGAAACTGGCGCTTGAAAAACTGCAGATCGATGAAATGGGTCTCGATCAGAAGGATCACGACTATTTGAACGGTTTGATCGACAATTACGGTGGTGGTCCGGTCGGGGTCGAATCGCTGGCTTCATCCATCAGTGAGGAAGTGACAACGATCGAGGACGTCTATGAACCGTATCTGATGAAGCTCGGTTTCGTCAAACGCACACCAAGGGGAAGACAAGCGACGGAAAAAGCCTATAAGCACTTGAAGAAATCCTATCAAAGCGGTTTGTTCAATGAAAACTAGAGATTTCGACTACTCGTTGCCGGAAAACCTGATTGCACAGACACCGCTTAAAAACCGTCTAGATTCCCGCCTTTTGGTCATGAACCGTTTTACCGGCGTCATCAGGCACGAGCAGTTCAGCCATTTACACCGGTATTTGAAACCCGACGATGTCCTCATCATCAACAACACCAAAGTGATTCCGGCACGTCTGGTGGGAACCAAGGTATCGACGGGTGCCGCCATTGAAGTGTTGCTGCTATCAGAGCTTGGGGAGGATACGTGGGAGTGTTTGGTGAAAAAAGCGAAAAAGATCAAAGTCGGAACCACGATCGCCTTCGGTCAAGGTCAGCTCAAGATGGTATGCGTCCAGGAAAAAGCAGAAGGTCTCCGGGACTTCAGGCTCATCTATGACGGTATCCTCTATGAGATCCTGGATGCTTTGGGGCAGATGCCACTCCCTCCCTATATCCATGAAAAACTGGAAGAACCGGACCGCTATCAGACAGTCTATAGTGAAGAAAAAGGAAGTGCCGCCGCACCGACGGCGGGCCTGCACTTCACAAGCAGTTACCTTGAGAAGTTGAAAGCACGCGGCATCACCATCGTACCGATTACATTGCATGTCGGTCTTGGCACTTTCAGACCGGTGAATGTCACCGATGTCGAAAAACACAAGATGCATGCCGAGCGGTACGCGATATCCAAAACAGCCGCGGATACGATCAACGCCGCGAAACAGGCCGGTAGAAGAATCGTCGCCGTCGGCTCCACCAGCATGCGCACACTTGAGACCGCGCATGACAACGGCCATGTTCTGTCGGGAAGCGGTGTCAGTGAACTGTTCATCTATCCCGGATTCACCTTCAAAATCGTCGACGCGCTCATCACGAATTTCCATTTACCTCAGTCCACGTTGTTGATGCTTGTCAGCGCCTTTTCAAAAAAAACGCATATCATGCACGCCTATCAGACGGCCATCGAAGAGAAGTACCGGTTTTTCTCGTTTGGTGATGCCATGTTTTTAACAGATGACCCATTAAAAAAAGCGTGATCCCGCGAGATCACGCTTTCGTCTATTCGATATAGATCTGAACCGTATCGCCATCACCGGATTCGATGTCGACGATTTTGCCGTCTGTGCCCTGTTCGATCAAATCGAGAATCTGGTCGAAATCGATATCGACATCCATGTTGGCCATTTTCTTGTTCAGATTGGGAATGCCTTTCTTGCTTCTCAAGGCAACTTTGGCGAATTCAAGAGGTATTTGAACATTGACCTTATCGCCATCGCCACTCTGAATCCGGATTTTGAACATTTTGAAAGCTTCTTTTTTCGCCACTTTCGGTGCGGATTGCTTATCGGCGTCCACGGCTTTCAAAAGCTCGGCACCTTCTTGTGGTGAAATGACCTGGTTCTGGATCATTTCCAGAATTTTGAGTTTTTCCTGGCTCATACACTCACTCTCCCAACATCTTCAAGGCTTCTTCACTGCTGATTTCGCCTTTAGACAGTTTTTCGAGAATGGCATCGCGGTCTTTCTCATCCATGTGGTCCTCTTCATCCTCGACGCTGTAACCGAGACTTTGCGTTACTTCATTCAACAGTTTCTTAACCGTTGGATAGGATACATTCAGTTCTTTTTCCAGCTTCTTGATTGAACCCTTGTTTTTGATGAAAAGCTCGATGAAATAAAGATGGTCCTTTGACAGGTAATTGAATTTCGACAGCTGGAATTTCCCACTGATCTCCGTATGACAGTTGGTGCACTCCAGTTTTGTGACGAGCAAGTCGTGCTTGCAGATCGGGCATTCGCCAATGACGTGTTTTTGCATACATACAACCTCCTAATCGATTCTAATGCTGATGATGGCATCATCGCTGATGATGTTCACTTTCGTACCACGGGCGTATCTTAAAAGTTGCCGCAATTCCTCGAGTGATATCTCATCATCGACTTTTTCCGGTATTTTTATGAAACGGGTCGCGAAACCGATAAGGCCGACCGGTAAAGGAAACATGAACAGGATCCTTAAAAATGTGTTCAATGCTTTTGACTCCTCGGGAAGATACATTCGTAGCCGCAGGTACCTAGCGCGTTTCAATTTGCTTGGTGGATGCATTTCTGCGGGCGGATACAATTTCTCGTAGGCTTCCTGGGCACTTAAGCGCCCTTCTTGAACGGCAGAAAGAATTTCTGATTCAGGCATTTTGCCACCTCGTTCCATGCTCGATGTGATGTTTTTAATTGTCTTGTGCTTTTATTATAGTAGATATTCGATAAAAAGTCAAACATATAATTGATATAATTAATTTGTTTATTAAAAAAGTTTAATAATTAAAAATTAAACATGAACGAAATCAATACAAAAGTATTTATAAATAAGATAAACGTTTCTAAATAGCGATATATGGTAGAAATCGGGGTGAAGATACGTTATAATTATTAAGAATAAGGGAGTAAGGTGAGAGCATGAAAACATACAGAGTGGGGATAGATATCGGCAGCACCACCATCAAGGTTGTCGTGCTGGACGAACAGGATACAATCGTTCATAAAAGCTATGAACGCCACATGAGCAGTATTTCAGAATCGCTTAAGCGCATGTTTGAAACCTTGCGTGATAAATTCGGCGATCAGAAGATGCATTTCAATTTCACCGGTAGCGCCGGACTATCCTTGGCCAAAAACATCGGCGCCCAGTTCACACAGGAGGTCATCAGTGCCACTTCGGCACTCAGGTTTCATGTCACGGACATCGATGTCTGCATTGAACTCGGCGGTGAAGATGCCAAAATCATCTTTTTCGACGGCGCCAATGTCGAACAGCGGATGAACGGTACCTGTGCCGGGGGCACAGGCGCTTTTATCGACCAGATGGCTTCGTTACTGGATACCGATGCCGCCGGCGTGAACGAACTGGCCAAAAATTATGAAAAGATACACGACATCGCTTCCCGATGTGGTGTTTTTGCTAAGACGGACATTCAGCCCCTGCTCAATCAAGGAGCCCGCAAAGAAGATATCGCGGCATCGATCTTCCAGGCGATTGTCAATCAGACGGTGGCCGGATTATCCCAAGGTAGAAAAATCAAAGGTCGGGTTGCTTTCCTGGGCGGACCGCTCACTTTTGCCAGCGAACTGCGTAAACGTTTTATCGAGTATTTGAAACTCGAAAATGTTTTCATGCCTGAAAACGGTGAGGTTTTTGTCGCGTTCGGGGCTGCTTTGGAGGCCAAGGAAGTACGGTTGTCCATCGCCGATGTCATCGAAAACATCAAGAATTACCGTAAAAGACACAAAGCAGGCATGCGCAAAACCATTGAACCGCTTTTCAAGGATGATGCCGATTATCAGACCTTTAAGGAACGCCATAATCTATCGCAAGTCAAAACAGGCGATCTCGCTTCCTATGAAGGCAATGCCTATCTGGGCATCGATGCCGGCAGCACCACGACGAAGATGGTTCTGATCAGTGAAGACAACGAACTGCTTTATTCTTTTTATGCCCATAACCGTGGCAATCCGGTGGCGCTTGTGAGAAAGGCCTTGTTGGCCTTTTACGAAAAACTGCCTGAGAAGGTCATCCTCAAGAAGGCTTTCTCGACCGGATACGGCGAAGAATTAATCAAACACGCCTTCCATCTGGATGGTAGCGAAGTCGAGACCATCTGTCATTATAACGCGGCGAAACATTTCAACGACCGGGTCAGTTTCGTCATCGACATCGGTGGTCAGGACATGAAATGTTTCAAAGTCGAAAACGGCGTCATCACCTCGATTGTCCTCAACGAGGCGTGCAGTAGCGGCTGCGGATCCTTCATCGAGACTTTCAGTGAGTCGTTGGGGTATGAGATCGCCGATTTCGCCGAGCTTGCCGTCAAGGCACGGGCCCCGGTCGATCTGGGTTCGCGCTGCACGGTTTTCATGAACTCGAGCGTCAAACAAGCGCAATCGGAAGCCGCAAAAACCGAGGACATCTCCGCAGGACTCGCAGTCAGCGTGGTGAAGAACGCACTTTACAAGGTGATTCGAGCCCATGATGTGACTGAGGAATACGGCGACCAGATTCTCGTCCAGGGCGGTACGTTTAATAACGATGCGGTCCTGCGGGCTTTTGAACGTGAGACCGGTGTCAACGTCACCAGACCCTCGATTGCCGGTCTGATGGGGGCATACGGAGCGGCGCTACTCGCCAAGGAGGCTGCACGCCCACATAATCACAGCACGATGTTGTCATCACATGCCCTGAATACCTTCACCTACAGTGCCAAGGGTGCGGTCTGCAACAAATGCGAAAACAAATGCCCCCTGACGGTCAACATCTTCGGAGACGGCAAGAAGTATATCAGCGGCAACCGCTGCGAAAAAGGCGCCGGCATCAAAATATCCTATGACGAACTGCCGAATCTCTACCTTTATAAATACGATAAACTGATGCAGTACCAGCCTGATCCCGAAAAGACCTATCAGAAGACCGTCGGGTTGCCGCTGGTTTTGAACATGTATGAAAACCTGCCTTTCTGGCAGCCGTTTTTCGACGCGCTCGGTCTGAAAACGATCTATTCGGAGCGTTCGACGAAAAAACTGTATGAAACGGGTCAGGATTCGATTCCAAGCGATACCATCTGTTATCCGGCGAAGCTGGTGCACGGACATATCGAATCGCTTGTCAAGCGAAATCCCGATTTCATCTTCTACCCCAACATGCCCTATAACATCCTCGAAAAAATCTATGCCGACAACCACTATAACTGTCCTGTGGTGGCCCACTATCCCGAGGTCATCGAAGCCAACATGACACACGTGGACCTAAGCGACTACAAACAACCCTATCTCACTTTCAACGATAAGAAGAAGTTCGTCGAGACAGTCTATCGGATGATCAAATCCTATTGCAAGACCAGCAAAAAAAACATCGCCCAAGCCTATGACATCGGCATGGAAAGTTTCAAGGCATTTAGAAAAGACGTGCAGCAAGAAGGCGAACGTGCCTTGCAGTACGCGCTTGATCACGATCTGAACACATTGGTCCTAGCCGGTAGGCCCTACCACATCGACCCCGAGGTCAACCATGGCATCCCGAAGTTGATACGGTCGCTCAATGTCGTCTTGATCAGTGAAGATGCCATCAGTCACTTAGCAGAACAGGAAACGGTCGCGGTGTTGAACCAATGGACCTACCACACGCGACTCTATGATACCGCCAAAGTGATTGCCGGATTGTCCCCACGGGTCAACCTCGTTCAGCTGGTCAGTTTCGGATGCGGCCTGGATGCGATCACCGCCGATGAGGTCAAAGACGTCCTCGAAGCCAACAACAAACTCTATACCCAGATAAAAATCGACGAGATTTCCAATCTCGGGGCGGTAAACATCCGACTAAGAAGTTTATTGTCTACCATGAACAAAGAGGCGAAAACATATGGCGAAGCTTGAATACGACGCTAATGGCCGTCTGCTTTTTACTGAGGAAATGCGTCAGGAATACACCATCCTGGTGCCACAGATGGCACCGTATCATTTCGAGTATCTTGTGACGGCGATGCAAACCGAAGGCTTGAATGCCGAGTTGCTGAGAACAACCGATTACGCCCTGATCAATGAGGGCATGAAATATTCGCACAACGATATCTGCATTCCCGCGATGCTGGTAATCGGTCAGTTCATCGATGCGATCAAGAAAAAAGGGATCGACAAGCACAAAGTCGCCCTTATCATCACCCAGACCGGCGGGGGGTGCCGTGCGAGCAATTATATCAAGCTCCTCAGAAAGGCACTTAGAAAAGCCAAACTGGAATTCGTGCCCGTCATCTCACTGAACGCCAACGGCCTGGAAAAAAATCCCGGGTTCAAACTCACCCCGCGTCTTTTGCATAAGCTCCATGATGCGATCGTGCTGGGTGATCTGATGATGAATCTCATCAATCAGACACGACCCTATGAAAAAAAACCTGGCGATGTCCAGACCCTTAAAGCCGCGATCGACATCAGGCTGCAATCCTATTTCAACCACAATAGCCTGTTTACCTGGGGACGTCTGAAAAAGGAAATTGCAGAGATACTCGCACGTTTCCAGGCGCTGGACCTCACAACTGAGTCAAAACCGAAAGTCGGTGTCGTCGGCGAAATCTACGTCAAATATTCACCCCTCGGCAACAACCATCTTGAACAGACCCTGGAAGACGAAGGGGTTGAAGTCGTCACCCCGCCCATTTATGATTTCTTTCTATACAGTTTCGATTCCCGGGCCCACGACATCAAACGCTATGGCGGTCCGAAAAAGGAATATTGGATTTTGAAACTGTTGGTCTGGTATGTTGAAATCCGCCGCGAGAAGATTCGTAAAGCGATGCGAGCCGCGGGTTTTCAAGCACCAATAGCGTATAAGAAACTCAAAAGTCTCATCAAAGGGGTAATCGACGTCGGGACCCATACGGGTGAGGGTTGGTTGTTGACAGCGGAGATGATCGATCTGATTCAGCATGGCGCACCAAACATCGTTTGTACACAACCCTTCGGATGCCTGCCGAATCACATCGCCGGGAAAGGCATGTTCAAAAAAATAAAATCACTCTATCCTGAAAGCAACATTGTCGCCATCGATTATGATACCAGCGCTTCGAGAATCAACCAGCTGAACCGTATCAATCTCATGGTATCCAATGCCTTCAGAAACATGAAAGAAAGGTCGTGAGGCTGTGTCCATCACGTTTGAAATCAAACACACATGCAAAAAAACCGGCGCCAGAAGTGGTGTGATCAAGTTGAAAAGCGGTGCGTATCGCACCCCGCTTTTTATGCCGGTAGGCACACAAGCGACCGTCAAGACACTCAGCGTCGATGAAATCGAGGCCGTGAGTGCCGGCATCATCCTCGGCAATACCTATCACTTGTGGCTTCAACCCGGAGATGAACTGATCAGGAACCATGGCGGCATCAAAGGGTTCATGAACTGGTCGGGCGGCTTATTGACCGACAGCGGCGGCTATCAGGTCTTTTCCTTGGCAAACAACCGTAAAATTACAGAGGAAGGCGTTCATTTCAAACACCATAAAAGCGGTGAAGCACTGTTTTTGTCACCCGAAAAAAGCATTGCCATCCAGGAGAACCTCGGTGCCGACATGATCATGAGCTTTGATGAGTGTCCCCCTTTCCATGCGGATTACGATTATATGAAACAAAGCGTCGAACGCACGACCCGTTGGGCCGCACGAGGCAAGACGGTTCACAAGCGTAGCGACCAGACCCTCTTCGGCATCATCCAGGGCGGTCCCCATGAAGACTTACGCATGCAATCGCTTCAAGCGCTCACAGATATCGGGTTCGATGCTTATGCCATTGGCGGTCTCAGTGTCGGCGAGACCAAAGATGAGATGTACCGGGTCCTTGATTTCCTGACACCAAAAATGCCGGCGGACAAACCCCGTTACCTGATGGGCGTGGGCACACCGGAAGATCTCGTGGAAGCCGTTTCGCGCGGCATCGACATGTTCGACTGCGTCAATCCGACGCGCCTAGCCAGACATGGTTCGGCCTACACGCAAAACGGTCGCATCCCGATCAAGGCTGCGGCGTACAAAGATGACATGGGATCACTTGATCCCACGTGTGACTGCCATGTTTGTAAAACCTATACGAGAAGTTATCTAAGACATCTATTCAAGGCGGAAGAACTGCTTGGCCCGCGACTAATCAGTTATCACAATCTCTATTTTCTCAAACGATTGATGGATGATTTGCGCACAGCGATCGAGACGGATCGGTTGTCTGAGTTCAAAGAAGCCTTCTATAAGACGTATCGCCCTTAGCCTTCCCTCAGGTTTTAATTGTCAAAGTATTTTATTCTGAGGCATAATGCGTTATAATAACCCTAAAGATTTGATGGAGGTCATACTATGTTTGAAGACAACGAACAATTTCACCAAAAACCCTCGATAAAAGTCATCGGCATCGGGGGCGGCGGTGGCAACGCCGTCAACCGCATGATAGAAAACGAAGTCAAAGGCGTCGAGTTTGTCGCCATCAACACGGATGCGCAAGTCCTACGTCTTTCGAAAGCGGATATCAGACTCCAAATCGGTAAAATGCTTACACGCGGACTTGGCGCGGGCGCCGATCCCGAGATCGGTCGTCGTGCAGCCCTGGAAAGCGAAGATGAAATCCGGGAACTGCTTTCGGATACCGACATGGTCTTCATCACTGCCGGTATGGGTGGTGGCACCGGAACCGGTGCGGCGCCCGTTATCGCCAAAATAGCCCGGGAATCGGGTTGTTTGACGATTGGTATCGTCACCAAACCGTTCAAATTCGAAGGCCGTCGTCGTGTCGCTACCGCTTTGGAAGGTCTGGACGCCTTGAAGCCGTATGTCGATACGATGATCATCATTCCCAACGACCGTCTTCTTTATGTGGTTGACCGCAACACCTCCATGCTGGAAGCTTTCCGTGAAGCTGATAATGTCTTAAGACAAGGGGTTCAGGGCATCGCGGAAATCATCACCGTGCCCGGACTGATCAACGTGGATTTCGCCGATGTCAAAACCGTCATGAAAGATAAGGGGACCGCCCTGATGGGTATCGGGATAGCCTCCGGGGAAGACCGGGCGACCGAAGCGGCGAAAAAAGCCATTGATTCACCGCTTCTTGACGCGAACATCGATGGGGCCACCGACGCGATCGTCAATGTCACCAGCGGTGTCGGCATCGCCTTATGGGAAGTTACCGAAGCCATCGAGTCGATTCAAGCGGCCTCTTCCACCGAAATCAACATCATCCACGGTGCGACCATCAACGAAGATCTGGACGATGAAGTGATTGTAACCGTCATCGCCGCCGGCTTCGATGAAAACCGCAACATCGAACTGGAAACCCTCGGTGATTCCGATTATGTCGAGGTTAAAGACGCACCGCAGGTCGATGATGATGTCGATGATGCGAACGTGAAGAAAAAGACGAAGAAAAAGGCCAAAAAAGACATGAAAGAGGATGTCGAGGAACCGAAGTCGGATGAAGAACGTAAATCGACCATTCCATCATGGCTCAAAAGCCGTTTCAAATAAATCATGAACAAAACCTTGATTGAATACCTGAAAGCGAAATATCCCGATGTCACCATCGTCATGGCCAGCAAATATCTGGAAGCCGATGCGTTTCAACCCTTCATCGACGCGGGGATTCGTGATTTCGGCGAATCGCGTGTCGAAGCGTTCCTCGAAAAACTGGAAACCTTCAGACATCTCGGCATCACCAAGCATTTTCTCGGTCCGGTTCAAAGCAAGAAAATCAAGAAAATCGCCGATGATGTCGATGTGCTACACAGTCTTGACCGTGTGAAAATCGCCAGGGAGTTCGACAAAAGAAGAACAAGACCACTACCTTGTTTCATTCAGATCAACATTTCGGGTGAACCTCAGAAACACGGCCTCAAGCCCGAGGCATTGCCCGATTTTCTTGAAAACATCCGTGATTTGAAGTTCATCGAACCGATCGGGTTGATGGGCATGGCGGCCTTGACAGAAGACGAAACGGTTTTGAACCGTCAATTCGCATTATTGAACAGTCTACGGGAGAAACACAGAAAAGACCACCCGATGTTGAACAACCTGTCCATGGGCATGAGCAACGATTATGAAATCGCCCTCAAACACGGCGCAAGCCATCTCAGACTAGGACGGATCCTTTTGAAGGAGGAAAGCCATGGCTAAGAAAAAAGAGAAATCCGCATACGACCGCACCGATTTCATCAAGGTTGATGAAGACATCGATGTGTTTGAACTGGCGGATAAACTCATGATGCGCAAACCTTTGATTTTGAACTTTGAAGATTTCGACGCCATCGAAAGCAATCGATTCATCGTGTTTCTAAGCGGTGTCATCTATGCGCTTGACGGCGATGTCGAGGTCATCAAGGATAAGATCATGGCTTTTGCGACCAAAGAAGATTTCAAAGACAGTTCTTTAAGGAAATTCATTCGTAAATACAAGGAGTAATGCTTCATGTTGATAACCCTGCTAACGATTCTGCACCAGATACTGACGGTATACTTTTACCTCTTGATCGGTTATATTCTGCTTTCCTGGGTTCCTGAAATCCGTGAAAGCCGTTTCTATTATTACCTGCATGTGATTTGCAATCCCTACATGCGCATTTTCAGAGGTTTGCTCGTCTTCGGCGGCATGGACTTCACCCCGATACTGGGTTTCATGTTCTACCGCATCGGTCTGGAGGCCTTCGGTCAATTTATTCAAAGTCTTTAGACTTGCTTTTTAGCGATATTTCAATTATAATCTAATCGAATATCAATGAAGCGGACACGCTTTTGAACTGTGTTTATTGAAGAGACCAAGTGGAGCTGCGAACTTGGATAAACCGTTTGAAGGTATCACCGTGGAGATGCGTGGTGATAAAGCCATGCCGTCTATCGGCGTTAACGATCCAAGCGCTGGGCAACCGGAAGCAAGGTGGTACCGCGGAGGAATCCGTCCTTGTTTTTAGGGCCTTTTTTTAATATTAGAGGAGTGATACCATGAAAGACTACAAAGATACCCTGCACATGCCGAAAACCGATTTTCCGATGCGGGGAAATCTCGGCAAGAACGAACCGCACCGGCAAACGTTTTGGGAAGACAACGACATCTATAACGCCCGTCTTGAAAAAAACAAGGATAATACACCTTATGTTCTACCAGACGGCCCCCCTTACGCCAACGGCAACATCCACATCGGGCATGCCCTGAATAAAATTCTCAAGGATATGATCGTCCGCGACAAATCGATGCGCGGCTTCTATACCCGTTATGTCCCCGGGTGGGATACCCACGGACTGCCCATCGAATCCGCACTTACGAAAAATGAAGGCATCGACCGCAAGGCGATGAGCCTCGTCGATTTCAGAAAGGCGTGTGCCGATTACGCATTAAGACAAGTGGATAACCAAAGAGACCAGTTCAAGCGACTCGGCATTCTTGGTGAGTGGGAATCGCCCTATCTTACCTTGGATAAGAAGTATGAGTCCAGTCAGCTCGAGGTCTTTGCCGATATGGTCGAAAAGGATCTCATCTTCAAAGGGCTCAAACCGGTATTCTGGTCGCCTTCCAGCGAGACGGCTTTAGCGGAAGCGGAAATCGAATACCATGACAAGAAATCCCCCTCGATCTATTTCGCGTTTGACGCCGTCAACACCGGGCGCTTCGCCGCGCCGTTCAAGTTCCTCGCCTGGACCACCACGCCTTGGACGATACCAGCCAACCTCGCCATCGCGGTGAGCGAAGCCATCGACTACACGTTCATCAAGGCCGACGGTACGGTCTACGTGCTGGCCACAGCCCTGCTTGATAGCCTGAAGACAACGCTTGCCTGGCAAAACGTCGAGGTGTTGGAACATATCAAGGGCAAAGACCTGATCGGTCTGACCTACAACCATCCGCTTTACAACCGGGAAAGTCCGATCGTCCCGGGTCATCATGTGACCATCGAAAGCGGGACCGGTCTGGTCCATATCGCACCTGGACATGGTGAGGATGACTTCATCATCGGTCAGCAGCAGAACCTGGAAGTGCTCTGCCCGGTGGATGGCCGCGGCCATATGACAAAAGAAAGCGGCCGTTATGAGGGCATGTTCATCGAGAAATGCTCCAAGGCGGTCGTCGAGGATCTAAAAGAAAGTGGCCATCTGCTCAAGATGGAATGGATCAGCCATGCCTATCCGCACGACTGGAGAACGAAACAACCGGTCATCTTCAGGGCCACCGACCAATGGTTCGCCTCGATTGAAACCTTGAAGGCAGCCCTGCTTAAAGAAGTCGATGCTGTCACATGGATTCCCGCCTGGGGAAAAGTCCGCATGGAAAACATGATCAAGGACCGTGATTCCTGGTGCATCTCGCGTCAAAGAGCCTGGGGTGTTCCCATCCCGGTGTTCTATCATGAAAACGGAGAAGCCATCCTTGATGGCGATATCATTCGTCACGTCGCGAGCCTGTTTGCAAAACACGGCTCTAACATCTGGTTCGAATGGGACGGCAAAGACTTGCTGCCTGAAGGTTACAAAAGTGAAAAATCACCTAACGGTGCCTTCCAGAAAGAAACCGACATCCTCGATGTCTGGTTTGATTCGGGTACATCGCATAAAGGCGGCATGACCGATTTCGGCTTAGGTTATCCTGCCGATCTCTATATCGAAGGTTCCGACCAATACCGCGGTTGGTTCAACTCAAGTTTGACCACGGGTCTTGCTTCAAAAGGAAAAGCCCCTTACAAAGCTGTCTTGACGCACGGCTTCGTCCTCGACGGCCAGGGGAAGAAAATGTCCAAATCCCTCGGGAACGTCGTCGACCCGCTCAAGGTCATGGATCAACTCGGCGCAGACATCCTCAGATTATGGGTCGCTTCGGTCGATTATCAGGCCGATGTGCGCATCAGCGATAAAATGATCAAACAAGTCAGCGAAACCTACCGTAAAATCCGCAACACCATCCGTTTCATGTTGGGCACCCTTTCTGATTTCGATTTCGACAAACATGGTGTCTCCTATGAAGCCATGAACGCGACCGACCGGTATATGCTCATCAAGCTCGATCAGCTCATCGGTGATGCGAATCAGGATTATGCGAAATACGCCTACGATGAGGTGACACGGAATCTGAACCGCTTCGCCACCCGGGAACTATCGGCCTTCTATCTCGATTACATCAAGGACATCGTCTATATCGAAGATAAAAACGATCCGGTCCGAAGAAGCGCACAGACGGTGGTCTACCAGACGGTGAAAGCCTATTTGACCCTGTTGACGCCCATC
>SLJL01000050.1 GCA_007135105.1 Candidatus Izemoplasma sp.
TCGAACATGCACTTCGATACCACAAGAGCCCATGTCGAGATCGCTGGTGCCAGAGCGATAGACTGTGTCATCGATGCGTGTTTCGATACCGAGCGCTATCATCCTTTCAAAGGAAACTTCGATACTGAAAAACTAAAAAACATCATCCGGGAGAAAGGCAAGGAAAACATCGCCGGCATCATCATGACCATCACCAATAACTCCGCTGGTGGCCAACCGGTCTCTATGGAGAACTTGAAAGCGACGGCTGAGATCGCGAGAAACCATGAAATACCAATCATCATCGATGGTGCCAGATATGCCGAGAACGCCTTTTTCGTCAAGCAACGGGAAGCCGGTTATCAGGATAAAACGATTCTCGAAATTGCCCAGGAAGTCTTTTCCTTGGCCGACGTTTTCATGATGAGCGCAAAAAAGGACGGCCTTGTGAACATGGGCGGTCTCATTGCGATCAAAAAAGACGAGAAGCTATACGAATCTTGTCGCTCTCGTGTCGTTCCGCTGGAGGGTTTTCCCACTTACGGCGGCATGAGCGGGCGTGATATGGAAGCTTTGGCCGTAGGTTTGCATGAGGCCTTGGAAGAAGATTATCTTGAACACCGCATCGATCAGGTTCGCTATCTGGGTGATCGGTTGAAAGCCGCCGGGGTGCCGATTCAGTGGCCGACAGGTGGACATGCGGTCTTTGTCGACTGCAAGAACTTCGTACCGCACATCCCTTATGACCAGTTTCCAGCCCAAAGCGTGGTTAATGCGCTTTATCTTGAAACCGGTGTGCGTGCTGTGGAAATCGGGTCGCTTCTGCTTGGTCGCGACCCGGATACAGGCGAGAATCTGAAAAGCCCATTGGAGCTGATGCGTCTGACAATTCCACGAAGAACCTACACGTATAATCATCTGGATGTTGTCGCCGACGGTGTCATTGAAGTATATCATAACCGGAACGATTTAAGCGGCTTGACTTTCACATACGAACCACCGGTTTTGCGACACTTTACGGCTAAATTCAAGCCTTTATAGAAAAAAGCGCAATGCGCTTTTTTTGTGTTAAAATTTGTGTTACAACTTTTTATGATATTTTTCCGTATTTCTGTTGTTGTGAAAACGCTAACATGTTATAATCAAAATTGTTGTTAATTACATTACAATTCAGGAGGACAATATGGGCAAGAAAATACTAGCAATCAATCCCGGGTCTACCAGTACGAAGATTGCTGTTTTTGACGAGGAAGAAGTTGTTTTCAAAACCACAGTCAGACACAGTACCAAGACCATCGGGCAATTCAAATCAATCATCGAGCAATACGATTTTCGCAAGGATGCGATTCTTGATACATTAGACGCTGAAAAGATCGATATAAACACTTTGGACGGCGTCGTTGGGCGCGGTGGCATGCTGAAACCGATCGAAAGCGGTACCTACGCGGTCAACGACGAAATGGTATCGTATATGAAGCAGGCACCACGCGGTGAACACGCATCCAATCTCGGGTGTGTCATCGCCAAAGAAATCGGGGACAGAATCGGGGTTCCCAGTTTCATCGTCGACCCGGTAGCCGTCGATGAGATGGACGACATTGCCCGCTATACGGGTATGCCGGAGATTAATAGAGCCTCTCTGTTTCATGCTCTCAACCAAAAAGCGGTCGCTTTGAAAGCCGCCAGGGACCTCGAGAGACCTTACAAGGACTTAAACCTCATCATCGCCCACCTCGGCGGTGGCATCAGTGTCGGCGTTCATAAGAAAGGACGTGTCGTCGATGTTAACAACGCGCTTGACGGTGATGGACCGATGAGCCCTGAACGTAGCGGCAGCGTCCCGCTCGGACCCCTTTATAAAATGTGTTTTTCCGGGAAGTACACCTTGGATGAAATCAAGAAGAAGAATTATGGAAAAGGCGGTCTGGTGGCGCATCTCGGTACAAACGACGGCTTTGAAATCGAAAAGAGAATCAAGAACGGTGATGAAAAAGCACTGTTTATCTACAGGGTCATGTGTTATCAGATCGCAAAGGAGATCGGGAGCTGTGCCACAGTTATCAGCGGCGCGGTCGATGCCATCGTCCTGACCGGTGGGCTCGCATACGATCAACTGCTTGTGGATGAAATCAGTGGCCGCACCAAGTTCATCGCTCCGGTCATGGTTTATCCGGGAGAAGACGAAATGGAAAGCCTGGCTCTAGGTGCTCTAAGAGTGCTAAACGGTGAAGAAACCGCAAAAACTTACGAATAGGTGATTAGATGAAAACGATGAAAGACTTAGTAAGGGCAGCCAACCGCAATGAAACCAAGACGCTCGTTGTTGCCGTGGCCAACGATAAACCCGTTCTTGAAAGTGTCGAGATGGCACGCAAGGAAGGTTTCATCATGCCGGTTTTGGTTGGCGATACCAAATTGATCAAGAAAATCCTGAACGACATTGATGCTTCCGTGCAAAACTATCGCATCATCCAAGAAACCGATCCGGTAGAGGCCTGCCGATTGGCTGTTGAGATGGTGAGTGAAAAGGACGGTCATTTCCTCATGAAAGGTCTGGTGGACACCTCGACCATTTTAAAAGCAGCTTTGAACAAGGAAAAAGGCTTGAGAACCGACAACAGGCTTTCGCATGTCAGCGTTCTCGAATCGCCTTATTATCACAAATTGTTCTTGATGACCGATGGTGGTATGAACATCGCACCGAACGTCGATGAGAAACAGGAAATCATTGAAAACGCAGCTGTCATCGCACGGGCCATCGGTGTAGAAGTGCCGACCGTCGGATGTCTTGCTGCCATTGAGAAAGTCAACCCGAAAATGCAAGCTACTCTCGATGCCGAAACCCTGATCCAACGTCAAAAAGACGGCATCATCCAAAACGTTAACATCGAGGGCCCTTTCGCCTTGGACAACGCCATCAACAAAGATGCCGCCATCCATAAGGGCATCACGTCTCCCGGCGCAGGTGATGTTGACATTTTACTCATGCCGTCGATTGAAGCCGGGAACATCTTTTATAAAACCATGATGTTTCTCGCCAAAGCAAAAGGTGCCAGTGTCATCGCCGGTGCCAAGAAACCGATCGTGCTCACTTCAAGGGCCGATTCGAAAGAATCAAAATTCTATTCGATTGCACTCAGCGCTTTGGTCGCTGATCTATAAAAAAACTATTTATAAAAGGAGTTTACCATGGCAAAGAAATCTGACTTCACCAACAATGTTTTCGATTACACCAATGATGGCTTCGAACAGATTATTTATTTCCACAACAAGGAAACAGGTCTTAAAGGCATCACCTGCATTCATGATACCCGTCTTGGACCATCCTGCGGCGGTACCCGTTTCTACAATTACAAAAGCGAGGAAGAAGCTTTATACGATGTGACGAGACTCGCCCGCGGCATGACTTATAAGAATGCAGCGGCAGGCTTGGATATCGGTGGCTGCAAGACCGTTATCATCGGTGACCACAAGAAACTGAAGAACGAGGCTTTCATGCGTTCCTATGGTCGTTATATCCAAAGTCTGAACGGTCGTGTATATACCGGCCAGGACATGAACATCACCTTGAAAGATTGTGCGTGGATGGACAAAGAAACCGACTACGTTTCCGGTGTTTTGCGTAAAGGCGCCGGTTCCACAACGATATTGACCGCCAAGGGTACCTATGTCGGCATGCTTGCTGCCGTAAAAGAGAAATTGGGTAAAGATAACCTTGATGGCCTTACCATCGCTTTCCAGGGTGTTGGCGCTGTTGTCCAGGAGATGGGACAGTATCTTAGAGAAAATGACCTGCGCCGTATCTACTTCACCGATATCGACGAAGAGAAAATCAGACAGTTCAAGGAATTATTCCCGCTTGCGGTCTTCGTCGAACCGGACGAAATCTACGGCAAGAAATGCGATATTTTCTCACCAAACGCCATCGGTGCCGTTTTGAACGACGAAACCATTCCCCAACTCAGAGCCTCGATCGTTGCAGGGGCCGCGAACAACGTATTAAAGGATGAATCTATCCATGGTCCGATGCTGGAAGAAAAAGACATCCTCTACTGCCCCGACTTTGTCATCAATGCAGGCGGGGTCATCAATGTCTATCATGAAATGATCGGTTACCACCAACCAAGTGCGATCCAGACTTGTGACGGTATCTACGACCGTTTGATGGAGATATTCGAAATCAGTAAAAAAGAAGAAATTCCGACTTATAAAGCGGCGAACATTCTGGCGGAACGTCGGATTGAGAAACTTGTTAAAATGCGTGGCGACCATGTGAAGACGCGTCAAAAATTCCAATGGAACATTGAATAAAAGGAGGTACTGCCAATGGCCACAAGAAATCATCTAAAACGCGAAGAAATCGGCAAGAATTCCCCACATATCTATAACCGGATCCGTACGACCATCGAAACAGCGTATCACCGCAATAACGTCATCCGGATCCATTCGCTTGAAGAAGCCTATGAGCTCGCAAAGAACGCTCGGGGCACGATCGTTTCAGATCTACCGGTATACCGTCCGAAAGACTTAGGACTCCCTGAAGACGCAAAGGTCCTACTATTCAACGACGGTGCCATCACCGGACGTCAAGCCCAAGCTAGACGGATCATCAACAACGATAACCGCGAGGATTTCGCGCGCACACTACGCGAAGCGATCTTCAACGGCAGGGACGTAACTTTCTACCACGCGACCGTTATGATCGGTCTTCATGAAGATTTCAGCGTCAAAGCGCATCTGTTAATTCCTGAAGGCTATGAGAACACGATGTATTCCTGGTTGCTCAATTTCCAGATCATCGACGAAACTTGGCAGCCGGTTTATGATGGCTCCCGTTTGTTCGATGAGGGTGACATTCTGCTTTATTCCGATCCCGATTACCTTGTGGATGGGTTTGATAGCGGACTCGCCTTGTTCGACCGGGATCATAACTGCGCCGCACTCTTCGGCATGCGCTATTTCGGCGAACATAAAAAAGGCACGCTCACCATGGCATGGTCATTAGCCGAAAGACAGAACTTCACCGCCTGTCACGGTGGTATCAAAGAAATCCGCCGGCAGGGTAAAAAACCTTACACCATGAGCGTTTTCGGGCTTTCCGGTTCAGGAAAGAGCACCATCACACACGCGAAGCACAATGGAAAATATGACATCGAAGTTCTGCATGATGACGCATTCATCATCGAAAACGATGAGTTATATACCGTTTCCCTTGAACCTTCCTATTTCGATAAGGTTCAGGATTATCCCACCAATAGCAGTGAAAACCGCTTCTTGTTGACGGTGCAAAATGTCGGTGCGACCCGTGATGAAAACGACCTTATCGTCCCTGTGACCGAAGACATCCGCAACGGCAACGGTCGTGCTGTCAAAAGCAAATTCTGGACACCGGCGCGGGCTTATAAATTCAACCATCCCGTCAATAGCATCTTCTGGATCATGAAAGACGACACATTACCACCGCTGATAAAAATCAACAGCCCGGCTTTGGCAAGTACGATGGGCGCAACCCTTGCGACCAAACGTTCTTCCGCTGAAGAAGGTGCCGATCCGAATAAACTCGCTTTCGTCCCTTACGCCAACCCATTCAGATTGTACCCGCTTGTCAAAGATTATGAAAACTTCAAGCATCTCTTCGAAAACCACGATGTAGACTGTTATATCATCAATACCGGCTTTTTCCTTGATAAAAAAATCAAACCTCAAGACACACTCGGTGCGATTGAATCCATCATTGACGATAACGTCTCATTCAAGGCGTTTCTCGGTTCGAAGCATCTTTCCTATGCGCCAATCGATGGCTTCGAGTTAAAGACCGATGCGAACTATCTCGAGAATTTCAAAAAACGTATGGAGCAACGTCTGGCTTTCATCGGTGAACTTAAAGGCGAGGATATCCTTCCTAAAGAGGCAACACAAGCAGTCAATGACGTGATTAAAGATGTAGAAGGTGTTTAATAATGAAAAGATTTATTGCTGAAAGTTCTGTCGGTAAGGAAATTGTCGACGTCGTCTTCGAAGCCGCTCAAGGGGCTGTAAAAGCCACCAAAGAGTTCGGTGACGAAGCGGTCGTTAACGGCGCTTTCGGCACGTACTTCAAAGAAGATGGGACCTTTTTGACTTTTGATACCGTCTATCGCACATTCGATCGTGTCCCGGATTTCCAGAAAGCGAAATACGCTTCCTCCATCGCCGGTCCGCCGGAATACCAGGAAGCCGTCAAACATTGGCTGTTCACTTCTGCCGACGTTGACATCACGACCGATGTCATCGCCACACCAGGCGGTACCGGTGCGCTTTCCTCTACAATGAAAAATGCGCTTGACCGCGGCGAAACGGTCATTCATCCCGATATCGGGTGGGGTCCTTACAAAACCATTGCCAAAGAGATGCAAAATCCCGTGGCCTATTATACCTTGTTCGACGGAGATCACTTCAACATCGAATCGTTCAAGGAAACCTGCACAAGTGTCATGAAGGAACAAGGCAAGGTCCTTGCATTCATCAACGATCCTTGCCAGAACCCGACCGGCTATACCATGCGTGAAAGTGAATGGGACGAGCTGTTGACTTTCATCAATGAAATATCGGAAAAAGGACCATTCATATTGCTCCACGATGTCGCTTATATCGATTTCAACAAGAACAGCCACAATTACAAAAAACTGTTCGAGCGGTTCGCGAAGATGAGTGACAACGTCTTGACCGTCATCGCATTCAGCGTCTCTAAAACCATGACGGCATACGGCATGCGTGTCGGAGCCCAGGTTTTGATTTCCAACAATGAACAAGAGCGCAAGAAATTCAAACACGCCTGCGGCAATACCGCCAGGGGTGTCTGGTCGACGGTCAACAATGGTGGCATGGTTGCTTTTGCGACTTTGGCGCTCAATGAAGAAATCAAAGCGGCCTACCACACGGAAAAGCAACATTACGTTGAACTTTTACAGGAAAGGGCCGACATCTTTATTGAAGAAGCCAAAGAAGTCGACTTGCCCCTTTATCCTTACCAAGAGGGTTTCTTTCTGACCATCAGAATTGATGACCAAGTCGTAAAAAACGAACTCCATTTGAAACTGAAAGACCATAACATCTTCTTCGTCAACGTATACGGCGGTTTAAGAGTCGCCATCTGTTCCATTCCAAAAAAGAAGCTTCAAGGACTCGCCAGACGGATCAAGGATGTTCTGGATACCATTGTCGAAGACGTTGAAGAAGAAAGAAAACGTGAAAACCCTGCTGAAGAGAACAATGACAATGTACATGCATAAAAAAGACCGCCGCGGCGGTCTTTTTACTAGGTTTACTTATGCTTGTCAATCAATGCAATGACCGAAGCGACAAGGTGTTGTTGATTCACTGCATCGACATCAATGATTTTCGCGTCGAACTGATTGCGAAAGTAGGTCAACTGTCTCTTGGCATAACGCCTGGTATTGCGTTTGATTAGACGTTTCGCTTCAGGAAGATCATACGAACCTGCAAAATAACCGAACAGTTCCTTGTATCCGATCGCATTTGCAGCGGTGTACGCCGGATTTTCATCATAGATTTTTCTCGCTTCTTCCAAAAGACCTTGAGCGAACATGGCATCCACCCGTGTTTCGATGCGGTGATACAGTTTTTCCCTTTCCATGTCAAGCACGATGATGAGGTAGTCGTAAAGCGCTTTATCCTGATTGGTAGAAGCGCTTTTCAACTGTCCGCTCTCGGCTCTTCTAAGTGCCTGTAAAACCCGTTTGCGGTTGTGGGGATGAAGCGTCTTTGCGGCATCCGGATCCAGTTCTACCAGTTTTTCATGTAGTGTCTCGTCATTCAACGCTTCCAGTTTCTTTTCGTAGGTGAAATCACGCTTGGTGTCGGTGAAGTCGAAATCGTGCAGCACACTCTTGATGTAAAAACCGGTACCACCGACGATAAGCGGTAGTTTTCCGGCTGTGTACATGGTTTCGATATGTTCTCTGACCGCTTTTTGGTAGTTGGCAACACTGAATGCCTCCTGCGGTGATAGAATGTCGATCATATGATGTCTGATGGCAGCTCGTTCTTCCTTGTTCACCTTCGCTGTGCCGATATCCATGCCTTTATATACTTGCATGGCATCACCGGAAATGATTTCTGTACAGTAATGTTCGGCTACCGCCAGGGAAAGTTCGGTCTTTCCAACGCCTGTTGGGCCGGTTATGACCACGATCATGATTGAATCCTCTGAAAGAGATGTTCAAGTTTGTTGATGCTGAAATGAATGATGGTCGGTCGTCCATGCGGACAGGTATAAGGGTTTTCGCATTGCGAGAGATCCTTGACCAAGCGTTCGACTTCCCCTTTTGATAGATGTTTGTTCGCCCGTATCGAATGCTTGCAGGCTAAATCCGTAGCGAGCTGATTGATGATATCTTCCACTTGTAGCGTGTTTTCATCGATGAGAGTTCGAATCATGGTTTCGGCGTATGCCGTTTCCATATTGGTTCGAAACCATGCGGGAACCGCTTTGATTAGCACGGTTTTATCATCCTTGAGTTCGCTTTCGATACCGAAAGTATCCAAGGTATCTTTAATGGCAGAATAGTAAGAGGTCTCAGGCGTCGAAAGATCAACCTCGAACGGCGTTAGAAAACGTGTCTCTACGGTTTTAGGGTGCGCCATCTTCTTGCGATACAGTTCATAGCGGATGCGCTCGGCAGCCGCATGCTGGTCGATCAGATAAAGCCCAGCTTCGCCTTGCATGAGAAGATAGGTGCCGTGAAGCTGACCAAGATAGTCAAGCGGCGGCAAGCGATACGCTTCTTTCGCATCGTCTGTCTTCGGTTTTCCGTCTTGAGATTGATGCGGTGTTTCGGCTTTCATCCTTTCAGCTACATTGTCGGACAAGTCCAGACGTTCCTGTTTTTCCTGTGGTGCTGTCGGTGTGAAATCCGGTATATGTGTTGTTGCATTCAATGTAGCGGTAATCGTTGATTGAATGAGCGTCTCCAACGTTTTTTCTTCACTGAACTTTACTTCCAGTTTTTGCGGATGAATGTTCACGTCAATCAAAAGCGGATCCACGGTAACATTCAGATAGACGATGGGGTATTTATGGATGGGAAGGTACGTTCTGGTCGCATCCGTGATCGCTTTGGTCAGTCTCTGGTTTCTGATGATGCGTCGATTGGCAAAAAGCATGAGATGATGTTTTGACGAGCGGAAAATATGAGGTTTGGCGATATAGCCTTCAATGGAGAAATATGTATTTTTCCCGGTGAAAGGCATCAGGTTCCTGACGACTTCCGTCGCATAAATCTGGTTGAGAATCTTCAGGACATTACCATCACCTGTCGTATTGAGCAATGTGCGGTTGTTGTTGCTGAGACTGAAAGAAATATTCGCATGTGATAAGGCGATTTTGTTGACATAATCGATGATGAAGGCAAGTTCCTTTTGTTCACTTTTGAGATGTTTGAGTCTTGCAGGTGTGTTATAAAACAGGTCCTTGACAACAACATGCGTGCCCTGTTTCGCCTGACCACTGCTCTCCTCGATGATGTCACCACGTTTGATCACGAGCTTCTGCCCGGGTTTGTCATCATTCGAGGACTCTATAATGACGGTGGCGACACTGGCAATCGAGGGCAGTGCTTCGCCTCTGAAACCAAGAGACCCGATGTGATGCAGATCGTGGTGGGTCTTGATCTTGCTGGTCGCATGACGCTTGAAAGCAAGATGGAGGTCTTCGCGATCCATCCCCTCGCCATCATCCATGACACGGATTTCTTTCAAACCCGCTTCCTTTAGATGGATGGCGATGGTTTCCGCTTGTGCGTCAATGGCGTTTTCAAGGAGTTCCTTGATTACGCTGGCCATGTTTTCAACGACCTCGCCGGCCGCGATCATGTTCGATAAGGTTTCATCCAGTTGTCTGATTTTACCCATGGTTCATCACCCATTCGAAAGTGTCTTTGAAGTTTGAATCGAGATTACAGGTCTTTGCGTCTTTTCCATTGCTCATCATGCAGGATATACAAGATGATGGGTGTGGTATAAGGCAGAAGAAAAATGATGATGACCCAGTCCAGGCGCAATACCATCATGTGTCCGATGAAGAAATGCATGGAAATGATAAAAGCGAGCAGTAGAAATAGACGGGGGAGACGTTTCATGGTCTTCGGCTTTGCGGTTTTCCCCATATGATACTGGAATCCTACAGCAAAAACGCTGATCAGAAAAGCAATAATGAGTACAGTTGGTGCATAGATGCTGAATAGAACGTCAAAAAACATCGTGGGCCTCCAGGCAATTATTCTCTATTTTTTAGTTTCTCTTTCAACTCGTAGATCAGACTTAATGCTTCAATCGGTTTCATCTCATCAGGATTGGCATGTTCCAAAGTGGTGATTAAAGCTTCATATGGAGTCTCTTTTTCATCTTCCAGATCGGTTTCGGCAATTGTGAAAAGATTTAGACCCGTTTTCGTATCTGTCTCCAGTTGTTTCAAAATGGTCTTGCTTCTTTTGATCAAGCGTCGGGGCAATTTCGCAAGCGCTGCGACGTTAATGCCGTAGGATTTATCGGCGCGACCGGGTTTCACTTTATGATGAAAGGTAATCTGGTCTGCTTCTTCAAGCGCACTGACATGCACATTTATGAGTTTGGGTAGACTTTCTTCCAAATTCGTCAATTCATGGTAATGGGTTGAAAAGAGTGTCTTGGCGCCGATGTTGTCGTGAATGTATTCGATAATCGCTTGGGCAATAGCCAGACCGTCATAGGTAGAAGTACCCCTTCCGATTTCATCAAAGATGATCAAGGACTTCTCCGTGGCATTTTTGATGGCATGATTCGCATCGAGCATCTCTACCATGAACGTCGAGTTGCCGCTGATCAAATCATCACTGGCGCCGATCCGGGTAAAGAGTTGATCGAACACCGGCAAAACCGCTTGTTTCGCAGGAACGAAACAACCGATTTGGGCCATGATGGCACTTAAGGCCAGCTGACGCATGTAGGTCGATTTACCGCTCATGTTCGGTCCCGTTATCAAGAGAATATCAACCGTATCGTCCAAAGTGAAATCGTTGGGAATGAACGGTTCTTCCAAAACCCTTTCGACAATCGGGTGTCGGGAGGCCTCGATTCTAATCGTACGGTTTTCATCCAGGACAGGTCTTGTCAGGTTCAACTGTTCGGAGACGACGGAAAAAGCCAGATACATGTCGATTTCACTGATAATTTCCGCATTGCGTTGTATGGTGGGAATGTGGTTTCTTATCTCGTCTCTAAGTTCTATGAAAAGGTCGTATTCGCGTTTGACGCTCTTCTCTTCGCTTGAGAGAATCACCCGTTCTTTTTCCTTCAGAGCTGCGGTGATATAACGTTCAGCGTTGGCAAGCGTTTGTTTGCGGGTATAACCGAAACTGTCTTTGATATTGGGGATTTGACCTTTTGGGACTTCGATATAGTAGCCGAAGACCCGATTATACCCGACCTTGAGTTTCCGAATGCCGGTTTTTTCACGTTCGGTTTTTTCCAGATCAGAAAGCCATTCGGAAATGTTGAGGTGGATATCCCTGAGATCATCCAGTGTTTCGTCATAGCCTTCCTTGAACATGCCCCCTTCTTTGATGGTAAGGGGTACTTCCTCTTTCAGGGCTTTATTCAAATGATTGCGAACCGCCGACATCGCGTCGATGCTGGCGCCAAGGTAATCGGCGTAATCCAGGCGCAGCGCTTTAAGGTTCTCCTTGAACCGGGGCAGAACGGAAAGACTCTTTCTCAGTTGGATCAAATCCTTGGCATTGGTGTTGCCGTAGGCGATCCTACCGACAATGCGCTCGAGATCGTAGACCTGTTTCAAGGCCTCACGCAAGTCTTCGGTGACGATGAAATTCTCATTCAACGCATCGATGAAATCATAGCGCTTGTTCAAGACATCCTTGTTGGTGAGCGGCCTGAGAATCTGACGTTTCAGATAGCGACCGCCCATGGCGGTGCCGGTCTTGTTTAGCAACCAGAACAAGGAGCCGTTTTCCTGATTTTTAAGTAGGGTCCGCACCAGTTCCAGATGACGAATGGTGTTGGCGTCCATTTTCATCACGGCCCGCGATTCGATCAATTTCACGTCCTTCAAATGAAGCAGGGTCCGTTTTTGCGTTTTCATGATATAACTCAGAAGGCGACGCACTGTTTTTTTCTCATCCGGGGTGGGTAGATGATCATAGAGGTGCGTAAAAACTGGATCGATGTCAGTATCCGCGTGAATGGAAAGCGTGAGGTTTTCCTTATCCGCAAAGCGTTTCAGGTACGGTTCTATCGTGGGATGGGCGATAACCACTTCTTTTACAGACAGCGTGGAAAGTTCACCGACCAAGGCGTTTTGATCCTTTGGGAGTTTCAAGGCATACATCTCGCCGGTGCTGATATTCAAGGTGGCAACCGTATAGAAATGTTCGCTGAGCCCCACGCTGGCTACAAAATGTTCCGGAGCGGTATGTTCGTCGATGTTCGTCCCCGGTGTGACCACACGAAGAACATCACGATTGACGAGTTTTTTCCCGTTGCCGGCTGCCTCGGTCTGTTCGCAGATGGCGACTTTGTATCCCTTGTCCACAAGTCTGGAGATATAACTTTCACTGGCGTGATGCGGCACACCGCACATGGGTACTTTTTCCTCGACGCCTCCGTCTCTGCTTGTCAGTTGAATTTCCAGTTCTTTTGATGCCAACAGTGCATCTTCGAAGAACATCTCATAGAAATCACCGAGACGAAAAAAGACAATAGCATCGCTATGGTCTTCTTTTATGGTGAGGTATTGTTGAATCATCGGCGTGTACTTCGCTTTATCTTTAGCCATGGAAAAGCTCCTTTAAAGCAGCTCGAACGTGACGATCAGCAACACAGCCCCAAGAATGATCAGACTGATAATCAAATTGCGGATGTTGCGTTTTTTTCGTTTGCGTTCCTGCGTATACTTGTGGGCTATTTCTTCAAATTTCGCATCATAAAGATATTCTTCGATGTTGATGCCTTCGAAAAGTTTGATGTTCGATTCCTGCACGGGTACTTTGGAAGGTGCTTGTTTCAAGAGAATGTATTCGATCATATCGACTTTCTTCAGTTCAATCGAGATGTTGATGTTTTGTTCCTTGGCATAGCGTTCCAGATCGAGAATCGATTTCTTTTGCAGGCTTTCTTGTTCACTTTCGTTCAAATCGAGTTTCAAGGCGACAATTTCAATCAGCTGTTGTTTGTTGATGCGACGGGGTATCTCGACGTTGTAGCGCTTGCCAAGTTCGCGTACATCGCTCAGTGTCATGGCATGGACCAGTACTTCTTTCGCTTTTGAAATCAACGTCCCTTCAAAATATCCGGGCGGTTCGAAATAGATTTCACTCAGGTTGGCCTTCATGGTATCGTAATCTTCTTTTTCTCTGCGCTGATATTTCATCGTCAGGTTTTGCAGCTTGATGAATTCCAAACTGTTGATCCCCAACTCGTTGCGATTGTGGACGATGATATCCCAGAAATCCTTCTTGTATTCGGAGACATCGATCTTGACACCATAGGATTGTGCCAGTTTTTCCAGTTGAAAGATGGTGAACTGGTCGAACCATTTCAATCTATGTTTCATTTCATCAGAAAACTTGTCATCGTTATCAGCATTGGCGATGATCGGGGCAATGTTTTTTCGCAGAAGTGCCTTATGCAAATAATTCGGCAGATAGATCTCTTTATTTTTAAGATACTTCACAATTTCCGTGGAAGGAATGACCACAAAAGATTCAACGAGTTTATCGATTCGGACCTTTTTGTTATTGAGTTCGATGGTCTCGTCTTTTCTGACTTTGTCTTTCATGTTCTGGCCCCCGTTCTTATGTTTACTTCATTATACACCAGGGATGCGATTAAATCAATCAAGCAAGCGTTAATCACGCTTGAGACGTGCATTCAACGTCTGTTCGATCATATCAAACATCATCCGAGTTAAATCGTTGACCTCGGATTGAAGCGTGAGATATTCCTCGACATGTACGGTTTTTGATAGTTTTTCAAGCGCTGATTCATAGTTCTTCTCATGGGTCTTCACGTCTTTTGCATTGGCGTGCTGTGCCTGAACCATGCGCTTTTGCTTATCTAAAACTTCTTCGTAAGCTTTCTTCAGATATGCATTTTCATCAATGATTTTTTCTAGCTGCCGATAAGCTTTAATCGTCGGTTCGTCTTTGAGATGTTCAATGAGATCATCCAACGTCTTCATCTATTTCACCCTTTAGAAACCAAGTTTTCGCCTCTGTGATTTTTACAGGGACGATGTGTCCTTTTAGATGCTTGGGACCGGTAAAATTGACCAATTTATTGTGTGGGGTATAACCGGCTAAGATATCATCATGTTTTTTGCTTGAGCCATCAACCAGAACCGGAACGGTTTTTCCTTCGAAGCGTTGGTTGCCTTTTTTGTATCCGGTATTGATGACTTTGTTGAGACGGTTGAGACGGTCTTTTTTCGTCTCGAAAGCGGTTGTGTCCTCATAACGAGCGGCTGGTGTGCCTTCGCGTGCTGAGAAGACAAACGTGAAGGCCCCTTCGAAATCGACACGTTCCACGAGATCCAGAGTTTCCACAAAATCAGCTTCGCTCTCGCCGGGAAAACCGACAATGATATCGGTGGTCAACGAGACATCGGGAATATGTGTCTTGATGTTTTCAACAAGTTCAAGAAAGCTTTCTTTGGTGTATTTCCGGTTCATCCGCTTGAGGATGACGTTGCTGCCGGATTGTACCGGAAGATGAATATGTGGCATCATGTTTTCATGCTTTGCCAATGCCTTGATTGCGGCCAAGTCGAA
>SLJL01000079.1 GCA_007135105.1 Candidatus Izemoplasma sp.
GTAGCGCTGGATACATTGGACGATGTCACTGTCGAAGATGTTCTCAAACACCCCAATTGGAAGATGGGCGCAAAAATCACCGTCGACTCGGCAACGATGATGAATAAGGTTTTTGAAGTGATTGAAGCACATTATCTTTTTGATGTACCTTATGAGAGAATCGATGCGGTTTTGCACAAAGAAAGCGTCGTCCATGCTATGGTACATTTCAAAGACGGCAATGTGCTATCGCATATGGGACCGGCCGACATGAAAATTCCCATTCTCTCGGCGATGCAAGATTCCGAGACTTTGCGATATCACTCCCTGTTCAGTCTGGAAAACCTTAACCGACTGCATTTTTCCAGAATGGAATCCGAGCGCTATCCCTTGTTCGATCTCGGCATTGCCGTCGCGAAAAACAACGGCATGCATGTCGTCACGCTCAATGCGGCCAACGAAGTGGCGGTGGCGCTGTTTTTGAAGAAAAAAATCGGCTTCAACGATATTAAAACACTCATCACGCAATGTCTTGACTATTTTGACAATAAAGAAAAACTGACGTTGGAAAACGTTTTGAACCATGATAAGAGCGTACGCGATTATGCTTACAAATTATTTAACTAGAAGGTGAAACCATGTTTATATTGAATATTTTAGCATTCATATTTGTTTTAGGACTTGTCATCATGTTACACGAACTCGGTCATTTCATCATGGCGCGCCGTGCCGGGATACTATGTCATGAGTTTGCGATTGGCATGGGACCGATTGTTTACAGCAAGAAGAAAGGTGAGACACTCTATTCTGTCCGTGCAATTCCCATCGGCGGGTTCGTCTCCATGGCGGGAGAAGAGATTAACGATGACCTGGTCAAGGTCGGCAAGGATATCAAAGTCCGGAAGGAAAACGGCAGAATCACCCATATCATTCTCAATCCGGAAGATGAGAGATATCCATCTGCTGAACGTGTGATAGTTGAGTTCGTCGATTTGAAAGCTCAAGACGGCGAAGCTTTGATGATCAATCACATGGAGGTCGATGAGAAAGCCTTCTATGTCCTTAAAGACAAAAAAATACAGATAGCGCCTTATAATCGTCAATTCGATTCGAAGACGCTTTGGCAACGCTTTACAACAATCTTTGCAGGACCGATGATGAACTTTATTTTGGCGTTTTTCCTGTTTGCCATCATCGCGATGGTGGTCGGCTTTCCGAAAACAGACGCCGAGGGAAATACGACACTCGAGATCGGTCATGTCCAGGCGGGTCAACCTGCATACGGTAACATCGAAGTGGGCGACACCATCACCCATATCGATGGCGAGCCTGTACAAAGCTGGGAAGAGATGCATCAGGTGATGTCCGCGAAGCAAGGACAAAGAGAGATCCTGTTCACGGTTGATCGGGATGGCCAGAGTCACGATTATACGCTCACACCGGTCATCTTTCTTGTTGCCATAGGCATCCAGTCCGAGCGTGAAGAAGATGTGGCCGTATGGGACCCGGAAGTTGTGCGTATCGGTAATGTCATCAATAACGGTCCGGCAGCAAGCGCTGGTTTGCAGACCGGGGATCTGATTCTTTCTGTGGATGGTAATCCCGTGCCCGATTGGACGACGCTCATCGAGGCGGTCCGTGCAAACGCAGAAGGTTCGAGAATGCTATTTGAAGTTGAAAGGGACGGAGCGACGGAAACCTTTGAAGTGGAACCGTATCAGCACGATCTGATCGAATCGCAGGGCGCACCGGTGGTCCAAAGTAGAATCGGCATTTCACCGGTACATGAACGCGATATTCCGCGTGCGTTGTTCTCCGGCAGCATCACCGGCATCATCAACTCGAGCACGATGATTTTCGACACATTGAGCATGCTGTTCAGCGGTGTGGTCGGTGTCGGCGATCTGGCGGGTCCGGTCGGGATCTATTCGGTCACGGCTTCTGCGTTCCAGCAAGGTCTGATTTCCTTATTGAGCTGGACAGCCTTGCTTTCGGTGAATCTCGGGATATTGAACCTGCTCCCCATTCCGGCATTGGATGGCGGGCGCATCGTCTTTTTGGGCTATGAGGGCATCACCCGCAAGAAAGTCAATAAAACTGTCGAAAACTACTTGCACCTGATCATGTTCATTTTACTGATCACCTTACTGCTTTTTGTAACCTATAACGATATATTGAGACTTTTTAATCTAGGATAGAGGTGGAATCATGAAGCAAAGTCTATTGTTCGCACCAACCTTGAAAGACGCACCCAAAGACGCCGAAGTCAAAAGCCACAAACTGATGGCGCGCGCCGGTCTGATCAAACAGACAGCCGCCGGGATCTATTCCTATCTCCCGCTCGGCAAACGCGCCATGAACAAAATTGAACGAATCGTCCGCGAGGAACACGATAAACGCGGGTGTTCGGAGATGCTGATGCCGGCGCTTCAACCGCGCGATCTCTGGGAGGAATCCGGTCGTTGGGCAGAGTACGGCCCTGAACTTTTCCGGTTGAAAGACCGCAAGGAACGTGACTTCTGTCTTGGGCCCACCCACGAAGAGGTCATTACGCAAGTCGTACGCGATTACATCAATTCCTATAAGAAATTACCTTTGGCGCTTTATCAGATCCAGACGAAATTCCGCGATGAACTACGGCCACGGTTCGCTTTGATGCGAGGCCGTGAGTTCATCATGAAAGACTTGTATACCTTCCATACCGACGATGCGGATCTGGATGTATGGTATGAATCCATCAAGGAAGCCTATACGACCATTTTCAAACGCATGGGCCTTGAAACGAAAATCGTTTCATCCGATACCGGACAGATCGGTGGTAAAGCGGCGGATGAGTTCATGGTGATGAGCGAAGTCGGCGAGGACACCATTTCATACTGTGACACATGTAGCTATGGCGCGAACCAGGAGTTCAGCGGTCTACACGCCGGCGATAGCTGTCCCAAGTGTAAAGGCGGAACCATCAAAGAAGCCAAAGGGATTGAAGTCGGTAACATCTTCAAGCTCGGCACGAAGTATTCCGAAAGCATGAATGCCTACTATAATGATCCCGAGGGGCATAAGGTGCCTGTGGTCATGGGTTGTTATGGTCTGGGTATCTCCCGCACCCTGATGGCGGCTGTCGAGCAGCACAGCGATGAAAACGGTATTGTCTGGCCACGGGAAATCTCACCCTTCGAGGTACACGTATTACCCCTTAAGATGAATGATGCTTTCACGGTCGATTCGGCCAATGCTATATATAAGGAACTAAGCACCTCGTTCGAGACCCTACTTGATGACCGCGATGAAAGACCTGGTATCAAGTTCAAGGATGCCGATCTGATCGGCGTTCCCTATCGCATTGTCGTCGGGAAGGATATCAAGGACGGAAAAGTGGAGTTCACCAATCGCTATACGGGTGAAACAAAGCTGGTAAAAACAACTGAAATCAGCGATCTAATCAAGTGATTATCCAAAAAAAGAAAAAAGTGGGCGTTTTTGATTGACAAAAGCGTCCGCTTTTAATATACTTTATCATAGTCGCGCTGAAAAAGGCGCTTTAACTTTGTCGGATTCTTGAGTGAAAAGGACAAGTACAGGCTATGAAAAGTGCGATTGAATCATCTGCGTCCAACACAGCAAATCCATGATGAAAAAGATTGGAAAAAGTGTTGACTTCTCAAGTTGAAAGTTATATACTCTTTAATGCGGGCCACAAGAACCACGTGAGCTTGTGCCTTGAGAAAAGGCGTAAAAACAGGTGCTTAACAAAGGATTTATGTTGACATCACGAATGACATATTGTATAATGTTAGAGCACTTCAAATTTAGCATGGTCTTTGAAAACTGAATAGAACAGAATTACTTTTGAGTTGAGACCAATTTCAAACGAAACTGCTTTAATGCAGTTTACATATTTTATGGAGAGTTTGATCTTGGCTCAGGATGAACGCTGGCGGCATGCCTAATACATGCAAGTCGAACGAGGTTTACTTCGGTAAACCTAGTGGCGAACGGGTGAGTAACACGTAAGGAAC
>SLJL01000071.1 GCA_007135105.1 Candidatus Izemoplasma sp.
AGGAACCCGAAACCGGCCACCGCACCGTCGAAACGGGTGGAGAAACTCAAGACGAACATTACCCCGCCGATGCCGGCCAGAGCACCTGAAATCATGACACCCGCATAACGGATCCTATAGATGTTGACACCCAATGAATCAGCCGCATGCGGATTCTCACCGCAACTTCTGAGTCTGAGACCGAACGGTGTCTTGTATAGGACGATGTAGGCGATGATGAAAATGACCACAGCGATATAGGTGGACAGAAAAGCATTGGTGAAAAGCCAGTTGCCGATCAGAGGGATCTCGCTTAGTATCGGCACTTCAGCAATCGAATAATCAAGGCGTACATTCAAGGCCCGGTCTCCCGTCACCGCTCTGGCGGTGAAGACCGCGAAAGCGGGGGCGAAGAAGTTGAGGGCCGTGGCACTGATGATCTGGTTCGATTTCATGTTGACGGCAGCAAACGCGTGGAACAAGGAAAATCCGGTGCCGACGACCATACCGACAAACAACCCGATGAAGGCGTTCCATTGTCGGGGAATATCGAAATTGTCCATGACGATGATCATCGTCCATGCACCGGCGAATGCGCCCATGATCATGATCCCCTCTAAAGCGATGTTGACAACCCCGCTCCGTTCGGAGAAAAGCGCACCGAGCGCCACGACCGACAATAGGGCCATCGCCCGAATGATATAGGGAAAAGCGAAATTGAGTTGACTGATGATTTCCATCATTTCATATCAACCCCTTCTGAGATTTCGATGTCTTCCTTGACCTTCTTACTGATATAGGAGGCGACGAATTTCTGCATGAACAGGCTCAAGGCACTGAAATAGATAATGACGGCAATGATGATGTTGATGATTTCCCGCGTGAAGTCGAACCCTTGCAGGAACAAACCACCAAGCTCCAGAAATCCGTAGAAGATGCCTGCAAGCAAAACACCGATCGGGGCACTAAGCCCGAGCAGGGCGACGGCGATGCCGGTGAAACCTTCTTGCATCAAAACGGCGTTCACGTGAAGATAACGACCACCGACCAGGAAGAAGACGGCACCACCGGCCCCGGCGATTGCCCCGGCAATCGTCATCGACAGCACAATGTTGCGTTTTTCGTTCATACCGGCGTACTTGGCCGCATTCTTGTTGAAACCGACACTTTGTAGTTCATAGCCGAAGGTGGTTTTATTCAAGATGATGTGGACAGCGGCCACAAACAAAATCGCGATGAAAATACCGATGTTGATGCTCGAACCAGGAAAAAGAATATCAAGACCCCATTTTGGAAGCTCGGCACTCGGCTCGATGGCAAGACTGCGGGCATGATGTGCAAAGAATACCGTTTCTTTCACCAGAAGAATCATCAGATACATCGCCACATAGTTGAGCATGATGGATGATACGACCTCATGAACGTTTCTGTATGCTTTCAGGATACCCGGTAGAGCCCCCCATAAACCGCCACCGATCAGTGCGAACAAAATGGCAACCGACCAGTGGAGTGGTCCTAAGAATCCCCAGTGCACACCGATGTAGACAGCGATGAAAGCACCGATTGTAAACTGTCCCGTCGCTCCGATATTGAAAAGGCCGGTACGAAATGCGAAAGCGACGCTGAGACCGGTGAAGATGATGGGTGTGGCCCGGTAGAACATGTTGCCGAAACTACGCAAGCCGGCTTGAAACGGACCGGTCAATATTGTGAAAAACCCGGGAAACGCATCCACCGGATTGACGATGATCATAACAATCAAGCCGAAAAGCATCCCGAAGACAATCGCAAGCAAACTCGAAAGCACTTGAATCGAACTGGGTTTTTTCGCAATGCGCATTAAAACGTTGTTCCAGAGTTGTTTCATGAGGCATCACCCCTTTTGGATCCGGCCATGTAAAGACCCAGTTCCTTCTCGTCGATCTTATCCGGATCCAGTTCACCGACCAGTTCGCCTTCATACATGACAAGGATGCGATCACTTAGATTCATCACTTCATCAAGCTCAAGGGACACAAGTAAAACAGCTTTGCCCTGGTCACGCTGGTCGATCAGTTGCTTGTGGATGAACTCGATCGCGCCCACATCTAGCCCACGTGTGGGTTGAACAGCGATCAACAGATCGTTGTTTCTATCGATTTCCCGTCCGAGAATCGCTTTTTGCTGGTTGCCGCCGCTCATGCTTCTTGCCAGAGAGACGGGGCCACGACTCGAACGGATGTCAAAACGTTCTATCAGCTTTTCAGCATGTTGCCTGATCGCATCGAACTTCATGAAACCGCGATGTTGAAAAGCTGAGGAAAAATAACTTTGCAGGATCAGATTGTATTCCATCGGGAAATCCAGGATAAGCCCATGCTTCTGACGATCTTCGGGAATGTGGGACAAGCCGCCCAAACTACGTTTGCGTATCGATAAACCGGAGATGTCCTCGCCGTTGATCATGATTTTACCTTGTTTGATCGGCATCATCCCCGTCAAGCCGTATACGAGTTCGGTCTGACCATTGCCCTCTATCCCGGCAATACAAAGGATTTCGCCACGCCTGGCTTCGAAATTGACATTTTTTACAACCTCTTTTACGCTTTCCTTGGCATTGATCGATAGGTTCTCGACATGCAGTACCGTCTCTTTTGGCTTCGCTTTTGTCTTATCCAGCTCGAATATCACTTTTCGGCCGACCATCATCTCCGCCATTTCCTCGTTTGTGGTATCTTTGACCACGACGGTGTTGATGGACTTTCCTTTTCGCAGAATGGTACATCGGTCTGCGGCTTGTCTGATTTCTTTCAATTTATGTGTGATGAGCACAATCGATTTGCCTTCTTTGGTTAGATTTTTCATGATTTTCATCAGTTCATCGATTTCCTGCGGCGTCAAAGAAGCAGTGGGTTCGTCGAAAATCAGAATTTCCGCTTGTCGGTAAAGCATCTTCAATATCTCAACACGTTGCTGTTGACCCACGGAAATATCCTCGATTTTCGCATCGGGATCGACTTTCAGCTTATAGCGCTCACTGAGTTCCTTGATGCGTTTACGTGCTTCGCTGTAGGTTAACAAACCCCTTTTGGTGTCCTCTTGACCGAGAATGATGTTTTCGGTCACAGTAAAATTGTGCACAAGCTTGAAATGCTGGTGCACCATCCCAATATTCAAGTTATTCGCATCGTTGGGATTGTTGATTTCGACTTTCTTACCATTGACTTTGATTGAACCCTCATCCGCGTGATATAGTCCGAAAAGCACGCTCATCAACGTCGATTTTCCTGCACCGTTTTCACCTAGAAGTGCGTGAATCTCCTGCTTTTTCAGCTTGAAATTCACCTTATCATTGGCTTTGATGCCAGGGAATTCTTTGGTAATGTCGATCATTTCAATCACATAATCCATTGCGTCACCTCGATTGTTCGTGTAATTATGGTAAAAAAGGAAAGCGTGAACTTTCCTTTTTTATCCATGCCATATAATAACTATTTCTCAGTCCAGTCCAGGTTCAACATCTTCTTCATCGAACGGCAAATCACCGAGATTGTTATCGGAGAAGAATGTCAAGAGTTCACTATAGGATTCTGGAACTTCGATTGTACCATCGGCAAGGAGACCAAAGATCTCATCATAATCCGCTTGCGTGAAGTTTGTGAAACGTGAACTTTCCATCGGTAGTGCCACTCCGTCTTCGGTTGCTGTCAACGTGCGCACTTCACCACCGGGGAACTCGCCATCAAAGTAAAGTTCGAGCATCTGTTGAACAGAAACACCGAGTGACTTCATGGCGCTGGTAAGTACGTGGTCGTTCAATGCACCTTGGTCGACATCGACCCCGATCATCCAGGCATCCGCCGTCTGAGCAGCCGCCATGACGTTCGATCCCACGCCACCCGCAGCAGAGAAAATCACTTCAACGTCACGATCAAACCAGGCTGCGGCACGTGTACGGTGGGTATCATCCGGTGCGAAACTGTAACGATATTCATAGTTGTTC
>SLJL01000005.1 GCA_007135105.1 Candidatus Izemoplasma sp.
ATGGTATTGAAAAACTGTCTGGTTGCTTCAGGTTTCCTTATTTTGAATAAAGAAGGATTGTCCAATTTCCTTACTGCCTTTGCCAATGTCGGTATCGCCATCTCCTTTGGCGGCATGGCCGCATGTGAACCGGCGACGCTCTTGGTGAGTTTCAGATTGAGATACCCTTTTTCTCCGGTACCGATGACAGCGGCTTTCCTGGTTACACCCGGAAAGACATCATCGACGATGGCGCCACCTTCATCAAGGACGAGCCAGGGTCTGATACGCTTTTGCTTCAAATAATCGACGATGGCCGGAGCACTGGGCCCTCTGGTCTCCTCATCACCGGAAAATGCGAGATATAGATCGTTTGTCAGTTGGTTTCCGGTCTTCAAGACATGTTCGACACTTTCCATGACCGCAGCGAGCGTGCCTTTCGTATCGACAGCCCCTCTACCGTAGATATGATTGTCAATGATGTTTCCACAGAAAGGCGGGTGTTGCCAGGAACCGTTTTCGGGCACCACGTCGTAATGGGACATCAAGACGATCGGCTGTTTGGTGCTTTTACCTTCGATGTGGAACAAAAGGCCGGTTTCACCTATTTTATCAAAGGTTGCTTGAGCGTTGATTTTGGGGAAACGTTGTTTCAGATACAACGCGAAATCAAGAAAGGCCTGCCGGTCTTCAAGGGATTTATCCTCATAGGATACTGTCTTGAAACGGATGAGGTTCTGAAGTGTTTCAACCGCTCTTTTGGTGTCGAAATCCGGTAGATTAATTGTCTCCTTGTAATCTTGTGATGCTTTGAACCACGTGGTACGCAGCAGCAATATCGTGAGCACGATAACACCTACCACGAGAATATAAAAAAGATATTCCATGTTATAACCTCCAAGACGTTAGATATGAAAAAGGCAGCGCAAGCTGCCAGAACTCAAGCGAAAACCGTTACTTTTCCGTTAACGATGACTGTGAAAAGGTCAATAATCCACAATAGCGCCCACCCGAACACGAGCCAAATAATACCAGCAACCAGGATGCCGGGACGGTTTTGGTCGATGCCCTTGGCAATCCGATAGATGCCATAGGCGATGCCGTCAATGAATGGTAGTGCCAGAATAAGTTTTACAATCCAGGGCAAGTTGTCGAATGCAATTACAATATCTTTCATAATACACCTCCAAGTCAATTATACCACCTCTAAAAATGAAATTGACAATAAATGGCGTTTTTGTGAAAATATAGTATAATAGGTAAGGTATGTTCCGGTAGCTCAGAGGATAGAGCAACAGCCTCCTAAGCTGTAGGTCGAGGGTTCGACTCCCTCCCGGAACGCCAACTTGCGCACTTAAGGATGCGCATTTTTTATTGTTCGATTAAGCTTTTTATCTCATGGGACTTACGATATAATGAAATCAAAGGAAGGAGTGATCATCATGAAACTGATCAGTGCCGCATTCAGAAACGGAAAGAAGATTCCCAGAAAATATACCGGAGAGGGTGAAAACATCTCACCGGCGTTTGTGTTTGAAGATGTTCCCAAGGATGCCAAGGAACTCGTTTTGATTTGTCATGATCCTGATGCGCCTCGTATTTTTGACGGCCATATCGGTTTTTCACATTGGGTGTTATATGACATACCACCCAGCACAACGAAATTGGAAGAAAACGTAAAGGGATTCAAACGCGGCATCAACGATGCCAAGAAACTCGGATATACCGGTCCCATGCCACCGGTCAAACATGGCAAACATCATTACTTTTTTACTTTGATCGCCTTGAAGAAGAAGATGAATCTGGATAAGGATCTCAGCATGACAGAAGTGTTAAAGGCCATCGAATCCAGTGTTATTGCGGTGGCACGCGTCGTGGGTACCTATAAACGCAACCGCAAGTAGCAACCGGAATTCATTACGGATTTTTATAAAAAGAACACTTCAAAAAACCGAAGTGTTCTTCTTTTTTATCTGCGCGTGTTTTTCATAAAATCGATGATGGTGATGTGTTGGCGATAATTGGAGATTGGAATGAACCAGGCGCCGATCATCGGTATGAGGATGCCGAGACCATAATGCGCATAATGCGGTAGGGGTGTGGCCACAGGTGTCAGATGCACGCTTTGTAATCTGAACATCGTTTCTCCGGCGCCATAGTCGAACTGAAGATAATCGATGCCGTTATCATGCTGTTTGTGGTTGATGATTCTGCTTGTACCTGGCTGATTCATCCGAAAAAGAGGTTGAGCGGGATACGGTTTATGGATCGCTGTATATTCAAGCTCTGAGCTCAATACCTCTATTCTGTCCATATCACGCGTGATGATCCCCGTAAGAAACAAGGATTCCCCGATGACAAGACCATGGACATTGAAGGCATAGGTCATGGATTTTGACATGGTCTCCCCGTTGGCTGTTTCCTTGATATATAGCGTGCCTCTTGTGAGGGCGGGCTGGATGTGGCCGTTGGTCAGATGTATCATGGCTTGTTCAGAGGCGATATAGTGCGGTATGCCGAACTGTCGGGTAAATACGCGATCGGTATCATCGAAAAGATAATAATGGTCGTCATCCGAATAAAACAGTTGTCCGGTGATAACGCGCATAGATTGATAGCCGAGCGTTTGGGGTGCGATGGTTTCGATGATGTTAAGCGATCCTGCTTCGTATGCGGCGATGTGATAAACGTCGCCTTGACGGTAGAATACATGTGGCACGTCATCCACGTAGACTAGATTTGGATTTTCGATCGGTACAGCATTGATTTCATGAATATTCTGGTCGGTGACTCTAAAAATCTTATTGTCGGTAAACAACAACACATCACCATCGACAACGTGAAAATGGTTTGCGGTTTTCGTACGTGACAAGTTGGCGTCCGTTGGACTCAGTGTCCGTTGATAACGCAATGTACCGGTCGCCACTGTGAAAACGTGTAAGGTGTTTTTGTCATTGTATAGGTATAAAAAGGTACCGTCGAAATGATAATCGACCATGGTTTTATCAGGGTTGCTTTGGTAGAAATCCGTGGTGAATGTAAGCAACGTCTCTTGTTTCAGGTTGTTTTCAAGAACCGAAGGAAACCCGTCATATTGTAAATAACCGAGATGATCGGCGACATTGAGCTCTCTTTTGACAGCCGTGGTCGGAAGTTGAAAGAAAATCAATGAAAAAAGAATCAGTCCGATAATGGACCATACCACGACAAAGCGCGGCGATATGAAAGACGAGAACCGCCCGGAGAAAAATTCGTATACTTTAAGAGCCAGGGATTTCACCGTCATTCCGATGATGAAAAAGACGATGGTGAAAGCTATACTATATGTCCACTGCAAGAAAAGCGGCTGAAAGCGGAAGACGATCAGGAAGTACAATAACGGCATCAAAGTCATGAAATAAAGTGTCAAGGTATTCAGGATTGTTTCAATCTGTAGATCCCAGTCGGTATCCAACTCTTTTTGATAGTAAAACAGGCCGATACCAATCGCAAACAATAAAACAAGACCGATGAGAAAAACCCAGAAAATAGTGATGAAAGCATCCAGCGTGAACATGAAGAGCAATGTAAACGTGAAAAGACTTTCAAGGGCGCTGATGATGATGCACTGGGTGGTATCACCGCTGAGTTTATTGCGGTTAAACAGGTAGGTGCTCAGCGATATGAAGACGAATATCGAGACGATCATGACAATAGACATGGTTTTATCCTTTCGATTCGAAGCCATCAAATTATTTTTTTTCACCTTAATTATATCCTATTATTTTAATAATGTACATTCATTTCGGCGCCGGAGCCTACGCTTAGAGATTGGCGCGTGTACGGGCGTGTGATATAATTGAATGGAGGTGGTTCGTCTTGAAATCATTAAAGGAGAATCTGAGCTTGCATAACGGCGTGTCAATACCAAAGATCGGTTTTGGCACCTGGATGATGTTCGAGGGAAAAACGACCGTCGATGTCGTCAAAAAAGCGTTGAGTA
>SLJL01000016.1 GCA_007135105.1 Candidatus Izemoplasma sp.
ACTTGGAAACTGTTGACTGGTTCATTGAAGAAAAAGGTCAACCGGGGCCAGTGCAGGGTATAGAACTTGCGGATGGCGTCCTCTTGCGGCGAAAACATCAGTTGCGGATGGGTCGTTTCTTTCAGCTCGACGTAGCGGTCGTACATGTCGCGACGGAAACTCGCGATGGTGATGCGTTCATAGACGTTGTAATCGTCATCCAACGCGTCGAAGAGTTCAATGACCGCATCGAATAGCAATGCGCCTTGATCACCGAACTGTTTCAGTTCGACGATCATGTAGTTTTCAGGAAAGGCGGTAATGACTTCTTCTAATGTCGTTGCAAGGAACTTCTCGGGATGGCGGGCCGTAACGCCTTCGGGATAAGCGACATCCAAGGGTGTCACCGTATCGCCGTCATACGTTTCATAGCGGTAATGGTCGCCGCTGACATTGAACCCGTCCGCGCTGTCAAGTTCGTTTTCATACCCGAAGTCGATTTCCTCTTCCATGAGATAGCTGTATTCGATTTCATGGACATGGGCCTCTATGAGGGTGGTTTTGCGATCGAAAGTGGTATCGTGTGTCAAGACGACGACATTGTCGGCTGTCAACGCCACATCCATCTCCAGGATCACATCCGGATCGACGCTGTAGGCGTTATACATGGCTTCAAGCGTATTGTCCGGAAACTCCATGTTGCCACCGGCATGGGCGATGATATGCGGTGGCCCGTCTTGCGGTGCTCTAAACGGATTATTCCCTTCGATGGCTTGATGTTTGGGTAGAATGGCCAGAATTCCCCAAACCAGAATCAGACCGAGCAGGACACTCAGTGCAATATGGCTCTTTTTCATAATCATCTCTCCTATGCATACATGGTATGTGTTATAACCAAAGACTACTACTGGCTATTATATCAAAATTCCGTAAAAATGGTTGTTGGGTCGATTATTTTTTTCAGTTTCGGTGCCAATATACCGCGAAAACCTTGATGACAATGTATAACCAACTGAGAGCAAAAAGTGTCCAGAAAAGCCAGATGACACCGGATAGGGAATCGAAGAAATAGATGCCCAACAAAATACCGGCACTGATCAGACACAGTTTGAGCATGCCGGTATCAAGAATGGTGAAATGTTTCATCATGCCGTTCATTTTTTCAAACAAGTGTTTCATGAATTTCACTCCTTTATTCTATCGTATATCTGGCGATGGCTTCGTCATCGTCCATCTCACCGGTTTCCTTGAACCCTAGGCTTGCAAACAGTTGCTTCGAGGCTTCGTTATCAGGCATATAGGAGACATAGACGGCATCAGCTTTTCCTTGTGGAAAGGTTTTGATGTGGGCAAGCAAGCTTTCCATCGCTTTTTTTCCAAGGCCCCTGCCTTGATATTTCTTATCGATGAAAACCCGCCAGATGAAATAGACGGGATGTGCGTCCTCAGGGCTGTTTTCAAGTTGGTCGTATTGATACATCGTAAAGCCGATGAGTTGTTTATGATGGTAGATTGTAAATGGTTGCAAAAACGTCTCACCGCTTGATAAGGCTAGATAGGCTTCGGCAAGAGAATAGAGATTGCTGGCGACGTATTTGGTTTGCCAGTCCTTGACCTTTAAAGCGAGCAAGGCATCGAAGTTTTCACTCGTGACGGGTCTTAATGTTATCATAGACGCTCCTTTAAGTTGTTTCGGTATCCCTACGTTTGAGATATAGCAAAATCACGACGATGATGAGAAGACTGCTGATCGAAGTCACCCAGGCGAACGGTTTGGAAAAATACTCCGTGAAGGATCGCTGATGGATTGTCAGAGCCAACTGGTAGACCTCTTTTGAGAATAAAACGATGGCGATGAAAAAGAGAATCTTGGACTCGATCAGGGAGTTGTGGACATTGCGGACGTGAACGAGTTCGTGTAGGTGCTGGTGGTTGTATCTAAACGTATCCTGGATCATTTTGAGGTCGAAACGACTTCTGATCTGGTCGTAGATGTTTTGTGTGTTGGGGTAACGGAACAATTTCGCTTCCCAAAGGGCCATGGTTCTGGCGTACTCGCTCAGTAGTGCTTTCACTTTCTGTATTTTGAGCTGTTTTTGGGTTTTCAGGACGTTTTCGACCTGCTTGTTGGTCCGGTTGATGGCGGCGAGTTGAAACACGAGCAGTTCCAGGATGAAAACCAGCAGACTTTCATGGTAGAGTCTATCTTCGGGTTTTTTGTCATAATCGGCATATACCTGATAGACCACGCTGCCCGAGACATAGATTTCACTGAAATCATATACGGCCAGGTTCTGATTGGCGTACCGCGATAGTTTTTTTGAAGTGATGGTGGCTTGAAGCGCTTCTGAACAGTTGGATTCGGCTGCGAGATAATACATGCGGTTCTTATGGGAGGCTTTGGTGTTCTGCGTCAGGCAAATCTTGGCTTCGCCGTTCTTGATGATGCCATAGGCTTCTTCTAAGTATAGATCAAGGGATTGGATATGGTTGTCTTTCTTGACTTGGATGTCCTCACGGGAAATCTGGTCCAGCAACACGGTGATATTGTCTTCATACTCGTTGATATAAAGACATACGGAAACGAGGTTGATGGTTTTTATGACGGAGATGAGACATTGTGCTTTGACTTCCCCTATGAACGTCGAATCAGAAAGGGCATCATCGCGGATCGGGAGCGTCAAATCTTCCAATTGATAGCGAACGATATCCTTGCAAAAACGGCCCACGAGTTCGTAGGCGGTGACATCGGTCATGGTTTTTTGAAAAGCGTTTGCGGTTATGATGTTATTTTCAGGCAGATTGACAAGCGTCTCGTAGTGGGCGGGAACGAGCATGAACACATCGCTTTTAGGCATGGGCACGACTCTTTTCAAAGGTGTCATATGTCGCATAGAACAGTTTATAGCCCAGTTCTACTTGTTTTTTCTCTTTGAAACCGTATTTGAGCAAGGTGGATTCGCCCTTGCCGGAAACCGCGTAAGCCAAAAGTTCATCGATGTTATAGCCGCGGTCGTTCAAATTGACGACATGGTCGTAAAAGGCGTCCAGAAGCATGCGTGCCGGTCGGCCACGGTGTTCGGTATGGACGACGATCGATATGATGAACAAGGTATGGGAATCCCATTTTTTGAATGGTTTCATGTCGGCAGCGGTGATATCGTTGTCAAATAGGCGATCTTCATTCATCATCCGGCGTCGTATGGTCCGGGTGATCGGGAAGAAACAGAAGTATCCGACAATCGTATCCCCTTGTTTTAGTAATAGAAAAGATTCCGGTACTTTCATGAACCGTTCTTTTTCAGCGTCAAATACGCCTTGGAGATTTTCGGGGTAAACCATCTTGTCCAACTTGATGACTTCTCTTAATACCTGTTCGTCGTAGACTTTGGTTGCCTCGACGGTGTAGACTTCATTCATGCAATCCCTCCAGACACGATATGCTACTGCACTTTGCTAATATTATCTTAAGTATAAAGCTTTTCAAGCAAGGCGGCAATCCTTAAATCATAAACTGTTCAGTTTTTCCAGCAAATATGTAACATCCGCTTCCTTGATATCGTTATGGATGACAAGCCGCAGGGTATCCCCTTTCGGCTGACCGATGAGAATGCCTTCATCCGCCAAGAACCGAATCAGTGCCGGTTTGTCATGGGTCGTTTTCAAAAAGACCATATTGATATCCAGAGCCGTCTCATCAACGGTGAAATGGGATAGCTTTTTCAGTTCTTGCGCTAGATGTAGCGCAAGGGCGTGATCCACATCCAAGCGTTTGCGCATGGATTCAAGCGCGATGAGACCGGCAGCGGCCAAGATACCGGCCTGGCGCATGCCGCCACCGAGCATTTTGCGGTATTTGCGTGCTTTTTCGATAAAAGGCCTATCGCCCGTGAGGATACTGCCGACGGGTGCACCCAGCCCTTTTGATAGACAGAACATCACCGAATCGGTCATGTTTGCGAT
>SLJL01000062.1 GCA_007135105.1 Candidatus Izemoplasma sp.
ATCACTTTCATCGAGAACTATGACGGTACCGAGAAAGAACCGGAAGTCCTACCGGCTAAGTTCCCCAACCTCCTTGTCAACGGTGGTACGGGCATCGCGGTCGGTATGGCAACAAACATACCCCCACACAATCTAAGTGAAGTCATTGACGGTGTCATCGCCACGATGGATGACCCCGAAATTACCCTTGATGGTTTGATGGAACACATCAAAGGTCCGGATTTCCCTACAGGCGGCACCATTCACGGCATGAGCAATCTCAGAAAGGCCTATGAAACCGGCAATGGGGCCATCAAAGTCCGCGCAAAAGTCGACATCGAAGAACAGAAGTCCGGACGCAAGGTCCTGACGGTAACCGAAATTCCCTACATGGTCAACAAGACACGTCTCATCGAGAAAATCGCCGAACTCGCAAAAGAGAAACGCATCGAAGGCATCACGGATCTTCGTGACGAATCAAGCCGTAACGGTATCAAGATCGTCATCGAACTCCGTAAGGACGCCAACGCCGAGGTGACGCTCAACAATCTTTACAAGTTCACCCCCCTGCAGACTTCTTTCGGCATCAACATGCTGGCGCTTGTGAACCAGAGACCGGAAGTCCTATCCTTAAAAGAGACCATAACCCATTATATCGACCACCAGATCGATGTTTTGCTGAAACGGTCCCAGTTCGAACTGGGCAAAGCCAAAGCGCGCGAACACATCCTTGAAGGGCTGTTGATCGCACTTGATAATATCGATAAGGTGATTGAAATCATCCGCAGCGCCTATGATGATGCCGAAGAACAATTGATGCAGACGTTCGCTTTATCCGAAGAACAAGCCAAGGCAATCCTCGAGATGCGTCTACGCCGCCTCAGCGGTCTTGAACGTGAAAAAATCGAGACCGAACAGGCCACTCTGGTTGATACCATAGGAGAACTCGAAGCCATCCTGGCCAGTGAAGAAAAACAACGCGATGTCATCAAGGAAGACTTGCTCAGCATCAAGGAAACTTTTGGAGATGAACGTCGCACGATCATCTCCCTGGCACAGGATCTCGATTTGGAAGATGAAGACCTGATTCCCGAGGAAGATGTGATCATCACCATCACTTCCGGCGGCTATTGCAAACGCATGAACGCTGAAAGTTATAAACGTCAGAATCGTGGCGGCAAAGGCATGACCGGCATCAAGATGCATGATGACGATGCGGTCGAACACATCGTCTTCACCTCCACGCATGATTATCTGCTTTTCTTCACGAATGAAGGACGGGTATATAAAATCAAGGGATATAAGATCCCCGAATACAGCCGAACCGCCAAAGGCATTCCCCTTGTGAACGTCTTATCGTTCGAAAAAGCGGAGCGCTTGCAAGCGGTCACACCGATTAAAGACTTCGAGACCGAAGACTATCTCTTCTTCACCACCAAAGGTGGGGTTGTCAAACGGACCCCGACTAAAGACTACCTCAACATCCGTACCTCCGGCATTCGTGCGATCAACCTCAGAGAGGGTGATGAACTGCTGAGTGTGAAACGGACAACCGGCCTGCAGGATATCATCCTGGGTGCCAGCAATGGGAAAGCAATCCGTTTCAACGAGGCGATGGTGCGCTCCATGGGCCGCACAGCAAGTGGTGTGATGGGCATGCGTCTTACCAAAGAAGACCAGATCATCGGTTGTGCCCTGGTAGATGATGATTGCCGCGAAATTCTTATCGTAACCGAAAAAGGCTACGGGAAACGGACCAGCGTCGATGCATACCGCCTGCAGAATCGTGGGGGTAAGGGTGTGAAAACACTCAATGTCACGAAGAAAAACGGTGCTCTGGTTCGCTTGAGCAGTGTTAGCGGCGAAGAAGACCTCATCATTCTTTCCAACAAGGGGACCATGATCCGGATACCAGTCGACCAGATCAGTTGTTCATCCCGGGCAACACAAGGCGTACGATTGATGCGCCTCACGGATACGCATTATGTTGCAACCACGGCACTTGTGCCACAGGAGGACGATGAGGAGATTTTCGAGGAAAACGGCGAAGAGACGGTTGAGTCAGCGGATACCGCTGAACTCGAAACACCGCTCAAAGTCGAAGAATCCGAGGCATTGACCGAAGATAACAGTGAAACAGCCGGGGATGAAGTTGGTGAAGAAACCGAGTCTCAAAAAAACGAAGAACCGGAGAAACCGGATAAAGAAAAAGCCACGAAACCGCAGCTTACACTGTTTGAAGATGATGAAGAGTAATTGACAAAGCGGGGTTTCTTTGCTACACTCAAACTATAATACGTCGAAGAGGATAAGTAGTCTTTCAAAGTGTTTAGAAGAGAGCCGGTGGGGCTGCGAACCGGTAAACACCAAAGATGAAATCTACCTTGGAGTGAAAGCAAACCTTTCCGGTCTCAAACCGTTACCATGACGAAAGTGGACGTGAATGCGTCAACTAGGGTGGCAACACGGGCAACGCCTCGTCCCTATTTTGGGACGGGGCTTTTTTATTAGATAAGGAGGTATTCAAATGTTGGATATCAAAGAACTAAGGCAAAATTATGAAGAAATCATGCGTCGCTTGTCGTTAAGAGGCGAAGATTTTTCCTCGTTAGAAGGCGTCTTGAAACAAGACGACAGACGGCGGCAACTGATTCAAGAGCTTGAAGCCATGAAGGCCAAACGTAACGAAATCAGCAAGAAAATCGGCCAGTATAAGCGTGAAGGCAAGGATGTCAGCGAGATCCTGCAGTCGATCGAGGACAACAAAGCCGCAGTCGTAAAGATGCAAACGGAGCTCAGCGAGCTTGAACGTGCCATTGAACATACACTGCTTATGACCCCGAACCTGCCGCACAAGGACATACCCTTCGGTAAGGATGAGGATGACAATGTCTGTTTGCGCAAAGTCGGTGAGATTCCCCGGTTCGATTTTACGCCGAAACCGCACTGGGACCTGGCCAAAGCACTCGATATCCTTGATTTCGAACGTGCCGCCAAAATCGCATCCAGCCGCTTTGTCATCTATAAAGGCCTTGGGGCCAGATTGGAACGGTCCTTGATCAGTTTCATGCTCGATCTGCATACGGAGAAACATGGATATGAGGAACTCCTGCTGCCTTATATCGTGAATGAAGCATCGATGATCGCTTCGGGTCAATTTCCCAAGTTCAAGGACGATGTCTTCGCGTTGACTGACAAGCGGGGCCTTTATTTGAATCCCACCGCAGAAGTGCCCTCAATCAATCTGCACCGCGACGAAATCCTGGATGGCGCCAGCCTTCCGAAACGCTACGCGGCTTTCACGACTGCTTTCCGTCAGGAATCAGGCAGTGCCGGAAGAGACACCAGAGGCATCATTCGCTTACATCAGTTCAACAAGGTGGAACTGATCAAGTTCACACAACCGGAGAATTCCTACAACGAGCTTGAAACCATGTTGGCAAACAGCGAGACGGTCCTGAAGAAATTGGAAATCCCATACCGGGTCATCGAGCTTTGTAGCGGCGATCTCGGGTTCGGCATGGCGAAAACCTATGATATCGAGGTCTATCTGCCATCGTATGAGACTTACCGTGAAATCGGTTCGATATCGAATGCGGAGGCCTATCAGGCCCGCCGCGGCAACATCCGTTTCAAAAGGGACAAGGATGCCAAGGCCGAGTTCGTACACACGTTGAACGGTTCGGGATTGGCTGTCGGCCGCACGGTCGTAGCCATCATGGAAAACTACCAGCAAGCCGATGGTTCCATCGTAATTCCTCAAGCGTTAAGACCCTATATGGGCACGGATATCATAAAACAAAAGGAGAATGATCATGTTTAAAGAACAAAAGCAGTATGATTTATCTCAAGAAGAAAAAATCATCATCTTGGGCTCACCGAGCGATTCGAAATTGGCAGCGGCCATCTTTACTGCCCTGGATTATGATCCAGAGTCACTAGAAGGTGCTTTCGAGTGCTTGAACCCGCTTAAAAAACTCAAAGCCAAGGCGCTAATTGTATTGAACACCGAGAAGTTCGACGACATCAGTACCGTTGATGAACCGTTCAAAGGCATCCAGAATCTGAAAAATGATGCACTTGTGCTTGTTGATACGTTCAAAGAGACACACCATAGTCTTTTGGCTGAAAAGCTTGGGGTGCATCACTACAAGTTCACCGAGTTCAAAACAGACAAAGGCGCTTTGAAGACCATCCACTATCACGGGAATGACCTGACTGCCTTCAACCAAGGCATCATCTTAAGTGAGGCCATCAACTTCACCCGTGACCTTGTCAACCGTCCCTACAACGCACTGAACGCAGAAAAACTCGCCGACATCGCCTTGACGTTCGCCGACATCGACAATGTCACGGTCAAGGTATTGGAAAAAGCCGATTGCGAAACCATGGGCATGGGCGCATTCCTAGGTGTGAACAAAGGGTCTAAAGATGCACCGAAACTCATTCACATCACCTACAAGGGCGATGCTGGAAGTCAAGAGAATACGGCTCTCGTTGGCAAAGGGGTCATGTATGATACCGGTGGGTATTCTCTAAAAGGGGTACAGTCCATGCCGACGATGAAAATGGATATGGGGGGTGCCGCTACTGTTCTTGGGGCCATGCGAGCGATCGCGAACTTGAGATTGAATGCGAACGTCAGTGTCGTTATTGCAGCTACCGACAACAAAATCGGTGATGACGCCATCGTGCCCGATGACGTGCTTGTTAGCGCACAAGGCACGACAATCGAAATCATCTCGACCGATGCCGAGGGCCGCTTGACGCTTGCGGATGCTTTATGGTATGCGCAAAAAGAAGGAGCCACGAGAATGATTGATGTGGCTACGTTGACAGGTGCGGTTGTGGCTGCATTGGGCGATGAGTATGTTGGGGCCTTCACCAACAACGAAACGTTCTATCAGGCGTTGGGCGCCTCGGCGAAAATCAGCCGTGAGCATGTATGGCTACTGCCGATCGGAAACGCGCATCGCAAGTCGATCGAATCACAGGTCGCTGACTTGAAAAACAGCGGCGGAAGGCTAGGTGGCGCCTCCATTGCCGCTGCTTTCCTCGATAATTTCGTCAACAAGGAAATTCCTTGGGTTCACTTGGACATTGCCGGTACAGCCTACAAGAAGGAAAGTGGCGCGACCGGGGTCATGGTCAAGACCTTGACCAACCTCTTCAATTAATCAGATTTCTCCTTGAGAATGATGTTTTTCTTATAGAGGATGACGAAAACGATCAACAAGGTCAACATCAGTAAATAGGATAGGAAGAGAATTTCAGTCAGACCGAATAACAGGTAACCAAGCGCAGCGATACCTGCGGTCACCAGTACATAAGGCAATTGTGAGATGAAATGGGCGTGCAGTGTAGACTGTGCGCCCGTTGAACTTAGGACGGTTGTATCGGACACAGGTGATGAGTGGTCACCAACAACAGCGCCACCAAGAACGCTGGCGACGATTGCAGGCATGAACAATGGGTTTGTTGCCATGGCTAATGGGATGGCGATCGGAAGCAAGATGCCGAAGGCACCCCAGCTAGTTCCGGTTGAAAACGCGATACCGGCTGCAATCAAAAACAAGACAAAGGGCAACAACGCTGCGGTGAGATTCGTCTCAGCGATGATATCGGCAACCATTTCCCCGACACCGAGGTCTTGAATGGAAGAGGAGACCATCCAGGCAAGGATGAGAATCACCACGGCGGATTTCACCATTTCCAGCATGCCTTTACCGGTCGCTTGCACCATTGATAATTTCTTGACACCCTTATCCATCAAGCCAAAGCCGAAAGCCATGGCCAGAGCAATGAGCCCACTGAAAAACAAGGGCAAAGTAATTTCCTGGTCCATGAAAGCAGCGGGGTTGAAGTCTGCGGCGAGAAACATGAAGAAAATGGTAAGGATTATCAAAGATGCCACAGGTATGATCAAGGACCAATGCGTGGCATTTCCGCCCTCGACATCACCAGCTTCAACGATTTCGGCAACTTGTGATTTAGAAACGTCGTTACCACTTTCAGATTGTCTCTCGAAATCACGCATCGGGCCGAAATTTATGGTGAACAGGATGGTCGCCAAGACCATACTGATGGCGATCATCGGATAAAACTGGTACGGTACGGCCGCCAGGAACCCTGAAAAACCGGTATGGGCATCATAATCGACGCTACTGAACAGATCGCCCATGATACCGATGATATAGGCACCCCAGGTGGAGATAGGCATCATGATGACCACAGGTGCACTCGTGGAGTCGATGATGTACGCAAGTTTCGCTCGTGAAACCTTATATTCGTCCGTGACCGGTTTTGAAACTTCACCGATGACAAGCGCGTTGAAATAATCATCGATGAAAATGATCAGACCGAGTATCCAGGTCATCAATTGGGCTGATTGTGGATTCTTGACTTTTGATACCGACCATCTTGCGAAGGCACGGATGCCGCCAGTCAATGAAAGCAGAGCCGTCATACCACCGATGATCATGACAAAACCGATGATCGGCATGTACCAATCCCAACTTGTAAGAATGCCAACCAAGCCATCCCAGAGGTAGCCAACAGCTCTGATCGGATGATAACTTTCATGAATGATAGCAGCAAGCACGACACCGATACCAAGTGCAAGAAGTACTTTCCTAGTAATGATTACCAGCGTGATCATGACGATCGCCGGTAGTAGTGCAATCAGTAAATCCATAGTCATCAGTCCTTTTTATTTTATTGCATAGATAATTTATCTATAAAAAAAGTCGAATGAAACGACCTCGGTCGTCTTCGACTTTTATATTTGCTTTATAGGGCTTGCTTAATCGCTGCTTGTATTTCCAGGAAGTCCTGTTTCTTGTAATCGTCTTGATGGTTGATTGTTTTTAACACCATGCCGTCGTTTTCATACCTGGGAATCAGGTGGATGTGAAAGTGGAACACGCTTTGGTGTGGTTTGTCATTGTTGTTGATAATGTTCAAACCAATCGGTGTGAATGCCTTTTTCAAGGCTTGTGCCACTTTTGGTACAGCCTTAAAGATGTTAGACGCCGTATCATCATCCAGTGCATAGATATTTTTCACATGTTTTTTAGGAATCAGCAAGGTGTGACCTCTCGTGCCTTGGGTGATGTCCAAAAAAGCCAAGGTGTGTTCATCCTCATAGACTTTGTAAGCAGGGATATCACCTGAAATGATTTTACAAAAAATACAGTCCATAACAATCACGCTCCCGATTCTTTTTTTATTATATCTAGAATGTCGTGCATGTTCTCAAGAAGATAATCCGGATGTTCATCCAGTAAAACGCGCTTTCCTTTAATGCTCCAAGCGACCCCGGCGGTGAGAATACCGGCGTTTTTACCGGCCTGGATATCGCTGGGGTTATCGCCAATCATAATGGCTTTATCGGTGCTGTTCAGTTTTTTCAGGGCCAGGAGGACCGGTTCGGGGTCGGGTTTTGGATGTTTCACCTGATCCAGGGAGATGAAGACATCGAAGTATGGATTCAAGTTGAAGTGTTCGACGCTTGGATTGGCGGATTCCAAGAATTTGGAAGTGACAATGGCAATCTTTATGCCGTTTTTCTTTAAGAGTTCTAACGTCGAACGGACTCCGGGATAGAGTTTGAATAGGTCATGTTCGTGTTTACGATAATAAGAAAGGTAGGTCTGTATGGTCGTATCGATTAACTCGGCATCATCGGTATATTTTCTAAAGATGGTCTCGAGTGGTGGGCCGATATCTTCAATGATGGTTTTCTCGCTGATGTCCAGCTGGGGGAAATGTGTCTTGAAAGCATGTTGGTAACTTTTGATGATGATGGGATTCGTATCTATCAGGGTACCATCCAGATCAAAAAGGACCGTGTCTAGTTTCTTCATGTTATCACCTGGCTATATTTTATCATGGATTATCAAAAAGGTCACATCGAATATATTGAGTATTTCAGCTGAATCCACTATAATAGGTGGTACCGAAGGAGTGGTTGTATGTCGAAAATCATTGAAGAACTAAAAGCGAAAATATCCGGGAACAATATTCGCATCGTCTTCCCGGAAAGCAACGATGAAAGAATTATCGAGGCGGCGGTCCGTCTTGCCGAGGAGAAGATATTAACTCCAATACTCATCGGTGATGAAACTCATGTATCCACTGATTTAACCGGGTGTGAAATTGTGAATCCGGAAACCAGCTCGCTCTATAACGAGTTCGTCCAGGCGCTTGTCGAAAGACGTGCTGGAAAATGTACGTATGAACAAGCCAAGGAGATGCTTAAAAAGCCGAACTATTTCGGAACGATGATGGTCTATATGAATCAGGCCGACGGTCTAGTGAGTGGTGCTGCCCATTCTACTGGCGACACTGTCAGACCCGCTTTGCAGATTATCAAGACCAAACCAGGGATAACGAAGACGTTCGGTTATTTTCTGATGAGTCGGGATGATGAGAAGTATATCATGGGTGATTGTGCAATCAATCCCAATCCTTCGAGTGAAGATCTAGCTGAGTTTGCGATTGAATCAGCCAAAGCGGCTGCCATGTTCAACATCGATCCCAAAGTTGCTTTGTTGTCGTTTTCGACACATGGCAGCGCTGAGACCGACGAAACAAAAAAAGTTGTCAAAGCGGTTAAAATTGCAAAGAAAAAAGCACCGGAGTTCGATATCGACGGTGAAATGCAGTTCGATGCGGCTTTCGTTCCCAGTGTCGGGGAGAAGAAATTTCCTGAAAGCAGTGTTTCCGGGAAAGCGAACACTTTCATTTTTCCGGATTTGAACAGTGGCAATATCGGATATAAAATTGCACAACGATTGGGTAATTTCGATGCGATGGGACCAATTCTCGCCGGTTTGAATAAACCCGTCAATGATCTATCACGCGGCTGTAGTGCCGAGGATGTATATAATACAGCGATCATCACTGCGGCACAAAGCATGATTGAATAAAAGCTCGCAAGGGCTTTTTTTCTTCTTTTTAGGTAAAAAGGGATTTGTTTGCTACAATAATAGCATAGAGGTGATGATATGAAGACCTGTGCGATAATCTATAATCCTATCTGTGGCAAAAAAACATTTCATCATACTCTGCCAAACGTTGAGAGTAGACTGGAAACATTAGGTTACACGTGTAACATATATAAAACCGAATACGCTAATCATGCGACTGCGTTGGTGAAAAAAGCTCTGGATGAATCCAAGCCGGAATTACTTATTGTCGCCGGGGGCGATGGAACATTCAACGAAGTACTGAACGGGTTGATGGCTTGTGAGAGCAAACCGACCGTCGGCTATATTCCTACCGGGACTTCCTGTGATCTGGGATCGTCTCTTGGCATCAAGAAAGATATCGACCAGGCAATGGAAATCATCGAAGAACATACGGTTGTACGGATGGATGTCGGTTTGTCAACTTTCGGGTATTTCTCCTATGTCTGTGCCAGTGGCAGCTATATCGATATCTCCTATGAAACGCCGACCATTTTCAAAAAGTTATTCGGATACTTGGCCTATGTATTTTCCGGTATCAAACGTTTTTTCAAGTTGAAGAAGTACTACATGGTGGTAAAAAGCGAACACGGTGAACAAAAAGGCCTATACACACTGGCCATGGTTCTCAACTCCAAGCGTGTGGCCAGTATGAATGTTGTTAACAGGCCCGTATTGGATGATGGCAAACTGGATGTGGCCCTGTTCAAGTACACACCGTTTTTAAATAACATGCTCTTTTTCATATCGTTCATCCTCCACCCTTACAAGGTTCCAAGGGTGAAACGTTTCAAAACAGCCATCATCGAGTTCGAGGTTTCCGATCAGGCCATTTGGAATCAGGATGGCGAAAAAAAGGGAAAAGGATCCATCAAAATTGAAGTCGTCAAGCAGGCCTTACCGATCATCATCAATAAGAATCAATTAAAATATTTTCAAAACCAAAAGTAGGTTGAAGCATGTCAGAGACATTTAAAGAAGTGATTGTTGTAGAAGGTAATCACGATAAAGCGCGCATCCATGAACGCTTTTCTGAAGCCGATGTCGTGATTACGAACGGGTCAGAAGTTCCACGTGAAACATTAGATATGTTAAAACATCTGAATCGACAAAGAGGGCTGATTCTTCTTTTGGATCCGGATGGTCCTGGAGAAAAAATACGAAGATTGATTACGGATTATGTCGGGAATACCAAACATGTCTTTATTGAACGCCGTCACTGTATTGATGAAAAAAAGAAAAAAGTCGGCATCGAGCATGCCGAACTGGATGTTATTGAAACGGCTCTTTTGCGTTATGTTATGAGTAACAAGGCTGAAACCTTTGTAACCAAACAGGATTTGTATGATCGTAGACTCATCGGTTTTAAAGATGCGAAGAAAAGAAGAGAACACTTATGTATATCGTTGCATATCGGTATGGCGAACGGGAAGACGTTACTGAAAAAACTAAACATGTTCGGCATCGAGCTTGAGATTTTGGATGAGGTGATATCGTGAGCCAATCGAGCAATCGACATACGCAAGGTATGCTGAAGAAGTACAATTTGCATATAAAAAAGAAATTTGGCCAGAACTACCTGATTGATGATAATATCATCGATAAGATTATCACCACGTCTCTTGCAGATACCAATACCCATGTTATTGAAGTCGGACCGGGCCTCGGTAGTATGACGATCAAGCTATCTCCTGTGGCGAAGCAAATTCTCGCCTATGAAATAGACCAGGATTTGATCAATCCGTTAAAGACTGTGTTCAGTGACTATCCGAACATCAAACTCATACACGATGACATTCTCAATCGTGACATCGATAATGACATCTCTGTCTTTATGGATGATGTCGAACGGGTGCACGTGGTGGCGAACCTGCCTTATTACATCACCACCCCGATTCTATTCAAGTTTCTTGAGGAGTCCAACAAAGTCGAGCGCTTGACGTTGATGACACAATACGAGGTCGCTAAACGTCTAACAGCAAAAACCGGAACCAAGGATTATAATGCTTTAAGTGTTCTTATGCATTATAAAACCGAGAGTGTTTTCAACTTCAAAGTCCCGAAGAGTGTCTTCATGCCCCCGCCGAATGTGGATAGTGCTGTTATCAGTCTTCAGATCAAGAAGACCAGACCGAAAATCGATGAACCTTTCTTCTTCGATTTCATCAAAGAAGCATTCAGACAAAGAAGAAAAACCCTAATCAACAATCTCCATGCGGCCTATTATATTGAAAAGGATGTATTGAGAACCATATTGAAAGAGTTCAATATTAATGAAAATACCCGGGCTGAGGCGTTAGAAGTAGCGACATTCATAACATTGAGCGAGTATATCAGAGAGAACTTCTTCTAATATCCAATTGAACGGGAATGGGAGGGTCACCGGCTATGAAAGAAAAAGCACATGCCAAGATCAACTTGTTTTTGGATGTCGTCGGCAAACGGTTGGACAATTTTCATAATTTGGAAATGATCATGGCACCGCTGGCATTGCATGATGTGCTTACTTTTCAAATACTGCCAGAGAATAAAGTGGAAGTCGAGTCGAACAAGCGGATCACAGAAACACCCGAGGAGAACCTTGTTTACAAAGTAGCCGAGTATATGCTAAAGACCTATGGCATAAAACAAGGTGTCAAAATCACCATCGATAAGAAAATCCCGATTGCGGCTGGCCTTGCGGGTGGAAGCGCCGATGCGGCGGCGACACTTAGAGGGTTGAACCGTTTGTTCAAATTGAAACTATCCGATGATATCCTAGCAGAAATCGGCGAAACGTTTGGTGCGGATATTCCTTTTTGCATCCACAATAAGCTTTGTATTGCCCGCGGAAAAGGAGAAGAGCTGGTATTTCTCAATAAGAAACTGAAAATACCGGTATTGTTGGTGACACCCGATATCGAGGTCAGGACGCGGGACGTCTTTGCCCTGGTCAATATCGATGAAGTAGAACATAAGAAGATAACTACCATCAGCAACGCCATATATAACTGTAACATCGATTTATTGTGTCAGTCCCTTTATAATGCGTTAGAACCATTCACATTCCAAAAATTCGACATTGTCAAGACGCTTAAAAAGGATATACTGGCTGAAGCGGTTGATGGCGCATTGATGAGTGGTACAGGACCGACGGTGTTTGTCATCGACAAACGTAAAGATAAGCTTGAACAATTGCGAAAAAAGTACGAAAACGACCATTTTGTGTGTCTAACGAAAATCACTTAAGCAAGGCATCACATGAAATAAAACATTTGAAAACGCTTTATTGTTGTGGTATAATCCACAGTATAACACAATTATTTACTTAAAAATGCGGGGTGGAATGATGGAAATTACCGATGTTCGAGTCAAAAAACTCAATAGTGACAACCGATTGAAAGCCATTGCGGCGATTACTATTGACGATTGTTTTGTCGTCCATGAATTGAGAATCATCGACGGAAAAGATGGATTGTTTGTTGCGATGCCTTCGCGAAAAATGCCGAATGGCGAGTTTAAAGACGTTGCGCATCCCATCAACCAAGAAACCAGAAACCGTATCGAGGGCGTCGTGATCGAGGCCTATAACAATCTGGAAGACGAAGTCGAACAACCAAAAAAAGAAGTTCCTTCCGAGGATGAAGAGGAAACCGAGGAAGAAGCTTAAATCGCTTTACAACATTTAAAGTGCAACTTTCAATAGTTGCATTTTATTTTTGCCTGCAATGCGATATAATGGAAATGTAATTTTTTCTTGTAATGATATGGAGGATATTATGGCGACACTGGATGGTCAAAAAGTTAAATTGTTCACTTTAAGTGCCAATCGAAAATTGGCTCAGGAAATTTCCGAATACACAAAGATACCACTATCCAACTGCGAAGTAAAACGTTTTGCTGATGGAGAAATCGGGGTCAACATTGAAGAAACCGTACGTGGTCACCACGTTTTTATCGTACAGCCGACCCACCCGCCTGTAAACGAGAATCTCATGGAATTGTTGATCATGATCGATGCAGTCAAACGGGCGTCCGCAAAAAGCGTTAACGTTCTAATGCCTTACTACGGCTATTCTAGGCAAGATAGGAAAAGTGCTTCAAGACAACCTATCTCGGCCAAACTCGTAGCAAACCTGCTTGAAACGGCCGGTGCAAGTCGCGTGATATCGATGGATTTGCACGCCGGACAGATACAAGGGTTCTTCGATATTCCCATCGATAATTTTGTAGCAATGCCCATCTTGGTCGAATATTTTACCGAAAAATGCAAGGGCCAAGATGTTGTCATCGTCTCACCAGACCATGGCGGTGCCGTGAGGGCAAGACGCATGGGGAATGCGATGAATGCCCCGATCGCCATCATCGATAAGAGTCGTCCGAAGGATAATGAAGTTGAAATGTTGGGCATTGTCGGTGATGTTTCTGGAAAAACCGCTATTATCATCGACGACTTGATTGATACCGCCGGCACCATCGCTTCGGCCTCACACGCCCTTAAGGCGGCTGGTGCAAAGGATGTCTATGTCGCGTGTACCCATCCGATTTTCTCGGGACCAGCCATAGAACGTATCAATGAAAGTGCCATTAAAGAACTGGTCTGTACAAACACCATTGAACTTTCGGAGGATAAACAATCGGAAAAAATAACACAATTGAGCGTTTCCAAGCTGCTTGGGCAGGGTATTCTCAATATCATCATGGATAAACCCCTAAGCGCTCTTTTCGAAACACGTGACCAACAAAACAAATCCACATAAATTCAAAGCCCTCGTTTTGAGGGCTTTTTTTAAACTTCATATGCTTTTAACTGCCGTTTGAGAACCGGGTCCACCTTGGCCTTGATGCGCACCGTGTTGTTTTCGTAAGTCGTATCAAGAACATGCGCGTTTTCGTTCAATAGATGAATGATATCACCTCTTGTTTGCGGAATGGCGTATATGGCGATCGTATCGTCCTTGAACAAAAGTTGGTGGATATGGTCGACCAGATTGTCGATGTTGGTGTCTTCTTTCAAAGAGACTTTTATCGCCGGCTTGAAAGCATGGGGTAAAATTGCGTCAGTCAAGTCGATTTTGTTGAAGACATACAGCGTTTCGATATCATCGACACCCAGTTCGTCCAAAACCTGATTCGTCGTCACGATTTGATCCAGGTAGTAGGGGTGGGAGAAATCGATGACATGCAAGAGCAGGTCGGCTTCGGTGATTTCTTCCAACGTGGATTTGAAAGACTCGATCAGTTCATGGGGCAGTTGTGAGATAAAGCCGATTGTATCGGTTAACGTGAACGGTTTTCTATCTTTGATTTCAATCCGTCTTGTGCTCGTCTCTAAGGTTGCGAACAACTGATCTTTCGCAGAAACGGACTGTTTTTGTGTTGAAAGACTGATGTTTGTCAAGGTATTGAGCAATGTACTTTTTCCGGAGTTGGTATAACCGACGATGGCAACATTCCTTATGCGACCCTCACTGCGAGTTTTACGGTTGGTTTTGCGTACGCGGACTATCGCGTCCAGTTGTCGGTTCAAGGTTTTCAGTTCCCGGTCGATCTTCCGGCGATCAAGTTCGAGTTTTTTCTCACCGGGTCCTTTTTG
>SLJL01000043.1 GCA_007135105.1 Candidatus Izemoplasma sp.
ACGCCGCCCAGCGTCTCGATACCGAGTGAAAGCGGGGTGACATCAAGCAAGAGGACGTCCTTGACGTCGCCTTGAAGGACACCGGCTTGGATGGCCGCGCCCATGGCGACGACCTCATCGGGGTTGACGCCTTTGCTCGGGTCTTTGCCGAGTTCTTTCTTCAAGACTTCCTGTACGGCGGGGATGCGGGTCGAACCACCGACCAGAAGGACCTGATGGATGTCGTTTTTCGTCAGTTTCGCATCTTTGAGCGCCCGACGCAATGGTTCAAGCGTCTTTTGCACGAGATCGTCGGTCAGTTCATTGAATTTCGCGCGGGTCAGACTGGTCTCGAGATGCACCGGTCCGTCGTTGCTGACGGTGATATAAGGGAGGCTGATGGTGGTTTTCGTGACGCCGGATAAATCTTTTTTCGCTTTTTCAGCGGCGTCCTTGACACGTTGCATCGCCATTTTGTCCTTGGTCAAATCGACCCCGGTCTCTTTTTTGAATTCCTTGACCAGATGATCGATGACACGCTCGTCGAAATCATCGCCGCCCAGACGGTTGTTACCGGCGGTGGAGATGACTTCGAACGTGCCTTCTGACAATTCGAGGATCGATACGTCAAAAGTGCCGCCCCCTAGGTCATAGACCAGAATGGTCTGGTCTTTTTCTTTCTTGTCGATGCCGTAGGCGAGGGATGCGGCCGTGGGTTCGTTGATGATGCGTTTGACATCGAGACCCGCGATCTTACCGGCGTCCTTGGTTGCCTGACGTTCGGCGTCGTTGAAATAAGCGGGTACGGTGATGACCGCTTCTGTGACTGCCTCACCGAGATATTCCTCGGCGCTTTTCTTGAGGTTTTGCAGAATCATGGCGCTGATTTCCTGCGGGGTGTATTCCTTGCCCGCGACTTTCACTTTTTCCTTGGTGCCCATTTTCCGTTTGATGGAGCTGACGGTATGCGGGTTGGTCACAAGCTGGCGCTTGGCTACCTCTCCCACTTGAATCTCGTCATCCTTGAATGCCACCACACTCGGTGTGGTGCGACCACCTTCGGGGTTCGCTATGATTTTCGCTTCGCCACCTTCCATGACGGCGATGCATGAATTGGTTGTTCCTAAGTCGATTCCGATCATTTTTCCCATGTTTAACACACTCCTTTGATATTATTCGCTGACTTTGACCATGGCTGGTCTAAGCAATCGTTCTTTGAACATGTAGCCTTTTTGATAGACTTCAATGACGGTGCCTGCCTCGACGTCCTCGTTCTCCTCGGTCATCACCGCTTGGTGATAGTTGGGATCGAAAGGTTTGCCCAGGGCTTCTATTTCTTTTAGACCTTGTTCTTCCAAGGTGGTCTTCAGATTTTTATAGATCATCTCAAAGCCTTTTAGCGCGTCTTTGATCTGATTGTTTTCCTTTTCTTTCTCGAACGCCAGATCGAAATTGTCGATCATCGGCAGAATCGCCTTGGCGAATTCGGCGTTGGCGTATTTGCGTTCCCGGATACGCTCTTCGTTGCTTCTTCTTTTGAAGTTCTGCAGTTCCGCCTCGTTGCGCAGGAACTTGTCTCGCAGTTCCGATACCTCAAGTTCGAGCGCATCGATTTTTTCCTGTTTCTTGTCGCGTTTCTTCTTTTTTTCCTTCGGTTCTGTTTCCTTTGTTTCGGTTGCTTCTGTATCTGTTTCCTCTTTGTCTGTTGCTTCTGTGACTGTTTCCTTTTTAAGTGGCTCTTGTTCTTCCTGAGGCACTTGTTTGTCCTTGTCTTCGCTATACATTGCCTGCCTCCTTACAGTTTAGATAGATGTTTGGCCAGATATTGCAAAAGCGGAATGACCTTGCGGTATTCCATCCGCGTCGGTCCGACGACGGCAATGGTACCTTTTTCGCCCGCGTCGATTTCATAGGGGACCATGATCACCGAACAGTCCTTCATGGCCTTGATCTCGTTTTCTTCACCGATTCGAACGGTGAGACCGTTCCTGTCTTCGTGTTCGATCAGTTTGAGGATGTCGTTCTTCTCGAAGAAATTCATCAGTTCGCGCACCCGGTCCAAGTCCTTGAACTCCGGTTGGTAAAGCATGTTGCTTTGACCTGAGAGGTAGAACTTGCTTTGGGTGAAACGGGTGAAGGCATCGAGAAACGCATCGATGATCTGTTTGTTGTAGACCAGGAGTTCCTGGATCTTCTTGTGGTTGATGTCGTATTGCAGTTTATTGGACACTTGCACGATCGGCACATCATAGAGGATATCGTTCAATATCCGGATGATGCTGGCGAGTTCATCGGTGTCGGTGCCTTGGGGCAAGGTGATGTTCTTGCTTTCGACATGACCGAGGTTCGTCACGATCAATAAAACGGAAAGATCGCCATAAAGGGGAATCAATTCGATCTTCTTGACCCGGGAGTTGCTGGCGCTCGGGCCGAGGGCGATGGATGTGTAGTTCGTCAGTTGACTCAGTAGATGGATCGCCCGTTCGATGGTCTCGTCGCGCGCCATGTTTTTCTGCTCGAACAAGTCATCGATCAGGGTCATGTCGATCTCGGTCTCGGGTTCTTCACCCATCAGGGTCTCGACATAATAGTGATACCCTTTTTCACTGGGGACCCTGCCTGAAGAGGAATGGGTCTTTTCCAAGAAGCCCGCTTCTTCCAGGTCCGCCATATCGTTTCTGATGGTTGCGGGGGAATAATCCAAGTGCTTGGAAAGGTTGCGTGAGCCCACTGGTTCGGCTGTTTTCACGAAGATTTCCACAATCAGTTTCAGAACCAGTTTCTGTCTTTCGGTTACCATATCTTCACCCCTTTAGCACTCACAATATTTGAATGCTAAAAGTATTATAAAGGATATAAATAGCACTGTCAAGAGATGAGTGCTAAAAAGGTGAATTTATCAAAAAAACCACGTTTTCACGTGGTTTTGAGGAATGGGTTGTGCAGTTTTTCATGGGCGAGGGTCGTCAGATGACCGTGTCCCGGATAGACAACCGTGTTGGTATCGAACATCTGCATTAGCCTTTCGCATGTCTGGATCAAAGTCGTCTGATCACCGGTCGGCAGATCGGTGCGGCCGATCGTTTCCTTGAACAGCGCATCGCCGGTGAAAAGGTAATCCTTGTATTTGAAACTGAGACCACCCCGCGTGTGTCCCGGGGTGTGATAGACCGTGATCGGTTCCCCACCGATATCGAATGTGTCCCCTTCGTCGATTGTGATGACGTGATGTTTATCGTACACCTTGAACCGGCGTTCCATGTAGGTGCTCAAATTCAAATTCGGGTCGAAGAGAAAATCCCGTTCGCTTTCGTGGATATAGACCGGGACGTCATAGGCGTCCAGCAAGTCATTCAGACCTTTGATGTGGTCATAGTGCCCGTGGGTAAGCAGCACCCCTTTCAAAGCGAGTGCCTGGTTTTCCAGAAAGGTCTTCATCGCCGGATAATTCGAGCCTGGGTCGATGATGAAGGCCGTCTTGGTGTTATGGATGATGTAGGTGTTTTCCGCAAAATCGTTCATGATCGCTTCAACCATGGTTTCTCACCACTTCCATGCAGCCATGGATGCCGGCATCGTTGCCGAGGACCGCTCTTTCAATCGGCAAGGCCTTGACGACATGAAACGTGTTTTCCCGGTAATGCTTGCGAATCTTATCGATGAAGAAATCGCCGGCATCGCTCAAGCCGCCACCGATCAGCACCAGCTCCAGATCAAGGGCCGTGTTGATAAGACCGATGGCCCTGCCGAGATAATAGGCCGCCTTGTCCACCATGGCAAGTGCGAGGTCATCGCCCGCTTGCGCGGCTTCGAAAATGATTTTCGCATTGATGTTGTCAAGCGACAACGTGGAAGGCGTGCCCGCTTTCAGTTTCCGCATGGTTTCATGGACAACCGCGGTCGCACTGGCGAAGGTCTC
>SLJL01000087.1 GCA_007135105.1 Candidatus Izemoplasma sp.
AGACGTTCTACCAAGCGATTTGTCTCTGCGTTTGTCGATTGGATGCCGATTTCGAATCGGAAGAGATGCTTGGGGGCATGCTTATGGATGTAATCGACGATTTCCTGATTGAGGATTTCACCGGTGATTTCGAATTGGAATGACATGTTTGGTTGGTGGTTGCGTATGATGAAATCGATGATGTCGAGCGCACGGGGATTGGCGTTGAAGGTGCGATCGAGGAACTTGAATGTCTTTGCACCTTGTCTTTGACAGTGAATGATATCGTCCGTGACGGCTTTGACAGGAAAAAATCTCACGGTTTTCTCCAGTGATGAAAGGCAGTAGGTACAACGATAGGGACAACCACGCGAACTTTCGATGTAGTGGATTTTGTGGGCGGGGTCGTCGATGTTGATTATATGAGGGGACTTGAGGGTTGATAGATCGCTGATTTCCTTGATGGGAGTATCAAGGGTCCGACTTTGGATACCGGGCATGTTTTCGAGTGCCGTATCACCATGTTTGAAATATGCGATGATAGCATCGATCGCAGCCTCGCCTTCACCTTTGACCACAACATCGACATCCAGGGTTTCGATGAAGTGCTTGGCGTCATAGGACACCTCGGGACCGCCGAGGACAATAGGGATATCGGTGGTCTCTTTCAAGGTTCTGATAATGGGTATTAGGATTTCGATGTTCCAGATATAACAGGAAAAACCGACAAACAACGGCCGGCTTGTGGTAATGTATGAAAGAATGTCTTCGGGCGCATCCTTGATGGTGAATTCCTTGATGTCCACTCGGGAACTTGCGTTGGCTTTCAGCAGCCTTAACGCGTTGTTCGGATGAATGAACTTTGCGTTCATACCGATCAAAAGAGGATTCATGGTATCACTTCCGCTTTTAGTTTATCATAGCAGCGGATTTTATGATACAATATAATCTCAAAGAAGGAGGGTGGCCTATGGGTTTCAAATTAAGAACAGAATATCAGCCGAAGGGCGATCAGGTAGCGGCGATCAAGACGTTGATTGAAAACATAAAAGACGGCATCAAGGAACAAGTCCTGCTAGGAGCTACCGGGACAGGGAAGACCTTTACCATGAGCAATGTCATCAGCGACATCAACAAACCCGTATTGGTGCTCGCCCATAACAAGACCCTGGCGGGGCAGCTGTATTCGGAGTTCAAGGAGTTCTTTCCGGAAAACCGTGTCGAATATTTCATTTCATACTATGATTACTATCAACCGGAAGCCTACGTCCCTTCGCGTGACTTGTATATCGAAAAGGATTCGGCAATCAACGATGAAATCGATGAGATGCGCCATAGCGCCACCGCATCGTTGCTTGAGCGTGATGATGTGATCGTTGTCGCCAGTGTCAGTTGTATCTACGGTATCGGTGATCCGGAGGACTATAAAGAGGCGACACTGACTTTAAGACAGGGGGACGTGATTGAAAGAGACGATGTTCTTTTGAAACTCGTTGACATGTTGTTCGAACGCAACGATATTGATTTCAAACGCGGCACCTATCGGGTGAAAGGCGATGTCATCGAAGTGATGCCCACTTACCAGAAAAGTACCGGCATCCGCATCGAGTTCTTCGATGATGAAATCGAACGGATTCGCTCGTTTGATGTTATCAGCGGTGAAATTCTGGAAGACTACAGTGTCATCACCTTGTTTCCGGCAACGCAGTTCGTCACCAATAAGGAAAAACTGGAAGCGGGCATCAAAAGAATTGAACGTGAACTGCATGAGCGCTTGAAACTGTTTGAGGATGAAGGCAAACTTGTTGAAGCCGAACGCATAAAACAACGCACCAACTACGATATCGAAATGCTTAAGGAGATTGGAACCTGCAAAGGTGTCGAGAACTATTCCAGACATCTGTCTTTACGTCAAGCCGGGGAGACGCCATCCACACTCATGGATTTTTTCGGAGATGATTACCTTTTGATTGTGGATGAATCCCATGTCACCCTCCCACAAGTCAGAGGAATGTATAACGGAGATAGAGCCCGTAAACAGACACTTGTTGATTATGGATTCCGTCTACCGAGCGCTTTAGACAATCGGCCGCTTGATTTTAACGAATTCAATGAAAAGATATCGCAGGTCGTCTATGTCAGCGCCACACCGGGCGACTACGAAATTGAAAGAACGGATCACGTCATTGAACAGATCATCAGGCCTACAGGCTTGCTTGATCCTTATGTCGAGGTCGTTCCCAAGATGAATCAGATCGATGACATCGTTGAAGAAATTCAAAAAAGAAGTGCACAAAACGAAAGAACCCTGATCACGACTTTGACAATCAAAATGAGTGAGGATTTGACGAGCTATTTGAAGGAACTTGGCATCAAAGTGGCTTATCTCCACTCGGAGATCGATTCCTTGGAGCGCATTGAAATCATCCGTGATCTAAGACTGGGCGTGTATGATGTCCTTGTCGGCATCAACCTCTTAAGAGAGGGTCTCGACTTGCCTGAGGTATCCTTCATAGCCATCTTGGATGCTGATAAGCAAGGCTTTCTCCGTAGCGAACGCTCCCTGATTCAAACCATCGGACGCGCTGCGAGAAACGTGCACGGTCATGTGAAACTTTATGCCGATAAGATCAGTGAAGCGATGCGGGGTGCCATCGACGAGACCAACCGACGCCGCGAGATTCAACTGGCACACAACAACCGGTTCAACATCACACCGACTACCATAAAGAAAAAAGTCCGGGATTCCATCCGGGTCAAACTGGAAGCCACCGAAGATACCGAAGCGAAACGGTTATCTGAAATGGATAAGGCTGAGAAGAAAGCCATGGTCGAAGAGCTTGAAAGAGATATGAGAAAGGCCGCGAGGGATCTCGATTTCGAGAAAGCCGCGGAACTGAGGGATATCATCCTCGAAATCAAGGCATCGATGTAAGGATGCCTTTTTTTATTGACGTATTATGACACCTGTGTCATAATAGCCATATATGACATCAATGTCATAATTACGGAAAGGATGGTGCTGGTGCCATACAAGACATTTATGAATCTGCCTGAAGCGAAGCGTAACCGTATCTTGACTGCAACGATGCGAACCATTAATGACAAGGGGTATGACAAAACGACGGTAAGTGATATCGTCAAGGCAGCCGGCATTCCAAGAGGAAGCTTTTATCAGTACTTCAACGATAAATTGGATGCCTTTATGTACTTGCTGGAATGGGTGCAGACCCAGAAGATGGCTTACATGAAGCCAGTATTGAAAAGACTTGAGACAGAACCCTTCATTGAACTTTATGAAGATCTTGTCGATGCGGGTGTACAGTTCGCCAGAGTGAACAACGAGGCCTATCAGTTGGGTTATCAGTTGTATAGATCATCAGATTCCACAGTACAGCAACTGACACGACGCTTCGAGACATACGGTGTCGAACTTTATGCGTCTTTCATACGTACCGACCAGAAAAACGGTTATCTGAAAGCGGATGTCGATTCTGAACTTGTCGGTAAAATGCTTTACAACTTCAATGTTAAAGAGTTGTTCAATCTTGTTTATGGTGGCGGAAGCGATGCGGAGATTCGCCACACAGCACAAGCGGTCATGCACATTATCAAATACGGCATCAAGAAAGGATAGAGCGTTATGGCTAAAAAGATTATCGAAGTTAAGAATTTGCGTTTCACCTATCAAAAAGACGCAGTAAAAGCGGTAGACGGTATTGATTTCACGGTACACGAAGGCGAAATATTCGGACTTCTGGGCCCTAGCGGTGCCGGGAAATCAACCACCCAAAAAATCCTGATTAGACTTCTGAAGGGTTATGAGGGTTCGATTTCGTATTTCGGCAAGGACCTATCGACGTATGACAACAC
>SLJL01000045.1 GCA_007135105.1 Candidatus Izemoplasma sp.
CTTTTCAAAATCACATCAGAGAAATGGAGATTCCTTTGTTGCTGATGGCTAAAGCGTTGATAAAAGAAGAACCGATTGAAAAAGAATTGATTCACTTCAAAACTCCAGATACTGTTCCCGATCGACTTTACAATCTATATCTCTATGTTTATCTTAGGACAAAACAAAATGAAGGGATGATGGTTGATGAGAAGGATTATGCCTTGATTTCAAAAGATACGTATGATCCGTACTATTATTTGAGTCTATCATTGTTCTATCACATAACAAGTCTCGAAGATGAACTGGAACATGCCATGCGAAAGGTTCCTGGCTGGCTAACGTTGGAAAAGGTTTATCTTCAGGTTAAGTGTCAGAAAAAAGGTGTGGCTTTCATCCGTGACATCGCTTTGCCGCTCGCGTATCGCCATAAGCATATCGAATGGATTAACTATTACAGCGATATCTGTATGCGGGACGCTTCGAAACGCAAACGTTACAAGGAAGTTGCAGAACGTCAAGAGAAGATGCGACAGTTGAAAAAGACGTATGTTTCACTTTTTTGAGGGGAAAAACATGGCTTAAGATGCTATAATGAATTTTGGAGTGATTGCCATGGACGCAGACAAAAGAAGTGATATGCTCGGTAATATGCAAGTGAAGAAATTATTGTTCAAACTGTCGATTCCCGCCACAATCGCGATGTTCGTCAACGCTTTATACAATTTCGTCGACACGCTGTTTGTCTCTTGGCAGGACGGCGAAATCGCCATTGGTGCACTTAGTATCGCGTTTCCGATTCAGATGATCGTCATGGCGCTCGGTCTTATGATCGGAATCGGGAGTTCTTCGGTTTTTTCAAGAGCTTACGGCCGTGGTGATGAAGATGCGATGCAGCGTTCGGTGAACACCGCTTTGTTATTGAACTTCACTTTCTCGATTCTGATTACCGCTATCGGTCTGGTCTTTCTTTCACAGTTATTGGAGCTTTTTGGTGCGACGGCATCCAACGAAGCTTTTGCACGGGACTACATGTTCTATATCCTTATAGGTTTACCGCCCTTTTCGCTCTCCATCGTCCTCAACAACCTTGCTCGCGCAGAGGGTAGAGCCAACGTTGCGATGGTTTCTCTGCTGATCGGTGCCGGGCTGAACATCATTCTCGACCCGTTCTTCATTTTTGATTTTGGTCTGGGGATGGGTGTCAGCGGTGCGGCTTTGGCCACGGTCATATCCAAAACGGCGTCATTCGTGTTCATTTTATATATGTCATTGCGTCCCGAGTCGTCTTTGAAGATCAATCTCAAACGCATATACAGGTTTGATTTGAAGATGACCTGGGAAATTATCGCAATCGGTATGCCGACGTTCGTCCGTAATGTTCTTGGTGCATTTTTGGTCATCATCATCAACAATCTCATCAATTATTATGCTGTTGGAGATCCGGCGATCTATATTTCGATATACGGTGTCATTACCCGCATCATCATGTTTTCACTTCTACCCGGTCTGGGACTGGTTCAAGGGCTTACGCCTATTGTCGGATTCAATTATGGCGCAGAGTTCCACCGGCGATTGTACGATGTCATCGCCTACACCACGAAACTGCTTGTGGCCTATTTCTTTTTCGCCAGCATTCTTGTCATATTGTTTGCCGAGGGTATATTCATGATGTTCAGTACGGGTGGGGATGGTCAATATTTCGTCGATACAGGAAAACAGGCCCTTAGAATCGTGGCGCTCGGTTTTACGATGATCAGTTTTCAGATTCTGCTCAGTAGTGTCTATCAAGCCATGGGTTATGCCGCCCGTGCATTCTTTGTGGCGTTATCAAGACAGTTCTTTTTATTCATCCCCCTCGCTTTTCTCCTCACGTATCTGTATGGTGTATGGGGTGTATGGTGGGCATTCTTCCTTGCCGATTTGATAGCTGGCGGCTTAAGTTTCCTTGTCTATCTTTATGAGATGCACGATCTGAAACGTAAAATCCCCGGTTTTTCCTGATTGCATATAGACATACATCTTAACTACGCATGAAAAAAGCCTGTTCCATCGGTATTAATAATTGATGGAACAGGCTTTTTGATTAGACCATTTTCAATAACTTGTTCGCCAGACCGAGATAGATTACGCCGATCTCTTCCTTCATATCATAGATGGAATGGTATTCACCTTGTGGCTGGCCGATGGGAATTCGTTGGATAACCTCGGTTTTGAGTCGCTTCGCGACCGTATCGCCGCCACCTTCACCGAAGATCTGCAGCTGTTCACCGGCATGGTTGAGAAAACTCATGTTCTCGATGACACCAAGAATCTCATGCTTGAGTTCCTTGGCTGCAAATCCTGCCTTTACAGCCACATGTGAAGCACTTTCATGCGGTGTTGTGACAATCAGCATGTCGCATTCGGGGATGAGTTTCTGGATGTCCATCGCCACATCACCGGTTCCTGGGGGTAGATCGATGAGGATATATTCCAGTTCCTTGTCCCAGGCCACATCATAGAAGAAGTGATTCAGCATCTTACCGAGCATCGGACCGCGCCACATCAACGGTTGATCCTTTTTTAAAAAGAACTCGGTTGAGATGAGTTGGACACCAAGCTTGTTGAAAGGAATGATTTTTTCATCCTTGTCGGCTTTGGGGATTGCAATCGGTACATCCATGATTGTCGGAATCGAGCTGCCATAGATATCGGCATCGATGATGCCGACCTTTTTACCTAGTCGTGTAAGCGCGATGGCGAGATTCGCCGCAACGGTTGATTTGCCGACGCCGCCTTTACCGCTGGCTATGCCGATATACTTGATCTTACTGTCATCATCGAGGATGCTTTCCTTTTTTTTGAGCAGTTCGAAATCGATCTTAAGCCCATGGAATCCTAAATCGAGCTTGATGACCTTTGCAATGGCTCTTCTGACTTTGGCCTTCGTCTGGTCGTCGTCTTTACCAAGGCCGACAATCAGATTTACAGACGGCTTTTCGCTATCTTCATCGATGCCGATATATCGGACAGCATCGGTTTCTTCGAAAGTTTTTTCCAGCGAGGGGTCGACGATTGGGCCCAACGCTTTTTTTATCTTGCTTTTATCCATATTATCACCCGCAAATATTATAGTGTATATCCTTCTTGGTCGCAAACAAAACAGCTTATAAAATAATGACGGGATCGAACTCCTGTAAATAGTGTCTCGTGTTCTTGGCAAGATCGAAAATACGTGTAATACGTAGTTCGATGTCCAAATAGGGGTGCCGCTCCCGTTTTAATTTGGTGATGAGGGGTACTTGGAGGTCTTTTTTGATGCTGTTGAGGTAGGTTTGTCCTTTGTTATCCATCCCGAGAATACGCAGATAGGGAAGATCGAAAGAAGTCAGTTCGGTTTTTTTGATATCCAGAAGCATGTGCATAATGGCCCTTTTGAGTTTGGACTGTGTATAACGTTTCGAAATCAGGTGTTTATACATGTTTTCAAGACTTGAGGCTTCTTCGGCGCTCAAGAAGAGGTTTTCAAGGCCGGCTTCAAAAGAAAAGATGCTGTTCAGGGATGCTTGTGTATGTGATCTTAGTAGATAGAGGATGATTTTCTCGAAGTCGTGCATGTCGACCATATGGCTCAGACTGCCGGCCACATAGGAGGGGACGTAGTTGGCTATTGGTTTACCGGCTTTGAACCGTTTGCGCAAACCACTTGCGCTTTGAATCTTTTTGGTTTCATCGACATCATCGTAATATTGCGCGTCTACACGTTTGATCACGTGTGCTTTGATGTTCGGATTGATCTTATGAATCGACTGGAGATATTGGATGCCGAGAATGTTGTTGGGGAGTTGATGATCGTTTGCAGCCGTCAGATCGCTTAATGCCAGATCGGTGCTACTGGGGTATGAATAACCCTCGGCGAGATAATTTCTGACCTTTTCATCGAACGCATCGGTTCGCATGATTTCCGCACAGGTTCTCAGGGGCTGCAATTCACCGGTTTCACTGCCGAAGACGATGTCTGTCACCCCGAGGGCATTGAGAATCTGAATGCTGGTCAATGCGAAAATATCGGCGCTTTGCAACGCGAAAATGCCAGGCAGTTCCACGACGAGATCGATGCCGGCCTTGAGTGCCCAGCGTGTTTTGGTGAACTTGTCGACACAACTGAACTCGCCTCGCTGGACCACATGGGAACTCATGACGGCGATAACCACATCGGCACCGGTGATTTTCTTACTTTCTTCGATGTGATGCACGTGTCCGTAATGCAATGGGTTGTATTCGACCACAATACCGAGAACTCGCATAAAAACGCCTCCTTGACGTGACAGAATTCATTATACCTTATGTTTGACTTTAAAGTAAATAGCCCTTATAATTTTAAGCTGTTAGAGGTGATTGACGTGAAATTTACCATCGCGCAACTAAAAAAACGCATCCATCAAAATCCAATCATCGAAGGGGTGGTGGATGTTTCGTCGTTCATGCCAGAAGATGAAGATATTCTTGCGGTAGAAAAAGCGTACGTCATGGGTGAATTTTTCATCGAAGGCGACGAAGACGTTTTTGTATTCGAACTGAATATCAAGACAAAACTCACCATGGCATGCGCAAGAACGTTAAAACCGGTCGTAGTAACCATCAATGCCGATGTCGAAGAGGTTTTCACTTATGACGAGACCGACGAATATCGTCAAATCGATGGATTGTCTATTGACTTATTGCCGATAATATGGTCTAATATATACTTGGAAAAACCTATGCGTGTGATCCATCCCGATGCCGAGGATATGGATGACTTCATCGAAGATGAGGAAACGCGTAAGGTGAATCCGCAACTCGAGAAACTCAAGGACTACAAAAGTTAGGAGGGAACGATATGGCAGTTCCTAAGCGTCGAACATCAAAGACGAGAAAACGTAAGCGTCGTACACATTTCAAGCTTAGCATCCCTGGTATGGTTGTCTGTGACAACTGCGGCGAAATGAAACTCGCTCACCGTGTCTGTAAAGAATGCGGTCACTACAAAGGACGCGAAATCATCAAGGAATCCACAGAAGAAGAGGTAGCGGAAGCTGAAGAGTAAATATTCCGCAAAAGAAGCGCTTTTGACAAGCGTTTTTCTTTTATCCGAATTGAGGTGGGAACATGGAACACATCCCTGTATTATTAAATGAAATCATCGAGTACCTCCAGATTGATAAGGACGGAACCTATGTCGATGCTACACTCGGCGGTGGCGGTCATGCCGAAGCGGTCCTGAAAAACCTCGACAATGGAAGACTCATCGCCTTTGACCAGGACAGCTACGCCATTGAAAAAGCCAAAGAACGTCTATCGTGTTTCGAAGATAAGCTCATAGTCATCAATCGTAATTTCAAACATATGAAAATGGAACTTGCCAAACGTGAAATCACCAACATCGACGGCATCTATTTCGATCTCGGTGTTTCAAGTTTCCATTTCGATGATAAAAATCGGGGTTTTTCCTACCGTGAGGAAGCCCCACTGGATATGCGCATGGACCAATCGGCTTCCCTGACAGCGAGACAAGTCCTCAACACCTATGAAGAAAGCGAATTGCGCCGTATTTTATTTGAATACGGCGAAGAACGTCATGCCCGAAGAATTGCCGCCGAAATCGTCAAAAGCCGTCAGAACGAACCGATAGTGACGACTTTCGATCTGGTCGATATTGTGAAAAAAGCTTTGCCCGCCAAGGTGTTAAGCAAGAAAGGACATCCAGCGAAACGGACCTTTCAGGCAATCCGCATCGAAGTCAATGATGAGCTGGACATCCTGAAACAGACCTTCGAGGACGCTCTTAACCTCTTGAAACCGGGAGGCCGTCTCCTGGTGATCAGCTTTCATTCTTTGGAGGATAAAATCGTCAAGGACGTCTTCAAAGCGAAAAGCACCATCGATTTTCCCAAGGATATCCCCATCATGCCCGAAGAAGAGGCACCCTTTATTCTTGCGTCGAGAAAAGTCGTCAAACCCACCGCGGAAGAAGTCGCGATGAACCATCGTTCCCATAGCGCCAAACTGCGTGTGATTGAAAAAAAATAAATCACCAACAAACTGGTCTTTCGTCTTGACAATCCATTTTGGTTCATGGTATTATACTAACGCTGAATAAACACAAGCGGGTGTAGTTTAATGGTAGAACCTCAGCCTTCCAAGCTGACTGTGTGGGTTCGATTCCCATCACCCGCTCCAAAATGGCTTTATCAGTCCCGCGGGTGTAGTTTAGTGGTAAAACACCACCTTGCCATGGTGGAATCGAGGGTTCGATCCCCTTCACCCGCTCCATTTAAAAAAAATACACTTTCCCGCGGGAAAGTGTTTTTAATTGTTGTTTGAATCAAATGAGCGGTACCATTTCGGTATGTATTGCCGGAAACGGTCATAATGATTGAAGATGCGTTTCAACCGGATACGTTCTAGGTCCTTGTCGGTTTCGCTGCCATGGTCTTTGGCCCATTTCAGACCGTATAAAGCCGCGTGGGCCGTATAGACACTGTGCGCTTGCCAGAACGCTTGTGGCGGGTCACCGTTGAAATAGCCGTGGATCTGTCCGATACAGAACTGTTCACTTTGTTCGATGACGAAAAGTTCAAGCTTGTAGAACTCTTCATAAGCATCGCCCGGATGCGATCCGTTGAAATCGATAATCGCCAAATCGCCCTGTGGTGTCAAAATGAGATTGCCGGGGTGATAATCGCTGTGTTCCAGTACTTTGGGTCCTTTGCCGATCATCTCCATGTTTTGCTGGATGAAAGCGACAATCTGCTGGTCATCTTGTTCTCTGACGTCGGAGGTTAGATACGCGTTTAGTTCCCGTTCCTTCTTCGCTTTGAGATTTCGATGTGAGAAGGCTTCGATATCAAGCGGTGTGTCGTGGAGACGCTTGAGCTGCCTGCCGGCGATACACCCGATCCTGTATTGTTCGCTTTCGGTCATGGTCGAAAGAACCGAATCAAGGGTCAGCCCTTCAAGCCAATGCAACAGAAGATAGCTGTGTTCACCGTTCTGCGAAAGACCGACGGCCTCGACTTCCGCCACCGGTAGGCCCTTGGACCTGAATGCGCTGATCAAAAGGGCTTCCTCTTTCAGATCATACAGGCGCTCAGCGCTGGTTCTTCTCAAAAAGAAGGCGCGGCCCTCCGCGTCTGTCACCTTGTATTTCTGGTCTGTGGTCCACCCGCTTTTGATGGGGGTGACGTCGTGCCAGTGATTCAAGTCTCCCTTGGTCGATGTGGTTTTTTGCATGAACGCCCTCCGGTTTGGATAAGGATGCCTAATAGGCTATCATGGATATTATACCTCAAATTGTGGGGTTTTTAAAGCTTGGAAATAAGAAAAACCTTGCGAAAACAGCCAGCATTCGCTGTAGTGGCACAAGGTTTGAACGATGTTCAACATCATTTACTGATAGGAAATGGTGTACTGCATTTTTGCGACTTTCGAAAGCGTCTGATAGACACTGCAGTATCTGGTCGCCATCTCAAAGGCTTTCTCAACATTCATCGCGTCCGTCTCGTCGACACCGTTGATGGTCACTTCGACGGTGACTTCCTTGAGCATGGTGGGGACATCTTCACGTTTGATGCCTTCAATGGCGTATTTCACACCATGAATCTTGATGTTTTTCTTATCGATGATGGATTGGAATGTATGATTCAAGCATCCGCCCAAACCGCCCAGCACCATATCATATGGCGCCAAGGCACCGTCCGCCGGACCGACTTGCGCCGAACCGTGATGCCCGGTAAGAATGCCGTGCATCTGATTGTCGAATACCATTTTCACATTGTTTGCCATGATTAGATCTCTCCTCTTTTTTGCTTTTTATAACGTGTGATTGAGCTGTCAATCAACTTTTCTGCGTACCGTTTATCCTGAAAATCGAAGACTTCAACCTTCTTGTTTTCCTGCAAGTCCTTATAGGTTCTGAAGAAGTGTTTGATTTCCCTGAGCATGTGCTCTTGTATATCCTTTATTTCATGGATATGCGAGAAACGAGGGTCTTTATGCATCACGGCGATGATCTTGTGGTCTTTTTCATCGTTATCGATCATATCCAGTGCCCCGATGACCCGTGCATCGACAATGCAGCCGGGGAATGTCTTCGTGCTAGCGATGATGAGAATGTCCAAAGGATCGTTGTCTTCAGCCAGGGTCTTTTCGATATAACCGTATTCGGCGGGATAGGTCATTTGCGAATACAGGACCCTGTCCAGTTTGATGCGGTTGCGTTCTTTGTCGATTTCGTATTTGTTTTTGGTGCCCATCGGAATTTCAACGATGGCTTCTATCACTCTATCCATTTTTTACTCCTTTTTCGAATTATACCCTACTCGGCTTTTGGATGCAATTATAGGGCATCACAAGATATCTTTTTTCATCATGCGATGTTCGATATCCGCATCAAGAAATATCTCTCCGTAAGCCACATACCCCAAAGATTCATAAAAGGGGATGATATAGGTTTGTGCGCCGAGTTCCAAAGTTTTTATGCCCTTTTTACGCGCGTGTTCCTCGACTGCCTGCATCAGGAGAGTACCGGCTTTCTTGTGACGATGGGAACGCAATACGGCAACCCTTCCGACTTTGTTTTTGTAAAGCCTGGCGGCACCGACGGGGCTACTATCATCATATAAGACGAAAAGTGTCGCGTCATAGTCCCAATCATCGAACTCCAATGACCAGTCGATTTCCTGTTCGACGATGAATACCGCGCCCCGGACATAAAAATGATCAAGCAAAGCCTTTTTGTCCTCGGCTATGACAATTTCCATAGGGCTCACCTCTTACATAAACTTTTGTCACATTATACACGAAATCATTTAAAAAATAAATGATTTGTGGTAAAATGAATGCAGCAAAAACAGTCGATCGAGGTGATGAGGATGGGAGAATGGCGCACTTTTTTTCTGGAGAACTGGTACTTTCTCATCATCGTGGGGCTACTGGTTTTGATAGGCGGCACAATCCTATATCTCAACCGCCGAAACCGAAAACAGAAACCGGAACTGCCGAAAGTTGAATCCATCGTGAGCGCACTCGGGAAAAGCAACATCGCCGCTACCGAATACATCCGACACAAAATCAACATCCGGGTCCATGACCATCACACCGTGGACCTAGAAGCCCTTAAAGCCACGGGTGCCATCGGCATCAACGTAGTGGGCAAGACACTGAAGTTTTATTACGAAGCTGATAACGAAGCGATCTACGAAGCAATAAAGGAAAGGGCCGATTGACATGCGAAAAGAATTTGTGATTAGCAATGAACAAGGGTTGCACGCCAGACCCGCTACGACACTGGTCTCGAAAGCGAACCAGTTCAACGCCGACATCCGGTTGCTTCATGAAGGTGAGACCGTCGATCTGAAATCGATCATGGGGGTATTGTCACTGGGTATCAATCGTGGTGCCTTGGTGGAAATCATCATCGAAGGTGAAGATGAAATCGAGGCGATGGATGCGATTACCAAACACATCAGGGAACTGAACATCAAATAAAAGAAGTCGATACGCAATCGACTTTTTTATTTGCGTTTTCTACCCAAACCCAGTTTACGATTGAATTTCATGATTTTCTTGTTGGCAACTCGCATGGCCGCAGATTGACCTTCATCGAGAATCGTGTCGATCGAACCGTCGTTGATGAGCGTTTGATACTGTGCTTTTATCGGTTTTAACGCTTCGATGACGATTTCAGCCAGGTCTTCCTTGAATGTCCGGTAGTCCTTGTTTTGGTATGTCGCGCAGATCGACTCGATGCTTTGGTCGCTCAAAGCGCTCATGATGGTGATGAGGTTGGCAAGACCGGGTTTATTCGCCTTATCGTAGTAGATCTTGCCCTCACTATCGGTAACGGCGGACATGATGCGTTTTTTGATGATGGCTTCCTCATCGAGAAGATTGATGCGTGATTTTACGTTGGGGTCCGATTTGCTCATTTTAACTTCGGGATCGGTCAGGGACATAATCCTTGCGCCGACTTTGGGGATAAGAGGTTTCGGTACGGTGAGGAAATCCCCGAAACGATTGTTGATGCGCGTGGCGATGTCCCGCGTGATTTCCAGGTGCTGTTTTTGATCTTCACCCACAGGCACATACTGTGCGTCATAAAGCAGGATGTCGCCGGCCATGAGTGCGGGATAGGTGAAAAGACTGGCGGCGACGGCCTCCTGTTTTTGCGCCTTGTCTTTGAATTGTGTCATCCGTTCGAGCTCGCCCATATAGGTAAAGCATTGGATAAGGTAGCTCATCTGGGAATGGGCCGGGACCTCCGACTGGATGAACAACGAGAGATTATCCTTCTTGAGACCGCAGGCCAAATAGATGGCCGCAAGTTCCTTGATGGTTTTCCTTAAAGCTTGCGGATCCCTGGGGATTGTCACAGCGTGCAGATCGGCGATGAACAAAAAGAAGTGATGGTCCGGATACTGTTCTTGCAGTTTGACGAAATTACGGATACTGCCGAGATAGGTACCGAGATTGATGCTGCCTGTCGGTTGGATGCCGGAAACGATTGTTTTCATATGTTGCCTCCTTTGAATAAAAAAAGCCCTCGATAAAAATCATCAAGGGCGAAATGTTTTTCCGCGGTGCCACCTTTGTTCCGGTTTGAAACCGGCACTTTGAACCTTTAACGCGGGTAGCGGGTGTCTTTAGCACCACTCAACGGTCCGTCCTACATCGTTTCTGCTGGCTTACACCGGCCCAGCTTCGCTTGTTAGTGGTGATGTGGATTCCGTCTTTTCGTGTTAGGTATAGTGTATCCTATTTATTCTTTGAGTGCAAGTTCAAGTTCGTCGAGCAATGTGGATAGACGTTTGACAACCGCTTCGAACACGGTTTTATCCTTCAGGTCCAAGCCGGATTTCGCGACTTGGTCCATCGGGAAATCATCCCCGCCGGCCTTCAAAAGGCGCATGTGGTTATTAATCGCACCCGGGTCCTCTTTGACCATGTCGTAGAGTTTCAGACTTGCGGCAAATGAAGTCGCGTATTGATATACATAGAAAGGTGCGAAGAACATATGGGGAATGTAAGCCCAAACGTATGCTTTTCCGGGTTCTTGGGTGATGTCGATGTCGTAGAAATCGAGATAGAGGTCCTTCATGATTGTATTGAGGACTTCGTGTGTGATCGGTTCGCCTTTTTCAGCGATTTCATGTGCCTTCAGTTCGTAGGCCGCAAACAAAGTCTGACGGTAGAAGGTGGCGGCGATGTCATCGATCGATTGCTGGAGTAATTGGATCTTATCGTCTTTGGTACCCTTGTTGTTGTCGATGAAATAATCAAGCAGAAGATGTTCGTTGAATGTGGATGCGATTTCGGCGACGAAGATGGTATAGTTCTGAGTCGCGACCGGTTGTGCTTCCTTGGCGAAAAGCGAATGCATCGAATGTCCGGCCTCATGGGCGACAGTGAAGACATCACTCAGGGTCCCGTCGAAATTGAGCATGATGAACGGATGTTCGTTCAAGGCGCTCGAGGAATAGGCACCGGTTTGTTTTCCGTCTTGTTCGTAGACATCGACATATCCTTCTTTAAGGGCGTCGTAGGCCTTGTCCTTGAAGTCCTCATCCAAGTGGTCGATGGATTTGAAGAAAAGTTCCAGGGCGTCTTCGTAAGAATATTTGGTACTGGATTCGGCCAAAGGCATGAAACGGTCGAATGTCCGGTGTTCATCCAGACCGAGATAATCCTTGCGGATCTCATAGTAGCGTTTCAGCAGATGGGTGCTATCCTTTGCCACAGCGACAAGGTTGTGATAGACCACGGGATCGATCTTGTTGCCGTGCAGGAAACTTTCCAGAGAACTGTCATAGTTTCTGCTTTTCATGCGAGCGATGTCCGCTTGCAGGATCGTGTTATAGATATCGGCATAGGTATGCTTATGCGTCTCGTAATGTTTGAAAACGGCTTTGAAAACGGTCTCACGGTCGTCCTTGTCCTGTAAATCGGCAAGATGACTACGGAAATTACCTTGTGTCACGGTAATCTCTTCACCGTTTTTCAAGGTGACTTTCTGGGCCGCGTTGTCCGCCACCGAAAGCGAACCGTGCAAAGAAGCGCCCTGTGAGCTCAACTGACGATAGTTGGCGAGCAGCGATTCCTTTTCGGCATCGAGCACGTGCTCGCTTTGATGGAAAAGGTTTTCCAGGGGATAGCGGTATTCTTTAAGCAGATCGTCTTCTTCGATGAAACGTTTGACTTTTTCCCAGCCCAGGGACAAGACTTCCGGTTTCTCAAAAGCGGTTGCCTTGCCGAATTCGTTCAACAAGTGCATCATCTTTTGCACACGTGCCGCGTTGGTGACATCTTTCTTGTTCAAGTCGCTTTTCAAGGATGCGTACTGATAGAGCTTGTGTAGTTTTACCACGGTGTCCTTCTGTGTTTTATAGTATGCCTTGAAGTTCTCGAAATCATGCAGCGTCCCTTTGAACGCAGGAATTTCCTTGAGCCTTTCTTTCATAAGGTCAAAGTTTTCCTGCCAGGATGCCACATCGCTGTATAGATTGGTTAAATCCCATTTCATAATGATAACCTCCGTTTGGTTGTTCAATTAAAAGTATTATAGCATAAACCTTACAAAACCTCGATATCTCAGCCATTTTTATCTCACAAAAAACCACCAAAAACTATTTGTATTTTTTCTAATTTGTGGTATGATAAGTATTGAAAAAAGATAGCCCATACGTTATAATAAAATCCGACTTTTCAATCAATTAAGGAGTGATACCGTGATTCAGATGTATACCACGCCAAGTTGTTCATCCTGCCGTAAGGCGAAGAAGTGGTTTGATGAGCATCGGATCAATTATCGCGAGAAGAATATATTCAATGTGAAATTGACGAAAGATGACATCATGTTGATGCTTAAAAATACAGAGGGTGGTTTCGAAGATATCATTTCGACACGATCCAAAGTCTTCCAAGATCAGAACATGGATCTAGAGGAACTCTCATTGAGCGAACTCACCGATTTCATCATCGAGAACCCAAGTGTTCTAAGAAGGCCGATAATCGTTGAAGACAATAAGATGCAGGTCGGTTATAATGAAGATGAAATCCGTACTTTCATCCCCAAACGTCTACGTGAGATCATCATGTGCACCACCTGCGATAAAGGTGAAGACTGCGACTATCTCCACGCATTGGAACAGTATTTCAAAGAACTCAAGGAAAAAGAAAGCAAAGAGGCACGATAGTGTCTCTTTTTCTTTGGTTGAAAACGCTTTAAGGCGGTAGAATACTTGTATTACACTTCGCTATCCGTTATAATATATTCGAGATATAAAACTAATTATTAGGAGGCATTTTAAATGTCAGTAAAAGTTGCAATTAACGGTTTCGGCCGCATTGGTCGACTCGCATTCAGAGCCATGAAAGATAATTCGGATTATGAAATTGTCGCCCTCAACGACTTGACCGATGCGGAAAGTCTGGCGTATTTGCTTAAATACGATACTGCGCAGGGTCGCTATAAGGAAAACAGCATTTCTTTCGACGAGGAAGGCATCATCGTAGATGGTCAAAACATCAAGGTGTTTGCTGAAAAAGATCCTGAAAATCTACCATGGAAAGAACTCGGTGTTGATGTTGTACTCGAATGTACCGGTTTCTTCACATCGAAAGAGAAAGCCGGAAAACATATCAAAGCCGGTGCAAAGAAAGTCATGATTTCCGCGCCTGCAAAAGGTGACATTAAAACCATCGTCTACAACGTGAACCACGACGCACTCGACGGTTCTGAAGAAATCGTCAGCGGTGCTTCCTGTACCACCAATTGTCTGGCACCTGTTGTAAAAGTGCTCGATGACAATTTCGGTGTCAAACGTGGTTTCATGACCACGGCCCACGCCTACACCAATGATCAAAACACCCTTGACGGACCACATGCTAAAGGCATCCATGCCCGTAGAGCCCGTGCAGCTGCTGAAAATATTGTGCCGACTTCAACGGGTGCTGCTGTAGCTGTCGGTCTTGTTCTGCCGCATCTGAACGGTAAGCTCGACGGCATCGCCCTAAGAGTACCCACGGTTACCGGCTCGGCTGTCGACTTGGTCGTCGAACTCGATAAGACTGTCACCAAGGAAGACATCAACAATGCCATCAAAAACGCCGCGAACGAGACTTTGGGATACACCGAAGACCCAATCGTTTCCAGCGATACGATCGGTATGGAATATGGTTCCTTGTTCGATGCACAGATGACCAAGGTACTTACCACGGACGACGGCAAACAAATGGTCAAGGTACTTGC
>SLJL01000120.1 GCA_007135105.1 Candidatus Izemoplasma sp.
AGTTTCTCGGGGAAGACTCCCCCTATACATTGAATCAAGTCCGCATCAATCTCGATAACGGTGAATTCTTCATCACCATGGATGTCACCGACCAATTGAACCAGAAACTGAGCATCAACATTTCTGTCACGGATATCAACAGCACCGAATTGATAATCCCTTTCACCCCCTAAAAAACAAAAACCATAAAATAAAGGATTGAGACAATGCATACCTTAAGAGACATGACCAATTTGAAAAATGAATCTTACAAGTTCTACAAGAAACTCTACAAGCAACTAAACAAGCTTGATGAGGTACTCGGAGAAGAAAAAACCATGCGTCATACCCCAAGCGAAGAAGAACAACAAGCCTGGGACAAGTTCAGAAAATACCTGAAAAAACAAGAGAAGTTCCTGTTGGCCGATCTTGTTACCATCCTTGAAATCGGCAAGGAAGAACCTACCGATCCGGTCGGACGGTTCAAGGAACGCAAACAGATTCGGATCGAATCCCACAGCTTCAAGGATATCTTCAACGACATCCTGGAGACAGACAACATGCGCGAGTATCTCGATAAAGGTCTCGACATGCTCAACAAAGCGGATTTCGCACTATAGACACCACAGTTTGTGGTGTTTTTTTTAGCTTGACAAACAAAGCCGCTTCAAGCATTATTAAAGGTGAATAAAAACGCTATCATCTTAGGAGGAAACCCATGAAAATTGTTGTAGCACTAGGCGGAAACGCCCTTGGAAACACCCCGGAAGAACAAAAAGCCCTGGTGAAACATACCGCCGAATCCCTCGCCGAACTCATCGAAGCGGGACACAGCCTCACCATCGTCCACGGCAACGGCCCGCAAGTCGGCATGATCCAAAACGCCTTCGACGCAGCAAGTCAAGCGAAGACGAACATCCCCTTGATGCCACTACCCGAATGTGGCGCGATGAGTCAGGGGTATATCGGCTATCACCTGCAAAACGCCTTACGCAACATCCTCGATGCCCGTGGCATCAAGAAAAACATTACCACACTTGTAACCCAGACAGTCGTTGATAAGCAGGATGCGGCCTTCAAACACCCGACCAAACCGATCGGTGCCTTCATTCAGGACGAAGCCGAGATCAAAGCCTTGCAGACGAAGATCGATCTGCCTTATATCGAAGATTCAGGCAGGGGGTATCGCTTCGTGGTCGCCAGCCCCAAACCGATCGACTTTCTTGAAAGCGCCTCGATCCAGTGCCTGCTCGATAACGATACCGTTGTTATCGCCGCCGGTGGCGGTGGCATTCCCGTCATCAAGGAAAACGGCAGTTATAAGGGCGTACCAGCCGTCATCGACAAGGATTCCTCCAGCGCCCGTCTGGCTGAAATCATCGATGCCGACCTTCTGGTGATCCTTACAGCGGTTCCCCGTGTCATGATCAACTTCGGCAAGGACAACCAGGCAGCCATCGAAGCCATGACGGCCAAAGAAGCTGAAAGCTACATCGAAGCCGGACACTTCGCCAAAGGCAGCATGCTGCCGAAAGTGGAGGCCGCGCTTGATTTCGTCAAAAGAAAACCACAGTCCAAAGCCATCATCGCAGCGCTTGAAGATGCGAAAGAAGCCATCAATGGGACAACCGGTACCATCGTCACCAAACACTGAAAAGTCAGCGACCTGTTTGTCGCCGGCTTTTTTCTTGTGCTATAATGAACGTGGAGGTGTTCCCATGTATCTTATCGATAGCGCCAACGTCAAAACCATTAAAAATCTGTTTGAACATTATTCTTTTGCCGGTGTCACAACCAACCCGGCCTTGATGGCCAAGGAAAACCGTACCGATTTTCTGCATCACCTGCGTGATATCCAAAAAGCGATGCCGGATAAACGACTCTACGTCCAGATCAATGCGGAAAAATACGAGGATATGGTCCGGGAAGTCGCAAGCTTCAAAACGACCTTGGCTGAACCTTTCACGATCAAAATCCCTACCACCAAAGCCGGCTATAAGCTCATGCGCACGCTCCACCATGACTTCAACATCGCCGCCACGGGTGTGGTCGATTTCCATCAAGGCATCGAAGCGCTTGAGGCCGGTGCGCATACTTTGATCATCTATGTCGATCGCATGCTCAGTCATGGCCACAACCCCTATAAACTCCTGCAGAACCTGAGTGCCATCATCCAACGTGAAAAACGTGAAGCCCTCCTGATCGGCGCATCCTTCAAAACGGCAGAACAAATCGAGAAAGCCTTGTTGGCCGGGGCCAATCAGGTCACCGTCCCACCGGCGCTGCTTGAAAACTTGTTTCTAAAACCCCTGAGCGAAAAAGCGGTCAAGGATTTCACCAAAAGCTTCCAGGACCAGTACAACGTCAAATTCATCAAATGAGGTGCCTAAGATGTTGTTTGTGACCACCGATATCCACGGCCATTTCACTGTGTTGAAATCAGCGCTAGAAGCAGCCGGGTTCGATCAGGACAACCCCGAGCATGAACTGTTGTTGCTGGGTGATTATTTCGATCGCGGTGAAGAAAACCGTGAAGTCCTCGAATTTCTTTTGGAAATGGACAAACGCAATAAAGGAACCTTCATTTTAGGCAACCACGATCTCTTCTTGCTTGAGTTTCTCGAGGGCGATGACCGCAGCACGAAATTCAATGCCGTGCACAACGGTTTCGATCAGACGCTCGCCGATCTTTCAGGGATGCCTTTTGATCCAGATAACCTAAAAACCATTAGAAAACGCATCGAAAAACGTTATCCGCAACTCTATGACTTCATCGCCACCATGCCCCTGTATGTAGAAAAAAAGAAATATCTCTTCACACACGGTGGAATTGACGGCAGAAACCCGAACTGGAAGACCGAAGACAGAAAGACATTCGTCTGGAATTATCAATCGCGTCTAGAACCGCTACCTGATAAAATCACCGTCGTCGGGCATGAAAGAACGGCGATGATCCGTATGAGACAAGGCCATTTTAACGGCTTGGATTATCATGAAAACCAGTTGTTCGAACCCATAGAAACCGACAAGGTCATCTATCTGGATGCGTATGTCGAGTTCTCGAAACGTCTGAATGTGATGAGATTTGACATAGACTAGATTTATATTCTAAAAATAACACATATGAATGGAAGGTGCTCCTATGGCCCATCATAACGAAGACCATAACCATGAACACCACGACCACCGTGATCATCACCGGTCGATGATTGAAGATTTCAAGCGCCGCTTCATCATCGCCCTGATTGTTACCGTACCGATCTTGGTGCTTTCGCCCATGATCCAGACGTGGTTCAACTTCGAGCTGAATTTTCCTGGTGACCGTTTCGTCCTGTTCGGCCTTTCGACGTTCATCTATTTTTACGGCGGCTGGCCGTTTTTGACCGGTCTATACGGTGAGCTGAAAGAAAAACAGCCGGGCATGATGACCTTGATTGCCCTGGCGATTTCAGTTGCGTTCATCTATAGTTCGATGACCGTGTTCGGCTTTCCCGGCGATGACTTTTTCTGGGAACTGGCGACGTTGATCGTCATTATGTTGCTGGGACACTATATCGAGATGAAATCGGTCTTGAGTGCATCAAAGGCGCTGGATGAACTGGCGAAGCTGATGCCCGATGAAGCGCATCTCATCGACGGTGAAGACATCAAGGAAGTGAAAGTCTCCACGTTGAAGAAAGATGATAGGATTCTCATCAAGGCAGGTGAAAAGATTCCAGCCGACGGCATCATCATCAAGGGTGACACCAGCATCAACGAAGCCATGATTACCGGTGAAGCCACCCCCGTCGATAAAACCGTTGACGATGAAGTCATCGG
>SLJL01000074.1 GCA_007135105.1 Candidatus Izemoplasma sp.
GGTGAAAACTAGGAAATATACGAAAATATCCAGTAATGGGATGTCAAACAAGAACAAGATTAGGACTGTAGGGAAAATTAAAACAAACAATATCACACTAACAAAAATCGTCTTTTTTCTTAGATGTTTGAGTTCAAGACGATAGATTTGATTTTCTAGCTCCTTTGTTTGTTGTTTCCCTTGTGAGAACATCATGTGCATTCCTCTTTTCAAGATTACTTTATAGTGGCTTTTTCTTGATATGTTTCGGTGTGCGGGGATATTTGATATCACTGTTGGCATATTTATCAAATACGATAATAGCTCGGGAATCACCCATTAATGAAAAGGTATCTATCCTTGTTACACTCGTTTTCAATTCTGACATTGCATGCTCCGCATGTGAAAGTTCTTCCTGGTATCTATCACCTTTTAGTGCGAGAAAGCACCCTTTTGTCTTTACGAAAGGAATTGTTAATTCTAGCAACTTATTCAGCGGTGCGACAGCTCTGGCTGTTACAATGTCAAAGGTGTTTTTTTTGTCATAATCTTCTGCTCTACTATGGATGAGTTCAATATTTAAATCCAGATTTTGCGCCAAATGTTCGAGGAAATTAATACGTTTTTTCAATCCATCAACAATCGTCACCTTTAGCTCCGGAAATACGATTTTAAGTGGTACGCTTGGAAACCCGGCACCACTACCGACGTCAAGCAAGGTTTGGGAGTCTAAATCTATACTCTTCCCAATCATCAAAGAATCAAGAAAATGTTTGACATAAACATCCTCTTTTCTGACTATATTCGTTAGATTCACCTTTTTATTCCATTCAATCAGTGTCTCATAATATATATGAAACTTCTTTAACTGTTCTTCTGTGATGTTAAATCCAGCCTTTTGCAGGATGTCTCTATTATTTTCCAACGTAATCACCTTAACGTTATTTTACCACATCCCCTAGACCAAATAAATAAAGAACCAGATTATCAACGGATAACCCGGTTCTGGTTTTTGTTTGATTTGAGATATATGCTGAGAATGGAAACATCACTAGGATTCACACCACTGATACGATTGGCTTGTCCTAAAGTCAGCGGTTTAATTAGTTTAAGTTTTTCTCTGGCCTCGTTAGCAAGATTGGGAACGTCTTCATAGTTCAAATCTTCCGGGATTGTTATTTTCTCTTGTTGTCGCAACTTCTCAGCGTGTTTCCTCGCTTTGTTTATATAGCCTTCATACTTGATATCAATCTCCACTCTTTCAAATATCTCATTTGGAAAATCAAGTGTGCTGTCGAAATGTTTAGCGTATATCGCTTTGATTTCAGGTCTTCTAATTAAATCATAAAAGGTCACACGATCTTTCAACGATGTGGAGTTCAAAGTTTTCAAAACATCAGTAACTTTGGGTGTGGGAGATAATTCAATATTTTTAAAACGCATCTTCAAATCGTGCATTTGCTTGTGAAAATCAGTATATTTACGATAACGCTCTTTGGATATAAGTCCGATAGCGTGCCCTTTTTCCATAAGTCTTGTGTCGGCATTGTCGTCACGTAGAAGTAGTCTGTGTTCTGCTCGCGATGTCAACAATCGATAAGGGTCAATGGTTCCCTTCGTCACCAGATCATCGATCAGCACCCCTATGTAGGCTTCGTCTCTATGTAAGATTAAGGGTTGTTTTTTATCGGTTTTTAAAGCAGCATTGATGCCTGCCAATAAGCCTTGACCAGCTGCTTCTTCATATCCGCTTGTACCGTTGATCTGACCAGCGAAATATAGGGATTCTACGATTTTCGATTCCAAGGTCGGCCAAAGCATTCTTGCGTCAATCGCATCATATTCAATTGCATAGGCATATTTGGTAATCTGAGCTTGTTCCAATCCGGGAATGCTTGCAACCATCGCTTCTTGTACCTCATGCGGCATTGATGTGGAAAATCCTTGGATATAAATGTCTTCTGTGAATTGGCTTTCAGGTTCTAGAAATATCTGATGACGGGGTTTATCGTTAAAACGAACCAACTTGTCTTCGATGGACGGACAGTAACGAGGTCCAACACCCTCTACAACGCCGCTATACATGGACGACTTATCGAGATTGTTATTGATAATCCGATGTGTTTCTTCCGTGGTGTAGGTAAGATAACAAGGATGCTGAGCATCGATATCGTAATTGTTCTTATTATAATAGGAAAAGTATCGGTGTACTGAATCACCTGGCTGAATTTGGGTCTTCCCGAAATCGACGGTTTCTCTTTTCACTCGTGGAGGTGTACCCGTTTTCAGTCTCGATAATGTGAACCCGAGTCTTTCAAGCTGTGGACTAAGTCCAAGTGAAGGCTTTTGGTTTTCCGGGCCTTGCGAAGTTTTGTTAGAGCCAATCATCACCTTGCTGTTCAGGAATGTTCCGGTGGTCAAAATTACAGCTTTTGATGCATAAATTTTACCGTCTTGTGTTTGAACACCATGAATTCTATTGTTATCCACGACCAAAGACTTGACATAGGCTTCAACAACCGTCAAGTTTTTTTGGCTCAATATGATGTTTTTCATTCTTTCAGGATATAATTTTTTATCTGATTGAGACCGCAAAGCTCTTACTGCAGGTCCTTTTGAATGATTGAGCAGCCGCATCTGAATCTGGGTTTCATCTGCGTTTATGCCCATTTCACCACCAAGAGCATCTATCTCTCTTACAACGATGCCTTTTGCAGGGCCGCCGATGGAAGGATTGCACGGCATAGAAGCGATATAATTTATATCACCCGTTATTAAGAGGGTATTTTTGTTCATTCTAGCAGTAGCCAGGGCAGCTTCACTACCGGCATGTCCGCCACCAACAATAATAATATCGTACATAAGGATCACCTATTTCAATGCTATTGTATTATGTAAGGTTCAATTAGTAAACAGATTAACTTTTATATTTCTTCATTGTCACTTATAATGTCAGTGGAGGGATGCCCTATGCAAAATAAGCAAATATTGATAATTGAAGATGAAGCGACCATCAATCGGATGATCAAAAGCTATTTTGAGAAAGCGGGCTATACAGTCTTTGCCGCAAAAGACGGTTTATCAGGTTTGGATATTTTTTCCAATGAGGCCATCGATCTAGTATGTTTGGATATTCTCATGCCCAACATGAATGGGTGGGAAGTCGCATACCACATTCGTAAAAAATCAAATGTACCCATAATTATGATGAGCGCCTTATCCGAAGAAGAAGATATTTTGAAGGGTTATTCTCTCAAGGTTGATGATTATATCACAAAACCTTTCAATGTTAAAATTCTTGTTGCGAAAGCTAATAATATCATTTCAAGAATCCATGATAGAAATCATTTTTACGCCGAAGATGTAATCAAAACCAATCACATAACAATTGATTTGAACAAACATAAAGTGTTCATTGCTGAAACCGAAGCCATTTTATCCAAAACTGAGTTCGATATGCTTGTGTATCTCGTGAAAAACGAAGGTAGAATTTGTTCGAGAAATCTTTTACTAGACGAAATATGGGGCATTGATGTTTATGTGGAGGATCGTATTGTGGACACTTATATAAAACGTTTGCGTAAACGGTTGGGACCGTATGCTTATTTCATAAAAACAGTTTTTGGTGTGGGGTATCGTTTTGAAGCGACTGACTAAAAAAATAAAAGATCTATATTCCAACAGGTCCCTAACCACACAACTTGTGATAACCATTGTTTTAATATTTGTTTCTTTTTTCATATTACAGCTTTTTTTTAATAGAATCTTCTTTCAAAACTACTA
>SLJL01000058.1 GCA_007135105.1 Candidatus Izemoplasma sp.
CTGCTGATTGCATTCATTTTTGCGATGTTCCGTGTCATTTCGGAGATACCCGATGAACTCATCGGCATTAAACATTTGAATCTACCGATGGAAATCTGGCGCATGATGCCTTTCCTTGCCACGTTGACGATTCTGGCCATCACGGCCAAAGGCAGTGCGGCACCACGGGCTGTCGGCGAACCGTTTGACGCCGGAAAACGTTGATATTCGCATAGAAATACAGATCTCGAAGGACCACGCAATTGCTTTCAACCATTGTGCGGTCCTTTTTGTTTTCAGTTTGCATGTCGGTTTATTTCGCGTGTCAATGTTCGTTTGATGTGTTATCATATAATGACTAAATACCAGAGAAGAAAGGTGTCGTGTCTATGGATTTTGATGCATTTTCACAAGCGGTTGTTTTCGGTTATATTGCCGGTTCGTTGATCATGGTTATCTTTCTTTTGCTCTTATATATTAAAGACAGGACCCATTATCTCCTCGCTTTCTTGATGTTTTGGACGATATTGCTTGTTGCCTACGCCATGTTGTATACCGCCTTGAAAACAGATTATGTGTTCTTCGCTGGTCTATACTTCGTCCTGATTGTACTCGCGATGCCGTCTATGGTGATGGCTAGCATTGAAATGGCACAGAGAAAACTATATAGAACGCATCGGCTACTGCTTTATGGTAGTGCCCCGTTTGTTATCATCCTTTCGATACTGTCCGCTTCCGAATTTGTCCGCGGACTGATCGTCTTCGGTTATACGGGATTATTGTTCATCGGTGCCGGTGGCATCGCGTTGCTTGATAAGCGGCTATTCCTGCGATTGTTCGGATATGCCGCATTGCTCACCGGTTTGTTGAATCTGACCTTTCCGTTTCTCGCAGTCAGGCATATGCCCCTGTTTCACGGTTTTTTGTCGCTAAGCGGTGGGTTGATGGCTTTAAGCGTCCTCTTGGCACACGTGAGTACGCAACTGCATAGCCAACAAACGGAGAACATCTCCTTGCGGCACGACAACATCCACGATAGTTTGACGAAAACAAAAAACCGAAACTATCTTGATCATATGGCTTTATTGCTTGATCAGGATACAACTGCTAATTATAGCTTGCTCGTGTGCGATTTGAACAACTTGAAAGAAATCAACGATAAGCACGGTCATCTGATTGGTGATAAGTTGATCAAGACGGCGGCCGAGGTTTTGCTTGAAGCCTTTTCGATAGATGCGGTCTGCCGGTTCGGTGGGGATGAGTTCGTGGTGATATTGAAAGACCACGATTACGATCAGGCCCTTAAAGCCAAGGACCATGCCAGCAGGCTTGCAGAAACGAAATCTGTCAAGGGATTCAAGCTTGAAATGGCTTTCGGTGTTGCGACAAGAAAACCAACCGAGACGTTCGTCGAAGTCTTCACCTGGGCGGAAAAACAGATGTACCACGATAAAGGCATCAAATCCTGAAGCCCTGACCGGTCATCCACGACCGGTTTTTTCATGGTCCATTTCCTTCTTCTCTTTTATAGATGTTTATGGTAATATCTTATTTGAAGGGTTAATTGGGGAGGAAAAAACATGAACAACGATCATAAGGAAATCCGGGACGCTTTTTTGGCCTACTTGAACGATTATTTTTCCAATAGGGATTATCCGAGAACCATTGCCCATTTCGGCAAGGACATCACAGGTTTCGGATCGTCCAAGGATGAAAACACCTACACGTATGCCCGATGCAAAGAAGCTTTCAAAAGGGATATAGAAGCGGCCCCTGAACCGATCCACTACGAAATCAGGGACTTGATCATCAAGACACCGAAACCGGGTGTGGGTCTACTATCGTGCGAGTTGGACATTGAAACGAAGATTCACGATCAGACGCTGCGTTTCAACCACCTCCGCTATACGCTGGCATTCACCAAACATGACAAGCGGTGGTATATCCAACACAAGCATCTTTCATTACCGAGCCGGGAAAACGATGATGACGAACCTTATCCCATCAAGGAACTTGAAAAGCGGAATATCGCCCTCAAGCGGATGGTCGATGAAAAGACCGAGGAACTGAACGCGTCACTTGAAAAAATAAAAGTTCTGGCAAACAGCGATTTTCTGACCGGCATCGACAACCGGCTCAAGATCGATGAGACGCTAAACGTCTTGATCGAACAAGCAAAAAAGGAAGACCGGACGTTCAGTGTCGTCCTGATCGACATCGACAAATTCAAGAAGATCAATGACGTCTATGGCCACCTGACCGGGGATGAGGTCATCATCAAGACCGCAGCCTTCATCCGGGATATGCACAAGACCTGTATCAGCGTCGGGCGCTGGGGCGGCGATGAGTTCATACTCGTCTTCGAGGATAAAGCGATTGATGAAACCCGTCTGATCGCTGAAGAACTGAGAGAAACGTACGAACAGCAACGCTTTTTGGAAGACAGGATCATCACCATCTCGCTTGGTTTGAGCCAGTATCAGAAAGGTGATACGATCGAAACGATCATCGCGCGGTGCGACAGAGCCATGTACGAGGCTAAGAAAAGTGGTCGTAACCGAGTTCGCAGCGCTTGGGGAAAAGTGTAAAAACAAAGCAGAACCCGAAAATCAATCAGGGCTCTGCTTTTTTGTTTTTAACGTGAGCGGCTTAATTGTTGGACCCTACGGTTATTCTACGTTGAGATAGATGATGATTTCGGTGGCTTCGGCATAGAGGTCACTTGTCTCCAGATAGATATTGACAACGGCTCCATCGGTGATGGCTTCAAGGTGACCAACTGTTTCAGTTTCATCGAACGCGGCCTGATTGATGTTCCAATCGGGATTGGCTTCGATGTAATCCACATAGTGGTCATATACCGTTTCAACGTCAACTTCAACACCATATATTCTCATCTGATTGCCGTTGTCGTCGAAGGCATCAAGCAGAATACTGTCGGGATAACGCGGCACAGCTTCGATATCCTCGGCGTCTACAAGATCCTCTTCAGGCAAGTTCATTTGCGGATCTTCAGGATCGGTAACATCGGGAATCTCTTCGCTGAGCATGTGCATCATATCGATAATGATTTGATAGATGTTCAAATGTTCACGGTCAACGGGTTCGATCATATCCAAAAACGCTGCACGCTCAGCAGGCGGTTCTTCGCTGTCAACCCCTGAGTCCTGAAGTGCGGCAAGGCTCATCGGTTCGGTGAAAACGGGTTCTTCGTTATAGGTGTATACCGGATTGATGTATAAGGCATCTTCTGTGATTTCGACCGTACTCAACTCGAAATCGATCGAAGGGATGCCGTAGAACAGTTGATGGTCCTCGCCGAGTGCCATGAAGGTATAGGTTCCTTTCGCCAAGCTTTTTTCTTCAACCAGGCTCACATAGTGCAACGATTCTTCAAGGATTCCCACCATGAAAAGTTCTTCCAATACCGCGTAGATATCCTTGGCATCATCGGGCACAACAATCTCGGCGCCTTCGGTGATGGTAAAGCTTAGTTCAAAGTTCTCAAATTCACCGGGTGTCTGTTCCTCGTTGAATTGCATCAAAAACTCTTGAAGATAAGGTTCAATATGGATGGAATCAGCTTCTGCCGGGGTGTGTCTCATGTCAATTCGAAACGCATCGAGCGCTTCAATGGTCGTAATGATTTCTTCATATTCCGGCATATCGACAATATCTTCATATGGCGGCATTTCCGCGTCCACCTCAGCATCATATAATATCATGTATATGTCTTCGAACAGATCCTCGAATATGATTTCCATCGCTTCACTTGTGATCATAACTGTTGTAAGCATATCATGATTGTTTACAATCTCGGCGTCAACTTCCAAGGGTTCGATGCTCGAGAAATAGGCAAAATCATAATAGGCAATGAGCGTTTGTAGCTCCGCACGTACCGTCTGAAATGTCTCCGCATCGAAAGCGGCATCGTCAAATGCTTCATTTAGCGCCGAGACGAATAAAACATCGAATTCCTCCCGGAGCTCTTGAGGCACGGTAACGTGCAGAATATCGCTATCGAAAGCGAAAAGTTCCCTGGCATCGATGGCTTCTTCGGCTTCAATCATATCCAGGATGAAACCGACATCGACGAACACTTCGTAAAACGTGTCGGTCTCGTTGATGATGATGTGAATCTCAACTTCATCTTCCGGTAGTTCGGGTGCGGCTACTGTCAATATGGTTTCAGACAGCAGGGACTCATCCTCTATTTTTCGCTGTATCAGGTTTGCACTGAATGTTTCTGTGTTCCCGTTGGTGGCGATTTCGGCAAGAAACGCGACTTCAATCCTCAAAGCCGCGGCGTTTTCAAACGCGGCGAACATCGATTCAAGGTGTGTCAGATCCCCCTCGAAGTCTTCAAGCGCCGCCAAAGCGGCCAGTTCCGCTTCTGTTACGAATACTGCCGTAATGAAATAATCATCATCCATGGTCAAAACCACACTGGTCTCGGTGCTAAGAACAGCACCGGTGGTATCATCCTCGAAGTGCAAGAAAGCATAACCGTCGGGGACGGTGGTTTCGACGGTGACTTCTTCACCATCTTCATATGGACCCTCCGGGGTAATCGTGATCTGGGCGTCATCATGATTGCTGCTGACTTCCAGATTGAAGCTGTCCGTTTCGGATGCATAGATGGCAATCAAATCTTGATCCATCTCCGCTGTGAACGTGTAGCTGGCATCGGTGCTGATCACATCACCGGTCGCGACATCCTCGTAGTGTACAAAGACATAATCATCAACTTCAGGCGCCGTGATGGTAACTTCCGTGCCTTCAGCAACAGACACAGCCGGTTCAACGGTGATGGTCACATGATCGATGTTGGCTGCCACACTCAGTTCGACTTGCTCCGGATCCGTATCACAAGCGGCGATCACCACCGATGTGATGAACAAAGCAATAACAATGGCTAGTCTTTTCATGCATATCCTCCCCTTTAACTAGAAATCAAAATGGTTTCCGGAATTCCGGAAACCATGATTTCAGAAGATGCTTGACGGCTGGGTCCATCCACGTGAAAGGTTCCGGCATTCCGGTCTTTCACCCATATTTTATCAAGTCTGAATGATATTTCAAGTTGAATGCTGTTGTGTGGATGAGAGCTGCGACAACCATCATTGCACATTTGCTCGGCTGATGAGGGGATGACGCCTGGTCTGTTTCGGGGGTAAAGGGCAGTCTAGGTACTGGTGAGTTCATTGAAATACGCCTTGGTCTCCCCGTAGCCCAACCGCATGAGTCGTTCGGTCTGTTCTTTGCTGAACTTGAGGATTTTACCCATCTTCAAACCCGTGTGTCTGATTTCGTGAAAGGTTATATCGGGATGGTCTTTCTTCTCTTTGGTTATCTTGCCGCGTCCTCTGTGCAGGTGCACCACGATGATGACATCACAGCCAGCTTTTATCAGCGGTGTCACAGGCACATTGTCATACATGCCGCCGTCGTAGCACTTGTTGTCGTCGATGGTAACGGGTGAAAAGAAAATCGGAATCGAACAGGAGGCTACAACCGTCTGTTTGACCATATCGAAAGGTAGTTTATGGGCTGCCATGTACCTGACTTGTGAATCTTTTTTGATGTAGTGGCTGTAGGTGGCTTTGAAGATATCGGTGAATTTGCCTTTGGCCGGACCGGCCTGGGAGATGGTGATATAGACTTCTTGTTTCTTGAGTTCTTCGAAATCGATTGTCTGGAACATTATGTTTTCGAAGACATCCATGGAATAGATGCCTTGTTCGATATCCGGAACCCAGCCGGTTTTGGTTCTTTCGGCACCTTCATTACGGGAAAGCGTATTCTCATCGGGCAAGGAATACCAGACATCTTCCGCGGCCTTGATGCCTCTGGAAGCGATGACGATGGCGTTGGCGGCACCGATCGAGGTGCCGGCGTAAGCTTTGATGTCCTTGAAGATGCCCAGTTCATCCAATGCCTGCATCGCACCGATCTGATACCCGCCACGAGCGCCACCGCCACTGAAACAGATACCGAGTTTTTTAGCTTTAATCACTGTCATCCCTTCCTTTTCCGATTGTAAGTAAACTGTGAAAATTCCTAATTATCATTGACCGTGTTTCTTGAGGGTGATCACGCCTGAACAATGGCTGAGCGGTTGGTATTCTACCGAGAAATACCGTGTGATATCACCGTTCTTGTAGTGTGATACAAGCGGGTAGTGTTCTTCGGTGTCCCAAGCGGATGCATATCTCGCTTTCAGTCTTGAAAGCGTCTGTGCGTCTTTTGCCATGACATCGCCGATGAGAATTAGACCTTCATGACTCAGATACTCTTTCAGCTTCAATAGGAGTCGCGTTTGTGCCTCATAGGTCAGATGATGGATGCTATAGCTGAAGATAACCACATCGTAGACCTCGGTTGTTAGCGTTTTGGTGAATGTCTCGAAAGCGGCGTGATGTAATTTCGCATCCGGCAGTCTTTCCTGCGCGACTTGTATCATGTTCTTGGAAAGATCGACACCGGTGATTGCATGGCCGCTTTCATAAAGTGCCTTGCTGATAGTGCCTGTACCGATGCCCATCTCCAAAATTTCTTTTACACCCTGGGCAAGGGTGGTGTTGAAAATCGTGCGTTTGATGTCCGTATAGCCCGCAAAGGGATAGCGGTCCTGTGCTTCTGTTTCCTTGACGGCGCGATCGTAGGTAGTTGCCCATTGATCGAATAAGGTTTGCATTTCTTTTGATTTGATGGTTTCACTTCCTCAGATCTATTTATGGACCATACCAGGTAAACCGGTTGGCGATGAGTGTTGCCACATTCAAGGCAAGCAACACAAACAGAATGGTGCCTGTGTATAGATGTAGCCAGCGGGGTTCTAATGCAATCTGTCGCATGAAGATTCCGAAAAGTGCCCAGTTGAAGACAAGGACGAACAGAATATCCCTTTCAAAATGGATTATGAGTCCGCATAAAACAAGGGCAGCCACAAGCACAACCACAAAATAGAAGGCTTCAGGTAGGATCAGGTTGATGCCGGATGCCTTCAAGGCGATGGTGATGTTGGCGATGACAGCGACACTGACCCAGCCGAGATAAAGACTAACGGGGAGGCTCAGGACCAGGTTGCTCCTATCGACGTTCTGATAGGCCACTAGTAACGACAGCAACAATAACACTAGAATCAGGCTGGATGCGATGGGTCTATCCATGTGCCAAAATACCAACCAAAGCATGTTGAGAAAACAAGAAACGATGAACGCGATGACAAACATGGTTGTTTTTGTCTCATGTAACGATACCAGCGGTAAAGCGAGTAGCCGGATGACCATAAATAATAGCGCAAGATAGATGATTGCCCAGATGCTGAAGGTGAAACCCGCAGGTGTGAAAAGGTTCGGATACTTGGCGCTGATATCACCGGTGGTACGGTTAAACAGTGGCAAAGCGTTGGCCAGCGTGTTCAAGGCAAGCATGCCGAGATACGCCGTCAGAACGAAAACTTTTAGGATAATTGCCGACATGTCATTCCTCCTTCGATACTACCAGGGAAGCGGATTTCCGTCAATTTCATCATCATAGAAGCGCATGAGTTTTTCTTTCAGTGCGGCATCAAGCGGCTGTTCGATCGACCTCAGATGCTCGGAAAGTTGTTCGGTCGTGCGGATGCCAGGAATCACGGTCGTTACCGCGTCGAAAGACAGGATGAAGTTGATCGCATAGGGTGTGAGCCGGTCCGAACCGACAAGTTTTTTCAGTTTGTCACACAGCGCATGTCTTCGTTCGAGATCGTCTTTGGTCCATCTGGAACGAATGTCGGTAAAGACCATATCCTTGTGGTATTTTCCACTCAGCCATCCTGAATCGAGCGGTACTTTGATGATAAGGGCGATGCGTTTTGCCTTGATCCGGTCGAAGTGTTCGCGGGTACTTTGACTGAAAATGTTGAAAAGCAATTCGATGACCTCGATGTCATCGCGCTTGAGCGCAAGCGACAGTTCCTCCGGTGTATCGACACTGACACCATAGGCTTTGATGATGCCTTTTGCTTTCAAGCCGGATAGGATATCAAAGTGTGCGGTTTCTCCTTTTAAAATCGAGGGATCGGGGTTATGTAGCAACACCGAATCGAGATGGTCGGTCTGCAGGCGTTTCAGACTGCCTCGGATGGATGGTTCGATTTTTTCGGCGTTGAAGTCGATGGTGCCATCGGGATGATGGCCGAATTTCGTGTTGATGACGACATCATTTCGTTTATCACCGAGCGCTTTACCTAAAATGGTTTCACTTCTACCATGTGCATAGTTCGGTGCGGTATCGAAGAAATTGACGCCGCCTTCCAACGCCGCGTTAACAAGCGCGATGCCGGTTTCTTCACTCATGGTCTTCCCGTGTGCGGTGTTGCCGAGCGGCCACGCACCGAAACCGATGCGGCTGACCATGACATTTTGTTTTCCATACTGGCGTTTTTGCATATTCAACATCCTTTCAATGCCTGGGTATCCAATGCTAACCTTAAGGGATTCATATCTCCTATTTTACTTGAAAATGTGTGATTTTTCCATGAATTGTGGAAATTAAAGCCCGCATTCGCTTATAATGGGTGTATGTTGTTTCTGGAGGATGAGCAGATGGAAAAATTATTGATTATGGGTGGTTCCTATTTTATCGGCAAGCATGTCGTGGATACGCTTAAGGATCGTTACGACACCTATGTCTTGAACAGAGGGTCGCGTTCCTTGAATGATGATCGTGTCACGGAACTCGTCTGTGACCGCAACGATCATGCTGCGCTGAAACGGATCTTGCAGCCGCACGTTTTTTCTTACGTCGTCGACATATCGGCTTTCAACGGCGAACAGGTGAACGGCCTTTTGTGCGCCTTGGACCTACCCGCTTTGAAACGCTACGTCTTCATCAGTACGAGCGCGGTCTATGACATTCATAAGGCTAAAGTCCCCTTCAGAGAAGAGGATGCGCTCGGCGGGAATTCGCCTTTCAAACAATATGCTCAAAACAAGATCATCGCCGAAGCGATTCTGAAAGATACCCTGGATGCGGACAAACTTACCATCTTCCGTCCACCTTTCGTTTATGGCGAGGACAACTATCTTTTGAGAGAACGCCTCTTCTTTCATCTGATTGAAAACGACCGGCCGATCTACCTGCCGAAGACGAACAACCACATCCATTTCGTCTATGTCAAGGACCTGGCAATGGATACCGCCAAAGCTTTGAAGGGCGTCATCCCGCCGGATATATACAATGTCGGTTACGATCATGCCCACACGTTCCAGGCGTATATCAACCTTTGCGCTTCGGTTGTGGGCAAACCCGCGATCATCAGGGCCGTCGACCATGAAACCCTCCCCGTGAAACTGCAGGATTATTTTCCTTTCTTCGCCTATGACAATGTCCTGTCGGTCAAAAAGATCAAAGCGTATGCCAAGGAAGACACACCGATTAAAACAGGGCTTGAAAACGCCTACCATGATTATCTGGCCATCCGCGAGACGTTCGCGCTGCCCGAGAAAATGGTGCAGGCGCGTCAAAAGATTGCCACATGCCTAGATGACGCAGGTGGTTTTTAAAATGACGGATACCCATGATTATGAACAAACGAAATCATTCTGGAATACACGGTTCAAGGCGATACCCGTCCACCGTTTCACAAGTGAACGTTATGGCAATAAACTTCTGGATGATGCGCTTGACTGGCTCATCGAGAACGCAGATAGGATCCTCGATTTCGGCTGTGCGCCCGGCACACTGCTCGGCTTGTGCGCCATGCGTAAAAAAGCCGATTATCACGGCATCGATATCTCGAGCGCCGGTATCAAAAAGGCAACATTGACCTTCCAGGAAAACAAACTGGAGACCGGCACATTCAGCTGTGGCGGCGTCAAGCGTCTCCATGAATACAAAGCCGGTTCTTTCGACGGCATCATTCTTTCCAACGTCATCGACAATCTCACCCTCACCGATTGTGCCGAGGTACTAAAGGCGACCAAACGCCTTTTGAAACCCGGCGGCAAGGTCTTGCTCAAACTGAACGACTATCGCGACGCGCATGCCCTTAAGGCCTATGGGACGAAAAGCATCGCCGGCGACTTACACGAAGAGACATCCGGTCTTTATCTCATCAACCGGACAACGGCCACTTGGGAAACCATCTTGAAAAACGATTTCGAAATCGTCAAAGCCGAACCCATCACCTTTGAACCCCACGGCATCACGAACCGGTTGTTTCTGTTGAAACGCAGGTGAATGTAGCAAGATCACACCTTGAAAAAACAAAAGCCCGTCACCGGGCTTTTGTTTTTATAGAATCTACTATCCGTGGGCTTAACGGAATATGTTTCGTGTGTCAACCATCATCTGTTCATGGTATTTGAAAATGTCTGTTTTCCAAGAAAGATAAAGATATAGGCTGTCTGGACCCACGGTCTTGTCAAAGACTGTTATAATGAAGATAACCCTAATGGATGAAGGTGATTGCATGTTTAAGAAAAAATCGGATATCGCATTGGTCGGCATTGCGGTTATGGGCGAGAATCTCGCTTTGAACATGGCCGATAAAGGTTATCAGGTCATCGTATCCTCACGGAAACAAGATACGGTGGACCGTTTTTTAAACGGTCGGGCCAAAGATAAACCCATCCGCGGCACAACCGATATGGAGACACTTGTGAACGATCTGGCGAAACCACGTAAGATTCTTCTGATGATCAAAGCGGGGAAACCCGTCGATATGGTGATCGAGAAGCTTCTACCGCTTTTGGATGATGGCGACATCATCATTGATGGGGGCAACTCCAATTATGAAGATACGACCAGACGCACCCGGTATCTAGCGGAAAAAGGTATTCATTTCGTCGGTACGGGGGTTTCTGGTGGTGAGGAAGGTGCATTGACCGGCCCTTCGATCATGCCGGGAGGCGCCAAGGCTGCATGGCCACACATCAAGGAGATCTTCCAGGCAATCGCGGCGAAGGTCGAAAACGGGGAAGTGTGCTGCGACTGGGTCGGACCCGAAGGGGCCGGACATTTCGTCAAAATGGTCCACAACGGCATCGAATACGGAGACATGCAGCTGATCAGCGAAGCCTATTTTACGATGCGAAGGCTGTTTGATCTTTCTCCCGATGCGCTCGGCGACATTTTTGCACAGTGGAACGAAACAGAACTCGATTCCTACCTGATCGAAATCACCGCCGAGATCTTGAAAGTGAAGGATGAAGACGGCACGCCGCTCATCGATAAGATACTCGACAAGGCCGGGCAGAAAGGTACCGGTAAATGGACGGTCGTTGCTTCTTTGGATCATGGCATCCCGCTTTCCTTGATCGGCGAGTCGGTTTTCGCGCGTTTCTTGTCGGCTTTGAAGGATGAACGCGTTAGTGCCAGCAAGGTTCTAAAAGGCACACCAATACGGTTCGATGGGGATAAGGATACTTTCATAGAACATCTACGCAAAGCGCTTTATGCGGCGAAGATCATTTCCTACACCCAAGGTTATCAGCTGATGCGCCAGGCAGCCATCAGCAACGCGTGGGATCTCAATTACGGTGGCATCGCGCTGATGTGGCGTGGCGGCTGCATCATCCGTTCCAAGTTTCTCGCCGATATCAAAAAGGCCTACGACAATAACCCAACTCTCAAGAACCTTCTGCTCGATCCGTTTTTCACCAAAACCATCGAATCGATGATTCCGAGTTTGCGTGAAGTCGTATCCACGTGCGCTCTAAACGGCATTCCAACCCCGGCGATGTCGGCGGCGCTCAGCTATTTCGACGGCTACAGAACCGGAACCTTGCCGGCACATCTGTTACAGGCGCAACGGGATTACTTCGGTGCCCATACGTATGAGCGGGTTGATAAACCCCGGGGAGAGTTTTTCCATACCAACTGGACCGGTAAAGGGGGCAAAACTTCCTCAACCAGCTATGATGCATAGTAATAGACAACAAAAAGCGGGTCACACCAATTCTGGTGAACCCGCTTTTTTTGTGTGTTCGACGCTTTGTCCGCTTGTGCCGTTACTCTGTTTCTTCGTCATATGTTGTCAGGGCCATAATTGTCTCGATGACCGCAGCGTCCTGATCTTCATATGATTTGGCGGGGTCGTACCCAGGTACGATATCGAGGGCGTAGGCCCAAAGCTCGCCGTTCGTGTCAAACGATGCCTGGACGAGATAAGGCATGTCCAGCAGGACGGTGTCCTGCTTGGAAAGTGGCACACAGGCCGGCCTTCTGTCGATGTTTTGTGAAATTTGCATCACGCCGCCGGATCCGGCGTCTTCGCGAAAACTGTTCAACGACTGAAACCGGTAGGTGAAGGTACTGATGCCGTGGGTGGTATCAAGGTTGAACACATGGAAAGGGACATGTTCTTCAAGGTCGGTGAAGATGAGCAGCTCGTATACCTCGATGTCGAAGTTTTCATTGGCATGCTCGCTTTCCAGATTCATCTTTAGCGAAGCCCAGTAATAGCATTCGATGTTGATGCGGGACAAGGTCGGACGATTGCGGTAGACGCGGTCGCCGTCAACAACCAGATACAGGGCACCGAGGATAAATAGCGTCGTGATCAGAAGCCGGACACTATATTCCCTGAACCACATCAGATCGGGCTTGGCGCGCAGGATGATGTTCAGTAGCCAGCCGAGCACGAAAAGTGCACCGACGACCATGAAGAGAAACAACCGCAGAAATAGCAGCCGTCCGGTGGTGAAGGCTGCCTTGTCATACGGCAGCAACCAGATTTCAAAAGCGATCAGGGGGACAACGATGACGATGAACAGACTGGCTATGAGCCAGCCACGTTGGTTCAACATGATGGTCTCCTATAGTTTATTCGGCCTCGCAAGGCCGTCATGTCTATTATAGCAAACCCCGTTGCCATCACGATAACTTTTTTTACAATTTTCTCTTAACCATCCCGCAGCGTGCAGAAAAAAAGGATGTGCAAGGCACATCCCCATTCATATGGTTTCAAGTTCAACGCCGAGCCCATGGACGACCCGATTGACATAGTTGAAGTATGCGGTTACCTGGTTGGCTTCCAGGATGGCCGCGTCATCAAGACCGAATCCCCGTAAGGTTTCGATATCGGTTTCGGTGATTTTATAGGCGGTCTTGGTCAGTTTTTCGGCGTAGGCGCACAGGGCCTGTTCTTTTTCAGACAACGCTGCCGTGGTGTAATCCGCCGCGACTTGTCGCATCAAGGTTTTATCCGACGTGACGGCGAACAGTGATTGTGCGTGATGTGTCACGCAATAGGGGCATTCGTTGGCGGCCGAGACCACCACACCGATCATTTCCCTTTCCTTGCGGGAGAGTCGGCCGTCTTTGAACATGATGGTTTCATACAGCTGCATGTGCGCTTCTAAGATCTCGGGATTCAGGCTGTGGACTTTGAGGACGTTGGCGGTTGGTTCGCCGGTCCGCTTTTCCGCGGCCTCATAGATTTTTCTAAGTTTCGGGTTTTGTTGCGGATCGAGTTCTTTGATGTATGCCATTGGTCGCCTCCTATAGGGGTAAGACGGTTTCGTTCTTCAGACGTTCACTCAGCAGGACGCCGGTATATGCGACGGTGATGCCGCGTGCTTCCAGTGCTGCGGTAAGATTGAGATCATCGGCGCATTTCTTGCAGGCATACACGGCGATGCCGCTGTTGAGCATCTTCTTGATCGCATCACCGAGATACTTCTTCTCGACGACTTTCTCCTGGGAGGGTCCCCAGATGATAAGGGTCACCCCGTCCCACCAGTTCTGCGTTTTCGCGTTTAGAACGTAGGGAATCACAAGTTC
>SLJL01000104.1 GCA_007135105.1 Candidatus Izemoplasma sp.
AGTCTTCGGTTTGGCGCTCAGCAGCCAGTTCTTGTAGCTCGAACTGGTTGAACCGGAGGTCTTCGCGTTCAAGCGCGACGATGTCTTCGATCGTGGCGTTTTCATCTATCGGGTCCAGATGCTGGTTCAAGTAGTTGTACATCTTGATATAATACATCAGCACCTCATCGTCATCGAGTAAATCGGTGTTGTCTTCATCAAAGGCATCCCGTGCGACTTCCTCGATTGCATCGTCGCCGTGGTAAAGACCGAAACCACCTTCATAGTCTCTGACGAGGTTGAAATGGTAAAAGACGTTGTCACGTTCGACGTTGTCGTGAAAACGCAAAGGAATCGCAATGACGTCGCCTTGTTTGTAGTCGCCGTAATAGGCTTCTAGATCCTGGACACTGATATAAAACTCACTGGACTCATCGGTGGTGCGAAAACGGGTTTTCGCATACGCGTCCTGAGCCAGCAATAGACGCATGTAGGTATCGATGGCGTCCTGGTCATCCGGGTTGAAGCCGGCAAAGATCGCCCCATCACGGAAATTCTGTTCCATTTCGGCTTTTTCAAGTTCGCCGAGCAGATCGATTTCTAGTTGATCGCTGGTGCCGTAGGTCTGTTCGAGAATTTCGTTTTCAATTTGTGCTTGGGTTACTTCGTCCATGTACTCGGCAAGCAATTGCTGGTCGATATAATTTATCAATTGGGTGATGCCGTCACTCGCTTTCATGCGGTTGTAGACCATTTCATTGGTGATTTCAATGCCGTTGAAAGACATGAAAATCCCTTCGGGGTCCGAGAGGTTCGGGTCCTTATCATCACCGGTCAGAAGACCACATGCCACCGAGGCAATGATAATGACCAGAATGATGGAGAAAATACCCACCCCGCGTTTTACGATTATTGAATCCATTATGTAATCACTCCTATATTATATAAATACGCAATATATATATTATCACTTCTCTACTTATAACACAACTGAAAATGCATACAAAAGCAAAGCCTTACACCATGCAAAATTAGCCTTTCAAAATGCACGACCCGTTGCATAATCCGATATATCGTGTATAATAATTTTGAATTGGAGGATACCGCATGGAAATCATCGTACTTGCCAGTGGCTCAAAAGGAAACGCAACCTACATCAAAAGCAAGGAAACCACCCTGCTCATCGACGCCGGGATTTCTTTTCGTCAGATCAATTTGCGCCTCGAAGAACGAAAACACAATCTCGAAGGTTTGAACGCCGTCTTCCTGACCCATGAACACAGCGACCACACCAGAGGGCTGAACCAGACGATCAAACGGACAGGTGTACCGGTCTACACCGGCAAGAAGACCTATAAAAGCATCCGGGATATCCTGCCGCTTGCGCATGATCACATACCGTTGGAAGCGGATAGACCTTTCATGTTCGCAGATCTGATCATCACCCCGATCAAGACTTCACACGATGCGGTCGAAAGTTACGGCTTCATCATCCAGGAAGGTGACAAACGCCTGGTCTACATCACCGATACCGGCTATCTGGAGGAAACGGCATTTCCGAAGATCAAGAATGCCGAAATCTATATCATCGAAGCGAACTATGATGTCGGTCTTTTATTCGATTCGAACCGTCCCTACTACCTCAAAAAACGCATTGATAGCGTCAAGGGGCACCTCAGCAACGATGACGCCGCCTATTATCTGACCCGACTGGTCGGCGATAAGACCCGGACGATCATCCTTGCGCATCCCTCACAGGAGTGCAACACCGCAGCTTGCGCCATGACGACCCTCGACACTGTTTTCAAAGCGTATGAGAAAAGCCTCGACCCATACGACATCGTCGTCGCCAGCCAACACACACCTACCAAACTGATCCACCTATAATATATAAGGAGCATGATACCCATGAACCATGAAAGCTATATCCAATCCGTCTGCAAGGATGTGTTCGGCACCGAACCGGAAAACACAAGCATCGTCGAACGGCTGATGGGCGGGATGTCGAACTACACCTACGTCATCGATGTCTCCGGTGAGAAATATACGTTCCGGATTCCCGGAAAAAAGGCGGAGAAATTCGTCGACCGCCATCAGGAAAAACACCATCTCGAGCTTATCAAACCTTTGCATCTGAACAACGAGACCGTGCACCTCGATACGGATACCGGTGTCAAGATCGCGACCTACATCGCGGGCGACCCGCTGCATACCCGCTCGCCATACGATTATCTGGATGAAGCCGCAGCGGTCCTGCGCACCATCCACGAAAGCGACCTGGTCTCCGATTATGACTACAATCCCTTCAAAAGGCTTGCATACTATGAATCACACCTGAAGGAATACGACCACGTCCACCATGAACGATATCATGCATATAAGGAAACCCTGGAAAAACACCGTCCGTTTCTGGAGCAGTTTCCCAAGACCTTGACACACGGGGACTCGCAGATCAGCAACTTCGTCATTACCGAAAACGGCCTGCGTCTGATGGATTGGGAATTCACCGGCAACAACGACCCTTTCTACGACATCGCCTGTTTCGGGAACAACGATTTCGACCATGCGGTCGCACTTCTACCCATCTACCTGAAGCGTACCCCGAACTACGAGGACTATAAAAGGCTCTATCTCTGGCGGACCTATCAATGCCTTCAGTGGCACAATGTCGCGCTATATAAGCACTACATCGGACTTTCGGAGGCTTTGAGCATCGATTTTGAAAAAGTCGGGGCCCTTTATCTCGACAAAGCCGCCGCCCTACTGGCTAAATTGAAATAAACACGACTTTTTCTAAAGAAGCAGAACACTTACGAAATGTAAGTGTTTTCTTTTTGGAAAAACCTGGTTTGACGTTGTGTAAAAAAACTCTTTATTGTATAATAAATCTGTATGACAACAGTCAACCAAAAATAAATATGGAGGTTTTGCGATGTCCACAAAAAAAGTCTTTCAGTCGATGGACGGGAACCAAGCCGCGGCACACGCGTCCTACGCGTTTACCGAGGTAGCCGGGATCTACCCGATCACTCCGTCCTCACCCATGGCTGAACACACGGACTTATGGGCTTCCCAAGGCAAGAAAAACTTGTTTGGAATGCCCGTTAAAGTGATTCAAATGCAGTCAGAAGCCGGTGCCGCCGGTACGGTGCACGGTTCACTGCAGGCTGGTGCTTTGACCACCACCTACACCGCATCTCAGGGACTACTTCTCAAGATGCCCAACATGTATAAAATAGCCGGTGAACTCTTACCGGGTGTCATCCACGTCGCCGCCAGAAGCGTCGCCGTCCAGGCACTTTCCATCTTCGGTGACCACCAAGACGTCATGGCCACCAGACAAACCGGGTTCGCCATGCTGGCGAGCGGTTCGGTCCAACAGGTCATGGACCTGGCGGGTGTTGCCCACTTATCCGCCATCAAGTCAAGCATCCCGTTTTTGCACTTCTTCGATGGGTTCCGTACGTCCAATGAAGTAAACAAGGTCGAAGTGATGGATTATGAAGTCTTTGACCGTTTACTTGATCGCGACGCCGTGCGCAAGTTCAAACGCCGCGCACTGAACTCATCAAATCCCGTAACCCGCGGGTCTGCACAAAACGACGATGTCTACATGCAAGCACGCGAACTGCAGGAGAA
>SLJL01000107.1 GCA_007135105.1 Candidatus Izemoplasma sp.
AGCTTCTGCGTATCTTTTGTCTTTGCGTGCAAGGCGAAAACCGGAGCGAGGCTCTCATCCAGTTCCGCTTCACTGAGCGTGCCGTTTTCCAGTGCCGTCTTGACCCTGTCATCGAGATGCGATGGTCCCGGCATTTCGATGTTCATGCCGTTTTTGATCGATTTGACCTTATTCTGGACGGCACCCCAGTCGGATACGACCACCCCGTCATAGCCCCACTGATGCCTTAGAACATCCTTGAGGAGATAAGAAGACTCCGAGGCGTAATGCCCGTTTAGCTTGTTGTAGCTGCTCATGACCATCCAGGGATTTTCCTTCTTGATGACCTGATAGAAGGGATAAAGATACATCTCGTGCATGGTGCGTTCATCGACGTTGACATTGACGAACCGGCGCATGGTCTCTTGTTCATTGAGGCCGAAATGTTTGATGCAGGCGCCGACTTGTTCGCTTTGGATGCCACGAACGAAAGCCTGACCCATTTCGCTTGTCAGAAACGGATCTTCGCTATAATATTCGAAATTACGGCCACCGAGGGGACTGCGTTTCAGGTTCATGCCCGGTGCGAGTAAAACGTCCACCTGGTGATAGCGGCATTCCTTGCCGATCGTGCGGCCGATCTTTTCAAGCAATGACCGGTTCCAGGTCGAAGCCATCGCTGAAGCGCTGGGAAATAAAGTCGCGGGGATGATGGCGCGCTTGTTGGAAAAATCGCCGCCGGCGACCGGTTTTTCATAGACCCGCACACCATGGGGCCCGTCAGCCACATTGATGCGTCTACCTTCGATGCTGTCGCTTTCAAAGAGGTGCCAGTTGCCCTGACCGCTCGTCAATGTCACTTTTTCTGCTAGGGTTAACTTTTTCATTTTCTGCCTCCGTATGGGTTACTAAAACGTTTTCGGTTTTATTATAGCATATTTTGATTTGGAAAATAATCCCGAAAAACAAGTTTTGTTGAAATCGTAGTTTCATACCATGAGTGAACAGCACCAAGCGTTCGAAAGAGGGCACTTGCCTCTTCTACACGTTTACGAGGTAAGATACATCCACCGACCAGCCGCACACCAAAGCACTGCGGATAACCCGGCAGCCTTGAATGCCGCGGGTTTATAAATGTCCTGTTGACTTATCGAGCGATATTCGCTACACTTACGCTATATAGACAACGTCATAATACAGAGGTCGTCCCATGAAAAAAGTATTCACTGTCCCCAACAGTCTCAGTTTGTCGCGTCTGGTGTTTTTACCGCTGCTTTACTTCTTCTTGTGGCGGGAACAGTTCCGACTCTTTTTCACCGCGTTCACGGTGCTTGGCTCCACCGATTTTCTCGACGGGTATCTCGCACGGCGCTGGAACCAGGTCAGCCGGTTGGGGAAATCCCTGGATACCGTGGCGGATATGTTCTTCTATATTTCCGTGGCGTATTTCATCTATCACTTGTACCCGCAGGCGATCGTCTGGAACCGCTTCTTCCTGATTGCGGCCTTCGCCGCATACGGACTCAGTTTCCTGATCCCGCTCATCATGTTCAAGAAGATGTATACCTTGCACACGCGTATCTTAAGAAGCAACGCGGTCCTTGTCTACTTCATGATGCTTTTTTCCTTCATCATCAACCCGACGATCCTGCTGAGCGTGGTCCTGATTGTCTTCGTCATCGGTTTCATCGAAGAGATTCTCATCTTCCTGCGTTTCGGACCGGTCGACCAGGATACCAGTTCCTATTTCATACTCAGTCTGGAGCGGAGACTGCAGGACTGGTTCATCGATAAACCCGCTTTCAAACGTCTCCACGCCAAACAAAATTCCATGGAATGACCAACATACGAACACGCCAGTCGCAACTTGCGACTGGCGTGTTTTCTTGTGATTATCTTTTTAAGTGCTGTTAAGTAGGATACAACGGTATACACCTATTCTAGCACACCGTTGAAACAGCTTGAATTAGACGTATTTTTATATATTTGTATTTGTATTGCTATCCTGGGCGCGATGGCGTAGTATGAGCCTATGGTAGTTCATCAGGATGTTATCGTTGTAATGGCTTTGTTACGTAAAGAATCCAAATAAGGTAATTAGAAAACAGGAGTGGGAATGTGAAACATCTCAAGGGTATAATTTTTGCGATTTTATCAATCTTTATGGTTTTTTTGGTACACCGGAGTACCGCGATAGAATTTTTTGGAGACAAAATCAGATATTTGAAGACGAATGAGCTCTTCGCCGATCTTGCTTCTTCGATGGGCATGACTGTCATCCCTTCAACCCCCTGGACGCATTATCTCGTTCAGGTGCCCAACTGGTCTTATGCAATGTTCATCGTGTTGGCCGTCGTTTTCGGGGCATTGGCGCTTCGTGAGTTTTTCATGGGTAGAACTTAGTTATAGAAGAAGGTAACCGGAAAACCGGTTACCTTCATTTATGAGAGAGCAGTTCCATCATTTGAACTGATTTCCTATTACAATATTTTCGAATGTCGTCGATATCGTCTAGCCGGTAATCGTCTGATACAGATCGGTCTTGAACTTCTGTATTTCCTTTTGGATGATAATAAAATCGTTTTTTATTTCATTTTTCTCAAGTTTGATCTGGCAGATTTGTTTTGCACACTCTAAACAGACCAATTCAAATATATAAAAGTACTGGATATCTGAATAGTTCGCTTGTTTTATGGTTTCTTCGGTTATATCCGGCAATAGCCGCCGGTTGATCTTGTGGCTGAGATTGACAAAGATTTTACCTGTGGTTCGGTCATATCTTGATTGCCAGGTTCCAACCGAATCGTATTGGGCTTCAAGACCACTGAACAACCCTTTGAGCCCCGTGTCTTCCTGTTCGCTTTCTTCGACTCTGACCACCCCCTTGGCTTCTACATTTTGAATCCTGGCGGTATAATGATGGGTTTCGTAAAGTTTTCCGCCCTTAAACTCAACAGGGATACGTGCTAAACTTTCGTTTATCACGTGAGCGTCATTCATTATGACCGATTCGATATCGCCTATCAACTGACTACGCGATGAGCGCTCGATGGTTACTTGTGCTTGAAGCGGAAAACGGCTGAGGTCGACGTAAAGGTTCAGTGTGCGGGTCTTTCCCGGGCGCACCCGCACTTCTTTCGGAATAAACTCAAGTCCATTTTCCGGATAGACAATCGTCTCCTCGACGACACTCACAGCTGTGTTCGTGGTGTGTTCCAGACAGCGTGCACGCAATTGTACTGGTTGTTCAGTAAGGTGTTTACCTTTCAATATAATCGATTTCACAACCAGACCGTTCGCGTCGATGTCGGCTTCCTTGAATCGGGTACGTTTGGTCACCAGATCCAACGGTACAGCATCGTCGCATTCTACCAGAATTTCATTTTCTGAAGCGATCAGATTGGCGTTGAGCATCAGCTGCAAGCCATATGTCTTGCCTTGGGTTATATAGATTTCTTCACGGACGAAACGAATGCCCTCAGAGGGCGGTTCATCACCACGATCGAACGTTCCGATTTCCTCAAGCTTCAAATCCCGGTAGTATTGGTTGATCTTTTTCAGCATGTTTTTCAGTTTCTTGTCGCGATCCATCACGAACTGTTCGGGTTCGTATTC
>SLJL01000036.1 GCA_007135105.1 Candidatus Izemoplasma sp.
CGAAGAAGCGCAAAGTGTCATGAAACCGTTGATGGCTTATGTGGATGTTTGCATCGGCAACGAAGAAGATGCCAAAAACGTCTTGGGCTATCAGCATCAGGCTTCCGATGTTTCACGGGGCAAACTGGAAAAAAGCGACTATGAAACGACACTGAAAGCGATGGTGGCGGACTATGGGTTCATCTGTGCGGTCACGACTTTGCGTGAAAGCCTCAGTGCCAGCCATAACAGATGGCATGCTTTGATGTATGATGGTGAGCGCTTTATCGAAAGTAAAATCTACGATATCGTCCCGATTGTCGATCGTATCGGTGGCGGGGACAGTTTCGCCGCAGGGCTTATCTACGGGATGCTGAACAAGAAAACAGCCACAGAAGCCCTCGAGTTCGCCACGGCAGCCAGTGCTTTGAAACATACAATCCCGGGTGACCAGAACCTGAGCACGATCGATGAAGTCGAACGGTTGATGCAGGGAGACGCTTCCGGCAGAGTCATTCGTTAAGAGATGGTTAACGCGTCCTGAGAATTTTTCATAAAAAAACAAGACATGTTTGATACGCATCCGTTTATTGGCTGATTTTTGTCCAGCCTTACGGATCGGTTTGTGACTGTCTTGTTTTTTTCAAATCCACTTTATCTAATCGATAACAACAGGCCTTTTTCAGCTTCGGTCACCAACAGACCAAGATCCCCAAAGGTATCGAAACAGAGGTTTGTGGGGCGGTTTCCCGGTAGTTCGATCTGTTTTATCAGATTTCCGTTCGTGTCGAACACCCAGACTTTGCCGGTATTGAATACTGCCGCGTAGATCAAACCGTCCTGGGACATTGTCAGTCCGTCCGGCTCCGCTGCACCACCGATATGATAAAAAGGACGCAGATTCTCGATCTTCAATGTTTTTTTGTTCCAATCCCCGATCAGTAGCCGCTGTTGCCAGGTTTCATTGATGATGATGTTCTTTTCATCATTGATCAACAGGAGCCCGTTTGGGAAATACATGCCTTCGGCGATAACGGAAACCTCTTTTGTTTCATTCATGACACAAAGATAGCCGACGGGCTTCGTCTGAGAGCCACCGGGACAGGTGAACAGGACGTTGTTGTCACTGTCCTTGATGATGTCATTGGGGGCGCTGAGTCTTTTGCCGTTGACGTTATCGGCCAAAGTTTCGGTTTTGCCGGTCTTAAGATCGAGGGCGCGTATGGCGTGTTGTTTCGAATCACAAAACAGAAGGGTATCCTTGTCTTGAACCATCATGCCGTTCGGGGCACCACCGACATCATATCTTCTTGTTGTTTTTGATGATCGGATGTACTCTGTAATCGTGCCGCCGGTCAGTTCCACGAAGAAGATGTTGCCGTTACTTGTCACAACGGGGCCTTCGGGAAATTTGAGTTCTGTTGCTAAAATGGTTGTTTTCATGACTTAACGCTCCTTTTTGGTTTCATCCGGGCCGTATAAAACCAGGCCACCATCGACTTTTATCGTTTCACCGGTAATGTATGCGGCTTCTTCGGATACAAGATAGTTGATCAGACCGGCCACATCCGCCGGTTTCCCGCGACGTTTTAAGGGGACCAGGGAGCTCAAATGCCCTTTTCGCAGTGCCTCGGGGGAATAATCGCCCTTAATCGCCGTCGCCCCGGGTGCGACCGCATTGACGGTGATCTCGTGTTCGGCCAGTTCGATGGCCAAAGACTGAACCGCACGGTTCAAGGCTGCTTTCAAGGAACCGTAAACCGCATCGTTGGCATAAGCGCGAATCCCGCGTGTTGAAGATATATAGATGATGCGACCCTTGATACCATGTTCGACCATGTGCTTCGCCGCGATTTTTGTGCTGATGAGATAACTGCGATAATTCAGGTGATAAAGCGCGTCGATATCGTCTGTCTTCAGGGTAAGTATGTTGGTGAATGTCGTCTTGCCGGCGTTACATACGAGTACATCCAAGTGGCCGAGATCTTTAATCGCTTTTAAGGTTACACGTTCGGGGACGTCGGTTTCCTGAAGACGCGCCTGATAGTAAAAACATCGTTGTCCCAGTTTTGATATCTCTGCTTGAAAAGCTTTTGCCTCGGCTTCTTCGGTGTAGTAGGTAAAGGCGATATCAAAGCCTGTCTGTGCTAGCCTTAAAGCGATGCCTTTGCCGATGCCACGGCTTGCGCCAGTTATGAAAGCGGTCTTTGTCATTGTCATCAACCTTCTAGGGATTTACCAGGGTACCGTCTGGAAGTCTGGTCTGGGTCCACTGGGTTACCGTTTTTTTAATCGGGTATTTTTTTGCCAGGGTTTCGTCGATATCGATGCCGAAACCCGGTTTGTCATTCGCATGGATGTAGCCGTTTTTAACCTGCGGCAAGCCGGGGAAAACCTTATAGAGAATATCGGGGAAGTCCCACCACTCGAGAATCCCGAAATTATGGGCGTTCAAGCTCAGATGGACATTGGCCGCATGACCGACAGGCGAAACATCACCGGGACCGTGCCAGGCCGTACGAATGCCGAATTGCTCGGCGAATACCGCCAGTTTTCTCGCCGGGGTGAACCCGCCGATTTGACTGATATGCACCCGGATGAAGTCGATCAGGCGTTCTTTGATCAACGGGGTCCATTCCAGGGGATTGTTGAAGAGTTCACCGATGGCCACCGGGATGGCGGAATGGTTTCTGAGCTGCTCCAGCCAGGCGACTTGTTCGATTGGGAACGGGTCTTCTAAGAAAAACAAACGATGTTTTTCGAGTCGTTTTGCCAAAAAGACCGCATCGGAGGGTGATAGACGCTCATGGATATCGTGGATCAGTTCGATACTGTCGCCGAAGTGTTTCCGGACATGCTCGAACATCTTGATGGTATCCTGCATGTACTGGCTGGGACTGAAGTAGATTCCGGGTTCAGAATTCGGTGGGGTGTTGAGGTTTTTGGCGATGCCGCCATAAAGCCCCCATTGTAACCGGAAATGGTTGATGCCCTCTTTTTGCAACGTCTCGATTTTCTCAACGATTTCATCAAGCGTGTTGCCGTTGACATGCCGATAATACGGCACCGCTTCCCGTGATTTACCACCGAGTAGCTCATAGACCGGCAAGCCTGCAAGTTTACCCTTGATATCCCACAGAGCCATATCGACACCCGAGATGGCGTTGTTGGTGATGCCGCCATTGCGCCAGTAGGCGTTGTTGTGCATCAGATGCCACAGATCTTCGATCTTGTGGACGTCCCGTTTAAGTAGAAGGGGTTTCAAGTAGTCATCAACAACGCTCTTAACAGCGTGTTCACGATAGGCAAACGTGGCACAGCCAAGTCCGTAAAGCCCTTCTTGATCGGTTTCGACTTTGACCACAATCAAATTTATGCCCTCAGGTGCGGTGAGGATGGTTCTTACATCGGTAATAGTTGGCATGATAGTCTCCTTTTAAATCCATTTTGTCATAAACGCTCTATAAAGCAAACACTCACAACTATTAATTATAATCATTCCGTCTTTAAATTACAACGCGATGCGA
>SLJL01000102.1 GCA_007135105.1 Candidatus Izemoplasma sp.
GGACTGTTGAACCAACAAGGACTCCTCGAGGTCATCACGCAACTTGAGAAAGTAGAATTGGCCGCCTCGTTCTTCATCGATTTGCGCGCTTTTTCACAAATAAACGATTACTACGGCCACACGATCGGGGATGAGATACTCCGTTCCATCGCCCAGGAACTGAAGACACTGGAAGATGCCGATTGTCTGGTGGCTCGTTATTCGGGCGATGAATTTGTGGTGCTTTGTCTCAACCGTATGCGTAGCGATGAGAATATCAAGAAGGTATTGAAACGCCTGAATATATTCAAACTGGCGCAGCACGAGACCCAGAATATCAAGATCCAGATCAAAAAAAGCATCGGTTACGCGAAATATCCCGAGGACACGCAAGATTTGAAACGCCTGATATCCCTGTCATCCCTAGCGATGAAGGAAAATGCGAAACGCACCTCTGCGAGCGCGACGCCGTATCATCCTGAGTTGAGTGCACTTCTGAAACAGAATGTGCTTATCGCTTCTAAACTAAGAGATGCGATTGATGAAGGACGTATCGATATCCACTTCCAGCATGTGCTCGATTTCAACGCCAATGCGGGTATCATCTATGTCGAAGGGCTGGCCCGGTGGTATGATGCCGATCTTGGTCATCTTAAACCCGAAGAGTTCATCGCCATCGCCCAAGAGTCAAATCTGATTGATATTCTCGATCGTTACCTTGTTGAAAAAACGCTGGGCTACTATGCGGCATTAAAAAAGCAACAAGACTACGCTGAAACCAAACTGCTTATGAATATCTCGCCGGAAATGGTTTTAAGCGAGGATTTGATACCTTATTTGATCGGTCAGGTACGTAAAAACGGCCTTGAGCCGAGCGACATATCCATCGAGATCAGTGAAAAGACCTTTGTGCATAACTTCAAATTCTGTCTTTCACGTCTTGTCGCCTTGAAAGAGGCGGGCTTCAAGATCTCGCTTGATGATTTCGGAAAGGATTTCTCCTCGTTGGCCGTTCTCGAGACGGTGCAGTTCGACATCGTGAAAATAGATGCCCTTTTCACAGAGAATATCCACCTGGACAAAAACCAGGAAATCGTCAAGATGGTACGAAAGGTCACCGACCTTTCAGGTAAGGAAATCGTCATCGAAGGGGTTGAAACCGAGGCACAGAAAGAAACGTTGTTATTGCTCGGTTGCACCCTTCAACAAGGTTTTCTTTTCCATAAGCCTGAAAAACTGATCTAACCCCCCAACCCCGGATTGAACTTTGACACCCCGTCATTGTTCAATCCCTTTTTTATGCCTTGTTTGTTGCTTGAAAGATTAAATTATAGTATGATTAGGCTAAGAGATTTTGACTTGGAGGAAGACGTATGGTTACATTACCCGTTGTCATTATTTTCATACCCATCATTACCTCACTGATAATCTACCTGATCAAGGATCCTCGAAGTTATTACCTGGCATTGATAGCGCAAGCCGCCATCACGGTGCTGGCGTTTTATTATTTTTGGCATTTTCGCGACGACTACAGTCTCACGCTTCTAAGAATCGGCGGTTGGGAACAGACCATCGGCATCTCCATCAGAAACGATGAGATCTCGATGGTATTTGTTTTTCTCGCCATTTTCGCCTGGTGGATGGTCCTGCTTTATGTGTTCGATACCAAAAAACTCGATTATAACTTCCTGTTTTTCCTCCTGTTTTTACAAGGTGTGTTCCTGGGGCTTTTGCAGACAAACGATTTGTTCAACGCATTCGTGTTTGTCGAGCTGACGACCATCATCGTCACCATTCTCATCGCCTTTAAAAAAGTCGGTAATGCCTTCAGGTCGGGCTTGTACTATCTCTTGCTGAATACGAGCGGTGTGCTCTTGTTTTTGATTGGCATCATTTTCATCTATTATACGTTCGGGACCATCAACATGCTACATGTGTCTGAACATATGCATCTGCATGCAAACAGCACGCTGATCCGTTTCGCCTATTTGCTCATGCTTGCTGGTGTGGCGGTCAAGTCAGCGTTGTTCCCGGTTTTTACCTGGTTGCCAAAAGCGCATGGTGCGGCACAGTCCGTTGTGAGCGCCTTGCTTTCGGGGTTGATCGTCAAAGGTGGCCTTTATCTGTTCATTCGCATCAACTGGATGTTCAGTGGTGCCGAAATACCCTATTCGATGTTCTTTTTCGTGATCGGTGCCTTGACGGCCTATCTGGGCATCATGTTCGCGATTACGCAGACCGATATCAAACAGATGCTCGCCTATTCGACGGTCAGCCAGGTGGGCATCATCATGATGGGGCTTTCCAGTCTTGATGAGCAACTCTTCTACGGTGGGATCCTGCATATCATCAACCATGCCCTTTTCAAGATGCTGCTTTTCATGATCGCCGGCTTGATTGTCAAGGTCTATCTTTCCAAGAATGTCAACAACATCCGCGGCATGTTCAGGACCATGCCGTTCGTCAGCACCACGATGATTATCGCGATGCTTGCGATTACGGGGCTGCCGTTCTTGAACGGATATCTTTCGAAATCCTTCATCCTGTATGGTTATCAGGATTCCACCTGGCAATACTGGCTTGTCTTCATCGTCAATATCGGTACCGCGACGCTGTTCATTAAATTCTCGACAATGCTTTTCGGACCGAAACGCCTGTCCTATCCGGTGAAACACATCCGTCAGGATTCGGTGTTGGGCTTGATAGCCTTGGCCATCATCGTCTTCGGCAATATCTTCCTTTTCACCGATTGGCTGAACTTCTTCGATCTGGATTTCACTTTGTTGAAACCAGGAAGTTTTACGGCTTTTCTCGATTATTTCGTCATCGCCGGACTCGGGTTCCTGTTTTATTGGTTTGTTGTCAGGCAGGACGGTAGATTCATTAGAACCTTGCGGAAATTCAATTTGTCGTTCGAACATGCCAACTATATCTTCATCGTCTTTGCCGCGTTCATGGCCATATATTTCGTGTTCATCACATAAAAAAAACTCATACGAGTTTTTTTTTACCATTTTTTGAACGGGATGCTACTGATCATGAGCACGCTTAATAGGCTGATTGACGCAACCAACCAAACAGGATTCATAAAGCGCAGATGATAATCAAAGAGTAACAGTGTAATTAGACAAAGCCCGGATATGGTTGTAGGAAGACCGGTAACAGTCTTTGAGCTTTTAGGGGTGTTGATGAACCGGATTAGTCTGAATAGCGCTGCGCCAAGATATAGTAAGGCGAGTATCAACAAAAGCATGGGTCTATCGATCGGGCGCAACACAAGCAGCATTGTGACCGGGGCCAGACTGAGACTGATGAAATCGTTCAAGCTATCAAGGTATATACCCAGATCACTTTCAACTTCATATCTGCGGGCCAATTTACCGTCCAGACAATCGATGGTCGCCGCACCGCCAATGCATAAAGCGGCCAGTAGATACTGATCGGTCAGTAATAGCAGCCACAAGGCAAGAAAACCCAACAGAATCGCCAGCGCCGTCATGGTGTTCACCACATGTTTGA
>SLJL01000113.1 GCA_007135105.1 Candidatus Izemoplasma sp.
ATCAACGAAATCATTCGTGGTGGTTTCATGGCCGCTTTCGGTATGTTCATCATCACTTTCGGTGTGGACGTACTGGTCGGGTCCATTCTTCCATTGAATAACTGGGCTGCGGGCATCACCGATGATCCGGATGCCGGCGGCATGGGCGTGGAAGCCTACACCAACGAGTACGGTTCGGACGTCGGACTGGCCATGGTTGTCGGTTTCGCCTTACATCTCGCCATTGCTTTCTTCACTAAAGTCAAAACCATTTTCCTGACGGGCCACTTCCTTTGGTGGATGCCGTTCATCTTCGTCGCCATCGGCGTCGGCGTCGGTATGCCAACCTGGGCGCTCGTCATTTGGGGTGGCGTTCTATCAGCCCTTTACTGGTCGTTCATGCCATATCTCTTGAGACCTTACTCCCGGGCCGTCATCGGTGATGATTCCTTTACCCTCGGTCACCCTTCGGCTATTTTGGCTCTTGTTTCCGGTACCATCGCCAAATACGTCGGTAACACGGAAAAATCGACCGAAGACCTCACGCTTCCCAAAGCTTTCTCTTTCTTCAGAGAAATCTCGATCATGGGTGCAATCATTATCTTCATCACCTATTTCATTACCGGTCTCGGTGGTGGATTCACCGAATTCGAAGGTTACACCACTCTCTTCCCTTACGCGCTTGAACGCGGCCTTGAGTTTGGTGTCGGTCTGATCATCCTGCTTCAAGGTGTCCGGTTGTTGGTTAACGAAATCGTACCGGCTTTCGAAGGGATTTCCACCAAGATTATCAAAGGTGCACAACCCGCATACGATGCACCTCTGTTCTTCAACTACAAACCGAATGCCGTTATCATTGGCTTCATCATCGCCATGATCACTTCAACTGCACTCATTCTCGTCTTCAATGCTATCGGACTCTTTACGGTAATGTTGATTCCACTTATCATTCCAAGCTTCTTCGAATGTGGTCTCGCATCTGTCATGGCCGAAGGTCAAGGTGGCTTGCGTGGTGCTGTCATCGGTACCTTCTTCGCAGCCATCGTCATGGTTGTCCTACTCGGTGTTTCCACGTATTTCTTCCGCGAAACCATTACCGACTGGATGCTCATCTTCGGTGGTAACGATATGTCCTTATGGGGCAGCGTCACCGGTTCTGTAGCCGAATTCTTCGAGTGGATTTTTAACTAATTCACCGTATGCCTACCCATACAGACTATTTCAACCACATTCACGCTTTGCTTGATAATCTTCTAGAAAAAGAAAATCAAACGATCGACACGGCGGTTGATTACTTGTTCGAAGCGACCAAGCACAAACGTAACATCTTCGTTTTCGGTGCGTCGCACGCCGGCATCCTCACTGAAGAACTCACCTATCGTGCCGGCGGGCTTGCCACGATCAACCCCATCTTCGAATCAAGCATGATGTTAAATACCGTTCCCATCACACACACCAGCAAGATGGAGCGGTTAGAGAACTATGGTCGGCTCATTGCCGAAAAAACCCCTTTCGAGGCCAACGATGTGCTTTTGGCACACTCTGTGTCCGGCCGCAACACCGTGATGATAGATCTGGTACTCGCCGCCAAGGAAAAAGGTGTCAAAATCATCGCCATCACCAACCTCTCATATTCAAAAAACGTGGAAAGTCGGCACCCATCCGGTAAAAATCTCTATCAACTCGCCGATCTGGTCATCGACAACCACGGCGATAAGGGTGATGCCGCGATCAAATTCGATGATCTGGCCCAGAAAGTCGGACCGACCAGCACCGTAATCGGTGCAACCTTGGTCAATGCCATCGTTGTCGGTCTCACAAACAAACTACTGGAAGCCGGTCTCGATGTGCCAATACTCCACAGCGCCAACATCGACGGCGGGGATCAGCACAACCAGAAAATCTTCAAGAAATTCAAGAACAACATTTTCTACCTCTAAGGAAAAGACCAATGCGTTCTGCATTGGTCTTTTTCATTGGATCAATTGTTTTCGTATTTCACTTCTCCGTCCACCATGGTCATGCGGACATTGAAATCACGATCCAAAAAGACAAGATCAGCTGCCTTACCTTCCTTGATCGACCCGGTTTCCTGATCAATACCAAGTTCCCTAGCCGGATTCAGACTGGCTTGTTTTGAAAGTTTGACGAGATTATTTTCTGTAGCTTCCTTCATGTTCTTGACCGCTTGGTTCATGTGCAAGGTGGAACCGGCGATTGCACCCTCTTCGGTACGGGCGATGCCGTTTTCCAGTTTTACAGCCTGACCGCCAAGATCATAAGAACCGTCCTTTAGATTCTTAGCTCGAATCGCATCGGTGATCAATGTCAGTTTACTTTCGGGTTTGATCTTGTCTAGCAACGCGACAGTATCGGGCGCAAGGTGAATGAAATCGACAATGGCCTCTGTCATCACATCGTCATATAGCAGAGCCATGCCCGTCATCGAGAGTTCGCGATGATGCATCTGCGGCATGGCATTGAAACAATGCGTTACCCGTTTGACCCCAAGCGCATGGGCTTGCTTGAATTCTTCGCTATTCGCCCCCGAATGACCGAATGAAACGATGATGCCGTTATCGACAAGATGTTCGATGAAAGTCTCATCCTGGGTTTCAGGTGCAAGGGTTACAATCTTAATCCGGTCGCCGCAAGCTTCCTGAAAACGGGCAAGCAATCCCGGCGTACCTTTAATGATATGCTTGTCGTTCTGTGCACCCTTATAAGCCGCGTTGATGAACGGTCCTTCCAGATGTACCCCTTGTAGTTTGGCACCGGTAACCGGCGCTTTAGCAATCGCTCTCAAGGCTCTTTCAATCGCATCGACCCCCATGGTCATGGTCGTGGCAAGAAATGAAGTCGTTCCTTCCCTCAGGATGTTTTCACTTATTCTGGCGACCGCCTCGGGATTGGCGTCCATGAAATCATCATTGTCGGTACCGTGCATGTGCACATCGATGAAACCACCCATTACGGTAAGGCCGTTCATGTCTTCTCCCTCTTGATCCGTTTGGTCACCGAATGCTTTGATTCGACCGTGTTCTAGTTCAATAAAACCATTGTAAACGATTTTATCTTCTAGAACGATGTCGAGATTCTTATAAATCATACCATCACCTCGGTTCATAGTCTTTATAACAACATTATACCATTGAACCTGAAACCAGAAAAACCAAAGACTTGCTTACGGCTTGTTAGATTCCATGGTATTGAGAAAATGTTTTTGTTCTCTTTTCAGATAAAAACGGTAAAACCAGGGCGTCAACCGATGAGACCATTTGAACAACTTTGAAGGGTAGATATCCTTTTTGTCTTTCTCCAGACCCTTGAGCATGCTTTTGACGACACGGTCGACGGATTGCACAGGCCACGGTTTTCGCGATTGGTCGGCAACCTTGAAGAAGTTCGTCTCGGTCGCGACGGGATAGACAGCTTGAATGATCTGATTG
>SLJL01000077.1 GCA_007135105.1 Candidatus Izemoplasma sp.
CCTTGCGCTTTGGCTTCATACATCGCGTCGTCCGCGCGTTTCCACCAGGATTCAAGCGGTTCATCCTGCTTGCGTTCGGCCACACCGAAACTGCAAGTCAACCGCCCGTATTCACTGTCATCTGCCGTTTCGATGAGGGCGCGGATCCGTTCGGCGAGGTTCATGGAAGCCCTCAGATCCGTTTGTGGCAGCACTATCAGAAATTCCTCGCCACCGATACGGAAGACCATGTCGGATTTACGGACCGCGGCTTCCAGTTTCCGCGCCAAATCGATCAAGGCCCTGTCTCCGGTCAGATGACCGAAGGTGTCGTTGATTTTCTTGAAATCGTCGATATCCAGAACGATGAGAGACAGGTGTTCTTCATAACGTTCCGCGCGGTGGACTTCCCGCTCCATCACTTCGTAAAGATAATGACGGTTGTACAAATCCGTAAGTGAATCGTGGTGGGACAAATGCTCATGTTTAATTGCGGCTTTTCTTTCCTGGGTAATCTCACGGGCGATACCAACCGCGCCGATGACGTTGCCAGAGCGATCATAAAGCGGCCCGATCGAGGAATGGAAATGCATTTCGGGGTCGACCGCATTGTACACCCAGTTATAATGCACATTTTGGCCCGAGAGTGCTTTTTCATAGTAGATATCACGCTGTTCATAGGACTGCGTGAATACTTCCTTCAAAGTTTTTCCGATAATGTCTTCGGGTCGCATCCCCAATTTTTCAAGGCCGTGGCCGTAGATGTTCACGAAGGTCTTGTGCGTGTCGATTTCGAAAATGATATCCGGCGCCCCCTCGACCACACGCGCCAGCCGCTGTCGTTCGATCATGAGTGCTTCTTCCATCTTCTTTCTGGTTGTGATATCGAGAATCATCCCGCAGATGAGACCTTCTTTGTGGGATTCATGGTGATCGGGCGAGCCTTGTTCGAAGACCCACTTGATCTGCCCTTCTTTGGTCACGATCCGATATTCCAGGCAAAGACGCGTATTTTTTCTGATGATATTATCCATGACGCTTTTGACTTTTTTCCTGTCGGCTTCATAAATCAAATCGGCGTAGGCGATTTGACGGTCCAAAAACTGTTTTGCGTCATAACCGGTCAAATCCTTGATGCCACCCGAAAGATAAAGCATCGTATATGCGTCATCATTGCGTGCCAGATATGCAACACCCGGCAAGTTCTTCATCAACAGCCCCAGCCGTGTGAGTCTCGTCTCATCCGGCGATATCTTCTTATTCTTTCCGATGTTCCCCAGAATAAAACGTCTTGTTTTATCGCTTTTTTCCGATGCGATAAGACCAATACCAAGCACGCTGAAAAGACCTGGCAAAGCTTCGATACCGTGTCTGCCTTTAATCATATAACCCAACCCCAGATTGATTTTAACCCCTTGTTCTATGTCTCATGCATACTGTGTAAAGAAAATCCGCATCGAAAGGTAGGCATTCCTGATGCGTAACCCTTCGATGCGGATCCAACTTATAAAATCATTATAATGATTTCTACTCATAAAAGCAAGCACCCGTTAAATTCAGGTCCGTTTTATTTTTACACCGATGACATCCAGCAAAAGCTCCGCCTGTTCGGGTGCGATCAAGGCCCCTTTGATATCGGGCAGGTTCATCTTCATGCCCGCAATCGAGGCTTTTGACAAATCGACACCCTTGAAACGGGTATCGTGGATGATGCTTTGATCGAGCGTTACTTCAGTGAGTTCGATTTTTTCAAGCGTGGTATGGAAAAAGGTCGCTTCAGGCATCCGTACCGCATGAAACGCCACATTTTTCAGTTTCGCTTTCGTGAAACCGAGGTAGCGGGCACTCACATCACTAAGGCGAACATGTTCGAGATGTGTGCTTTCAAAGTGGGTGCCGTCCAGACGGGAATTGTTGAACGCGGTGCGGATCAACGTACTGTTTTTAACGGTGTTGTTGTTGAAGTGACAGTTGTTCAGGATACAATCCAGAAACTCAAGCCGATGAAACGTGCATGCTTCAAAAATACAATCCTCGAAAACGACCTCGTCGAAAACAACGTGATTCAGTGTTTTGTCCCTAATGGTCGCACCTTTGATAGCGACACGTTCCAGCCGCTGTTCATCGTTCAAATCACGTAATGTCATCGCTTCTAGATACTGTGCGTTGACTTTCGGTTCTTTAACTGCCATCGACATCCCGCCTATGTATCAAGTTTCGTGTTTCAATGAATTTTGTAAAGCGTGCGGATAACCCCGTCTTCGGCCGTGTAGATTTCAATGCTATCTACTTCAATGGCCATGATTTCAAAAGCGATGGCACGATCGCGCCGATCACTGACACGTTCGAACCCGATTTTCGCGCCGTATGCCTCAAAATACAGGTAGTAATTCTCGCTAAGGGGGATGAATCCCGGTAGATTGCTATGAAGCCAGAGCTTACCTTCTGCGTCACTACTGAATTCGAAGTAGTGTTGGCTGTCTTCAAAGCGATGCCCCAACAATACCGGTACCCGGCGAGTGGAATCGATAATATCCGATAAATCCCAAGCTTCATAGGCGTCATCCAAAGCCTTCAAGTCGAAGAAAGCTTCCCTGATTTCGTGATGGTCCTCGATCGTATCGCCAGTAGAGACGATATGCAATTGATCCTGGACATCCGCAAAGACTTCACGCATGGTATCGGTGTCTTCATACCCATCGGGCAGCGAATCAAGCAAGGCTTCCACACGCTCGACGTCATCACGATTCAGCTGCGACATCAAAGCGGAAACTTCCTCATACCGGCTTTGACGACCGAAAATCTCAAACAACGGTATCAACGATAGCCCCACAACAACCAATAATACGATGCCGATGACAGCTTTTTTCGTATTGCGTCTGACTTTCACGTTTTCTTCAGATTCATATAATTTTTTTGCGTTGTTATCCTCCATGTCATTCACCCTCATCTCACAAGCATGTGCGTCTCCCGAATATATCTTATCATAAAAGGTGTCTTTGGTGAAGGTTTCCTATGCTTTCGCTTTCCATGACAAAAAAACCGTCAGCGAGCTGACGGTTTTCCTATTATAGCAATCAAAGACCATCCGGTCGTTGTCTGTACGTCTTTACTCCGGTTCATCATAGGAAAGGCCATAACCAAATGGATAAAGCACGTGTGCAGTGCGATTACTGAAAAAAGCTGTTGTGGCGGGCCAGGTGAATGACAACCGGCCTTTGAAGTCGGCATCGCCAAAAAGCAGATCGCTTAAAGCGTTGCCGCCTTCGCTCCCTGGTAAAAACACCGCAACCAAAGCATCGAAGGTATCCGCTACGTCTTCAAGCAAGACGGGTCTACCGCTGATGATGACACCGATGACGGTCTTGCCGGCGTCTTTCGCCGCCAAGGCTTCCTGGTAGGCAGTC
>SLJL01000044.1 GCA_007135105.1 Candidatus Izemoplasma sp.
GCAAACTCAATAAAGATACCGTAGTGCTCACGAAAATGAGCAATCCGGGCATCGTCAAAGCCTTCAATACCCAAGGCATCAAAGTTGTCAGAACCGATGTCGGTGACAAGTATGTGACCAGCGAGATGTTCAAACACGGCTATGCACTCGGTGGCGAAAACAGCGGTCATATCATCATCAAGGATTTCCTGCAGACCGGGGATGGTATTCTGGTCGCCGCAATGATCCTGAATATCCTTCAGTCAAGCAAGCGTAGTCTATCAGGGCTTTGCGAAGCCATCGAAATCTATCCACAGATCACCAGAAACATCAAAGATGTCGACAAGCGTGTCGTGGAGCACAAGGCGGTCAAACAAACCATCAAAGAAGTACAAAAAACCCTCGGTAGCGACAGCTTGCTCCTGGTTAGACCCAGTGGGACCGAGCCGGTGGTTCGGCTTACAGTCAGTGTCCGTGATGAAACCCTGCTTGAAACAGTGCTTGATAAACTAGAAACGGTCATTACAGAATATGGACGTGATGTCAATGAGACTTAATGCGATTATTCTTGCAGCGGGCAAAGGCACGCGTATGAAGACGAAACTTCCGAAATGTGCCTTCCCGATTTTGAAAAAACCGATGATTGAATACATTGTTGAAAACGTCGAAAGTTCAGGCGTTGACAACATCGTTGTTGTTGTGGGTCATAAACACGAAGTCATCGAGAACATCCTCGGTGAAAGGGTTCGCTATGCCTACCAGGAACAACAGCTCGGCACCGGACATGCCACTTTGGCCGCAGAAGATATTTTGCAGGATGAAAAAGGGACAACCCTGATGTTGCTTGGCGATATGCCTTTGATCGATGAAGAAACCATCGAACGGATCCTGGCGAGTCACCAGCAATCGGAAAACGATTTGACGGTCGTCACCGCGAACTTTGAAGACCCGTCTGGATATGGCCGCATCATCCGCGACGATTACGGTCGGATCAGTGCGATTGTCGAAGAAAGGGACTGTACGGAAAAACAGTGCGACATCAAGGAAATCAATACGGGTCTATACGCCATCAATAACACGTATCTTTTCAAAACGCTGAAAAAAATAGAAAGAAATCCGCAAAAAGGCGAATATTATCTAACTGACATCGTGAAAATCATGAACGGTGAATACCGTGTCGGCACCTTCAACATCAGGGACAACCACCGGGTTATGGGTGTCAATGATCTTGTGGCCGTTGCCAGGGCCGAGAAATATTTGCGTGATGAAATCAATGAATCACTGATGCTGAATGGCGTTTCCATGATTAACCCTGAAACCATCACAATCGGTCATAATGTCCGGATTGAAGGCAACGTCACCATCAATCCAAACACCACCATCACCGGCAATTCCACCGTATCAGAAGGTGCTGTTGTCGGTCCCAACACTGAGATTCATAACGGTGTCATCCACCGCGATGTCCATATTCATCACTCGCTGATCTATGATTCTGTGGTTCATGAGCGCTCCACCATCGGACCGTTTGCACATTTACGCAACAACGCCGATATCGGCCGCGACAACAGAATCGGCAATTTCGTCGAAGTGAAGAAATCGAGCACCGGCGCCAATACGAAAGCGTCGCATCTGGCTTATATCGGCGATACCGTTACCGGTGAGAACGTCAACTTCGGCTGCGGTTCGATCACCGTCAACTACGATGGCAAGGAAAAACATAAAACCACCATCGGTGATGACGTGTTCATCGGCTGTAACACCAATCTGATCGCACCGATCATGATCGAGGACAATGTTTTCATCGCCGCAGGCTCTACCGTGACCGAAAACGTGCCGAGCGGTTCACTCGCCATCGCACGCAACCGGCAGATAAACAAGGCGGACTACGCCAAGAACCTGATTAAACCGAAACCGAAAAATAACGGTCTTAAATAGTTGACAAACACTATGGATATGCTATAATATGCTAAGTTAAATATAGGTGGAAAGCAGAGTACCCACTCTCACCTGACCGAACCATCGGTAGGTAGACGCTACAAGAAGACAAACTGTCTATTTTGTGTGGGTACGAAAGTACCTGCACTTTTTTATTGTTTTTCGCCCAATCACTTTGGAGGTGACAGAAGATTAAAAGAAAACCTGATCGAAAGAAAAAAGGCGATGGCATTCTCAATGAAGACATCCGGGCCAGAGAAATCATGGTCATCAGCGATACTGGAGAACAACTCGGTCTCATGAACAAAAGCGAAGCGATCGAAGCGGCTTACGACCGGGATCTCGACCTTGTTTTGGTCGCCCCGAACGCCAAACCGCCGGTCGGAAAATTCATGGACTTCAACAAGTATCGTTATGAACAGCAAAAGAAAGCCCGTGAAGCTAAGAAGAAACAAAATGTCATGCAGCTAAAAGAACTGCGTTTATCACCGAAAATCGAGAAACACGATTTCGAGACCAAACTGAAAAACGGTCGCAAGTTTCTTACCAACGGTGACAAACTGAAACTTTCGATTCGTTTCCGCGGACGCGAAATGGCGCATACCGACCGTGGACGTACCGTCATGCTCGATTTCGCCAAACAATGTAACGACCTTGCCGAAATCGAATCGCATCCCAAGCAAGACGGACGCACGATGATAATGACCCTTACGCCGAAAAAAGACAAATAAGGAGGAACCACCATGCCGAAAATGAAAAGTCATTCCGCCACACAAAAGCGGGTGAAGAAGACCGCAACCGGCAAACTGAAAGTTTCCCGAGCCAACCGCTCGCACTTGAAAGGCAATAAATCGAAAAAAGCCATCCGCAACAACCGTAGCGGTGGTTTCATCGGAAAAGCCGATGAAAAACGAATCAAACAACAACTTTCCCAAGTCAAATAATCCAATAACGAAATTCTAGGAGGAATATCATGCCACGAGTAAAAGTAGGCACTTTAGCCCGTAGACGTCGCAAGCGTACTTTGAAACTTGCCAAAGGCTACTTCGGCTCTAAACGTGTACTGTATAAAACCGCACACGAACAAGTGATGAAATCACTTGCATACAGCTATCGCGATCGCAAGAAACGTAAAAGCAATTTCAGAAAACTATGGATCAGCCGTATCAATGCCGCTGCACGCCTGAACGGACTATCCTACTCAAAAATGATCAACGGTCTCAAATTGGCCGGCGTCAGTGTTAACCGTAAGATGATGGCCGACATCGCTGTTAACGATCCTGAAGGTTTCAAAGTGTTATGTGAAACCGCTCAAAAAGGTCTCAAAGGCGAAATCAAGCCTCAAGAACCAAAAGCGGAACCAAAAGCCAAAGCGGAACCAAAAGCCAAAGCGGAACCAAAAGCCAAAGCGGAACCAAAAGCCAAAGCGGAA
>SLJL01000072.1 GCA_007135105.1 Candidatus Izemoplasma sp.
GACCTGAACGATTATGCCCGTGACCTGTTGGCAAAAAAAGCGGTCAAACTCGGCTTGATCGATGATGAAAAAGACATCCAGAATGTCTATTATCACAGCATCGGCCATTTCATGGGTCTGGATGTCCATGATGTCGGTCAATACGACCTGCCCCTTGAAGCCGGAATGGTGTTGACGATCGAACCCGGTCTTTATGCATCAAAAGAAGGGATCGGCGTGCGGATCGAAGATGACATCCTCGTCACGAAAACAGGTAACGTCAACTTAAGCAGTGACATACCCAAAGAAATAAAAGACATTGAAACCATCATCAAGGGATCGTAAATCGATCCCTTTTTTCAAGCCCTTAAAACGATAAATATGCTATAATGAAAACGAGGTGGACGCATGGAAAAAATCGAAGGTACGATAAGAACCATCACCTATTACAACGAAGAAAACGGGTTTGCGATTCTGAAAGTCGAGATGAAACATTCTGCCGACCAAGCAAGCCTTTTTTCAGGTACGAAGGAAACCATGACCGTAAAAGGCTATCTACCCACACCCATCAAAGGCGAAACCTATCGTTTTTTCGGTAAGTATGAGACCCACGAGCAATACGGCGAACAGTTTGCTTTTGACAAGTACGAAAAACTGGAGGATTTCAACGAAGAAGGCCTGATCGATTATCTTTCGAGTGAACTGTTCACCGGTGTCGGCGAGAAGACCGCCGAACGGATCGTCAACACGTTGGGTAAAGATGCGATCCATAAAATCACGACCGATCCCGCGGTGCTGAACAAGGTTCCCAAACTCACAAAGACCGTTAAGACGACCCTTAAGGATCAATTGCTTGAACACAAAGCGAGTGAACAGACCTTGATCAAACTCTATGATTACGGTCTGAGCCCGAAACTGGCCAAACGCATTGTCGATGTATACAAGGATGAGACCCTCGCGATCATCCAAGCCAATCCCTATCAGATGATAGAAGACATTACGGGCATCGGCTTCGACCGTGCCGATTTCATTGCGAAAAAACTTGGTATTTCCGACAACGATCCGCGCAGAATCAAAGCGACGGTCATTTATTTTCTAACCCACCTCGCATATCAAAAAGGCCACACGCACATAAAGAAAGACCAGTTCATCAGTCTATTGCTGCGCCAACTCAATAAAACCGCCGATCTGACAAGCGAGGATGATGTGCAAACCATCATCACCGGTTTCAAGAAAAAAGGCACCATCTTCGAAGAACAAGGCAAGCTAGTGCTTGCATCTTTAAGCAAACAGGAAACCGCGTTGGCCGATCGGATCAAACAGGCGACGAAAACCGTCAGTGATATCGATCATAAAGCTTTACAAGAAGCCATCGAGACATTCGAGACACGCGAAAGCATCCAGTATGACGCCTTGCAGAAAACCGCTATCAAGCAAGCCTTGAGACATAAACTGATGATTTTGACCGGTGGTCCGGGAACAGGGAAGACGACAGTCATCAAAGGCATCATCCATGCTTTCAGGACCTTGAATAAAATCAAGGACGAAAACATCAAACTGATCGCCCCCACAGGCCGTGCCGCCAAAAGGATGAGCGAAGCCACCGGGGTGACCTCAAGTACCATCCACAAATTTCTGGGATACGGTTTCGACGGACTTTTCATGTATGACGAGCACCAGAAACAGACGGGTGACTTGTTCCTTATCGACGAGAGTTCGATGATCGATATCACGCTCGCCGATCATCTGATGCGCGCATTGCCCGATGATGCCCACGTCATCTTCGTCGGCGATGAGGAACAACTCCCTTCGGTCGGTCCCGGTCAGGTCCTTAAGGATCTGATCGCATCACAAACGATCGAAACCATCACGCTGCAAAAGATCCATCGACAAAGTGAGAACTCCAACATCATCCATCTGGCCGCCTCGATTCGAAAAGGCGTTGTGCCCGGGGATCTCTATGAACGCTATCCCGACCGCTACGTACTGCGCGAACGCCCTGAAAACTTCAAGCAACGACTCAAACGGATGATCGATTATCTGATGAAGAACGATTATGACCTCCAGGATGACATCCAGGTGTTGATTCCCATGTATAAAAGCGACATCGGCATCGACGCGGTCAATGCCTTTTTGCAGGAAACCTATAACCCTTATAAGGATAAACACCTTAAGTATGGCGATAAGTGCTATTATCTCAACGATAAGGTCCTACAGCTGCAAAACCGGGCTGAAGACGGCATCATGAACGGCGATCAGGGTCGTATCATCGGCTTGGATGGTGATAACGGCACGCTTGTGGTCGATTTTTTCGGCACCGAAGTCACGTATCAGAAACAGGACCTGGACCAGATTACCCTCGCATACGCGATGAGCGTTCACAAAGCCCAAGGTAGCGAATACAGGGTCGTCATCCTGCCCTTGTTCAAACAATACGCCATCTTGTTGAAACGCCGGCTTATCTATACAGCGATATCACGAGCGAAAGAGAAACTCATCATCGCCGGTGATATCGAATACCTTTCCTATGCGGTCAGGCAGATCGAGGAAAACCGGAGTACCATGCTGAAAGAGAAGCTTCAAGGACAGGTTCTGGATCGGGAAAGCCAAATCGACGCCAGTTTGAAACAGATGGCGGCATCCGGAAGTTTCATCGCGGAACACACGATCGATGACCCCCGCATTCCTTTCGATACACTCGGTGAGGAACTTGATGGCAAAACACCGTATGATTTCATGACGGACGAGACGGTCTAAACATTCTTATTCCTTGCATTTGCGCGGTGCATTTTGTATAATGAAATAAATCGTTGATAAAGATGAGTAGATGGTTTTTAGACGTTACAGAGAGTTTGCGTGTGCTGAGAGCAAACCGTATGGAAACATCGAAGCTACTTTGGAGAGATGGCAAACCCATCCGCCTGCGGGCGTTACCAAGTTCGAGTGCATTCATGAATAAAGGTGGTACCGCGGCATTGTCGTCCTTAGGTTTTTTAAGGGCGTTTTTTAATGATTTAGGAGAGTGATAGCAATGAAGAAGATGACTGGACACGAAATTAAAAAAACATGGCTCGAGTTCTTTAGGGAACGCGGTCATAAGATTGAAGACAGTGCCTCGTTGATTCCCATCAACGACCCGACCCTACTGTGGATCAATGCAGGTGTGGCACCACTTAAAGGGTATTTTGACGGCTCGAAGGTGCCGAGCAATCCCCGGATAGCCAATGTGCAGAAATGCTTGCGCACCAACGATATAGAAAACGTCGGTAAAACTGCGCGTCACCACACGTTTTTCGAGATGCTCGGTAACTTTTCCATCGGTGATTATTTCAGGGATGAAGCTGTAAAGTGGGGTTATGAGCTTTTGACGAGTCCCAAATACTACGGGTTCGATCCCGATAAACTTTATATGACGGTCTATCCTACGGACGAAGAGACCTATAAGCAGTGGCTCGAAGTCGGTGTGAAAGCAGACCACATCATCAAAAGCTATGAAAACTACTGGGAAATCGGACCCGGTCCCTGCGGACCCTGTACCGAGATTTTCTATGACCGTGGCTCCGGTTTTGGACCCGAAAATCTCGATCTGATCAGAAACGACATCGAGAACGACCGCTATATTGAAATATGGAACATTGTCTTTAGTCAATACAACGCCAAAAAGGGATTGGACAGGGAAGCCTATCCGGAACTGCCGAAGAAGAATATCGATACCGGAATGGGTCTTGAACGCATGGCTTGTGTTATCCAGGAAACCGAAACCAACTTCGAAACGGATCTCTTTTACCCTGTCATCGAAGCCTTGAGCATCATTGCCGAGAAACCGTATGACGGTTCGATGTCCTTCAAGGTCATCGCCGATCATATCCGTACGGTCGTTTTTGCCTTGTCCGACGGCGCAACCTTCTCGAATGAAGGCCGTGGCTACGTGTTAAGACGCTTGTTGCGCCGTGCGGTGAAACACGGAAAATCCCTCGGCATCAAGAGGGCTTTTCTGGTTGATCTGGTAGACGAGGTCATCGAGATGATGCAAGAGACCTACCCCTACCTCATCAAGAACCGGGCCTTTACAAAAACCATGATTGAAAAAGAAGAAACCAAATTTCTGGAAACCTTGAACCAAGGTGAAAAAATCCTTGAATCCCTGTTGGAAAAAGATGTGCAAGTCATCGAAGGCAAAGAGGCGTTCATGCTTTATGACACCTACGGCTTCCCGGTGGAATTGACCGAGGAATATGCGGAAGCAAAAGGCGTCTCCGTTGATAAAGCAGGATTCAAGGAACACATGGAGATGCAAAGGGAAAGAGCACGTGCAGCCCGTAAAGACAGTGCGACGATGAACGACCAGAATCCCGAATTTCTCAATTTCAAGGAAAAAAGTACGTTTATCGGTTACAATGAAACAGAAACAACCGGTAAGGTCATAAAAGTGTTCGCGCCGGGTATCGTTGTCGACCGTACGCCATTTTATGCCGAAAGCGGTGGTCAAGTCGCCGATCAGGGTGTCATCATCAAAGATGACAAAGTCTATGAGGTCATGGACGTACAGAAACTTCCCAATGGTCAGTTTCTTCATTTTCTTGATGATCACGACCTCAATGCAGGGGACACCGTCGAACTTAAGGTTGACACGGTCGCCAGAGAAGCGACCAAGGCCCACCATTCGGTGACCCACTTGCTGTTTGCCACATTAAGACAACACCTCGGTACCCATGTGATGCAGCAGGGGTCGCTCGTTGGCCCCGATTATCTCAGATTCGATTTCAATCATCTGTCGTTACCGGATGAAGCTACATTGCTTGAAATCGAGAAACTTGTCAACGAGAAGATAAGAAAAGCCATTGCGGTCGATATCGACCATACCGATCTGGAAACCGCGAAAGCAAAAGGCGCCATTGCCGAGTTCGGTGAAAAATACGAAGATGAAGTCCGTCTTGTCGATATGGGAGAAACTCTGGATCTCTGTGGCGGCACCCATGTGGACAATACCGCAGAAATCGAGGCCTTCGCCATTGCTTCTATCGAATCGAAAGGCTCCGGTATCTACCGGATTGTCGGCCTGGCGAAGGATCGCGTTTATGAAATCGATGATTATCTTCAAGGCGTGAAAAGCAACGCCCATCACCTGCTGAACAAGAAAGCGCAGATTATGAAAGCCGCTGACGAGCAAGGCATCGATGTACAAATCGATATCCCGCAAGAACCGAAAATCACCGGTTCCTATCAGGATGTCATCAACTATAGGAACTACCTGAAAACACTTCAAAGCGCCGTGAAGCAACTGGAGAAGACCTACGAGCAGAAGAAACAGGAAAGCTCGTTGAGCGATATCGGGAAATATCTGGCAGACGCCGATCCCAATGGCAACATCATCACCACGACCGAAAATATGGATATGAGCACCGTGAAGACACTTGCGGACAGGCTGATGGAAAAACAAAAACAAGGCGTCGTCTTCATTGCCAACATCACCAAGGATAAAGTCGTTTTCATCGCCAAATCCAAAAGCGATGTCCATGCCGGAAATCTTGTTAAAGCGGCCGCGAAAATCGCAGGTGGTGGCGGTGGTGGAAGACCCGATTTCGCCCAGGCCGGCGGGAAGGATCCTGAAAAGGTCCATGAAGTGCTTGCCTTCGTGAAAGAAAAACTCTCATGAAAATACTTGGACTCGATTACGGTGATGCGTCCCTGGGGATCGCCATCAGCGATAAAGAAAAAACCCTGGCCCGCGGCCTTGAAAACTACCGTTTCGAAACCGACAAGACGGAAATGGCCGTAGCAAAAGTACTGGCCATCCTGGAAGTAGAACCTGTTGAAGCGATTGTCCTGGGCTTGCCCAAAAACATGGATGGTTCGCTTGGAAACCAGGCACAAAAAACCCTTCGCTTCAAGGAAACATTGGAAAAGAAACTAACCATACCAGTGATCGCCATTGATGAAAGACTTACCTCGCGCATGGCACAACAGACAATGATCTTCAGCAAAAAAAACAGGAAGAAACGTAAACAGACACTGGATCAGATGTCAGCGGTGATTATTTTACAGAACTACCTGGACCAAAAAAAATAAAAGGAGCGTGAACACAATGGAAGATAAAACGCTACGTGTCATTGATGAGGCCGGTAACGAAAAGGATTTTGAAATCGTCCTGACATTCTCATCGGAAGAAACGGGCAAATCATATGTCATCTACAAGGAACCCGGAGATTCGGATGAAGTCTTCGCCGCGTCCTATGACGAGACACAAGAAGACGGTGGCGATCTAAAACCGATCGAAAAAGAATCCGAGTGGGATATGATCGAGGAAGTCCTCAATACTTTCCTGGAAGAAGAAGAAACAAACGAGTGAGTTATCTAAGTACCATACATCCTCAGGAAACCGACGAACTGTTGGTTTCTTTGCGTGCATTTGCCGAACATAGGAACATTCCCATCATCGACCTTGAAAGTGCGCGCTTCCTGAAACAACTCCTCAAACTCAAACATTGTGAAACCGTTCTGGAGATCGGGACTGCGATCGGCTATACCGCCATCATGATGGCGAAAGAGCCGGGGGTTCGTCATGTCACCACGCTTGAACGTGACCAACGGATGGCGGATACGGCACGAAGACACATCGCACACAGTGGCCTTGAGGATGTCATCGTTCTACTTGAAGAAGACGCATTGACGGTGAATTTCGATGGTTTGCCCAAAACCCAATACGACCTGCTTTTTATCGACGGCGCCAAGGCGCAAAACATCAATTTCTTTGAAAAATACGAGCATTTGTTGTCACCTGGCGGCATCGCCCTGGTTGACAATGTGCTTTTCCACGGATTGATCGAGGAGAACATCCGTTCGAAAAATCTGAGACAACTGCTTCGTAAAATCGATGCGTTCAACCAATATATCATGACAAGACGGGACTACGATGTCGCCATCCACAACATCGGCGACGGATTATGTCTTATCATCAAAAAAGAGGGATCCTCATGAAGTTGTTCACCACCGCAAACGAAAAGTCCCTGAGAGAAATCGCCACGAAAAATCTTGATGGCGTTATTTTTGGTGTCCACGGGCTTTCACAAAGGATCGAAGGTCCTGTGTCTTTACCCGAGGTAACCACGCTTTCGAAAATCGCCAAGGCTAACGGTCTTGAAGTCTATTTGAATCTCAACGCAATTCTTCATGAAGACGATCTTGATAAACTGGACGATTGTTTTTCATATCTGGCGAAAAACTCGGAAAACATCGACGGGATACTTTTTGCCGACCTGGCCGTTTTCGAAACCGCCAAATCGGTTGATTTGACCGATAAGCTCATCTATTATCCCGAGACCTATCTCACCAATCCCGGTGATGTGGCTTTTTGGAATAACGAGCAAATCAAAAGTGTGGTACTCACCAGAGAAATGACGCTGGAAGATATAAAAACCATCGGTACCGGTTCAAACATGCCGCTTACCATCATCGGACACGGCTATCTCAATATGTTCCACAGCAAACGGCGATTGATTAAATCGTTTTTCGATTACACCAAGAAACAACATGCGAAGAAATACCACAATAAAGTCTTGAAGCTCAAAGAAGAAATCCGTGAAGAACAATACCCCATTATCCAGGATGATTTCGGGACCCATGTCTTCAGGGCCAATCCCTTGGCGAGCTTCAAAGTGCTTGAAAGCCTGAAGCCCCATGTGGCTGTGTTTGTCGTCGACGGTATGTTGTTCGGTCTTGAGCGCCATATGAAAATCCTGGATGATTATGTGCGCGCCTTGGCTGGAGAAACTGTCGACTCCTCGGCATACCATGACCATGACGATGGTTTTTATTTCAAGAAGACCGTCTACGAAAAGGGAAAGGAGCCGGGCCATGATCAAGACTGAGCTGCTTGCGCCTGCCGGCGATCTCGAAAAGCTGAAAGTAGCCTTACTTTATGGTGCCGATGCGGTTTTTTTGGGCGGGAAGTTATTTTCATTGCGTTCTCGGGCATCGAACTTCAGCTTGAAAGATATCGAGGAAGCTGTCGATTTCGCGCATGCCCTCGGCAAGAAAATCTATGTGACGACCAACATTTTTCCGCATCCCGAGGACATGGCAGGTCTAGTCGAATATTTAAAAGCTTTAGAGACGCTTCATGTCGATGCGATCATCTGTGCCTCGACAGCCGTCATCGATGCGGCAAGACGGCATACCAACCTTGAAATCCATGTTTCGACGCAGCAATCCATCACCAATCACCGCGCCATAAACTTTTGGGCTGAGCGTGGTGTCAAACGGGTGGTACTCGCCCGTGAGGTGACGTTGGAGGAGCTTGAAAACCTGACAGCGCACGCCGTGCTGGATCTGGAAGTATTCATCCACGGTGGCATGTGTGTTTCCTATTCCGGCAAATGCACCCTATCCAACAATATGACCGATCGGGACGCCAATCGCGGTGGCTGTGCACATTCATGCCGGTGGAACTACGATCTGCTGGATGGAAACGAGAAACTGAATGAAACCATGCCGTTTTCAATGGCCTCAAAGGACCTGCAGGCGATCCGGTATGTATCCAGACTAATTGACTTGGGGGTTCATTCACTAAAAATAGAAGGGCGCATGAAAAGTCTGCACTATATCGCCACGGTGGTGAAAACCTACCGCAAACTGATCGATGAGCTCACCGGTGAGATCGAGGTGGACATCCCAAAATATCTTCTCGAGATCAAGAAGGCTGAAAACCGTCTTTCTTCACACGGTTTCATGGAAGGGATGACGGATTTGAACCAGCAACTATACAATTTACGGAGTGAACAGCCGACACAGGAGTTCATCGGACTCGTTTTGGCATACGACCCGAAAACCCGAAAAGCCCTCGTCGAACAACGCAACCATTTCAAGACCGGCCAGCTGATCGAGGTGCTTTCTCCCGACTTTGAACCCTTGACGTTTCTACTGAAGACCATGCAGGATGAAAACGGGAATGAAACCACGGTAGCACGCCATCCGAAACAGCGGTTGCAGATTGATATTCCGATTCCGGTGAAACCTTATGATATGCTGAGAATCGCCCGTGAAAAATAAAATTGTCACCAATGGAAAAACATGATACAATAACGACATAATCAAGGAGGATTACCCATGGAAAAAACAAAAAATGGCAAAAACCAAACCTATCAATTAACCCAAAAAGGGATCGATAAGCTCAAGGCCGAACTCGAACATCTGAAGACCACCGAACGCGAAAAAATACTTGAAGCGCTCAAGGAAGCACGAGCACAAGGTGATTTGAGTGAGAATGCCGATTACGATGCCGCAAGAGACCAACAAGCCCGCATCGAAACACGGATCAAGGAAATCGAGAACATCCTGAAGCACGCCGAATTGATCCGAGAAGACAGCAGAGGCAACAAAATCACAATCGGGAAAACCGTTAAACTGAGCGTCAACGGGAAGGACCCTGTTGAATACAGCATTGTCGGTTCCATCGAAGCCGACCCTTTCAACAACAAGATCTCCAACGAGTCACCGGTCGGAAAAGCCGTCATCGGTCATAAACCCGGAGATGAAGTCACCTATAAAACCGAAGCTCGTCGTGAAATACACATCAAAATCTTAGACGTGAAATAAAAGAATGAGCTTTCATTCTTTTTTTCATACCGAGGAGGGTATCGTATGAATATCGGCATCATTTTTGCGATGGATGAAGAAAAGGACGCATTCTTTTCTTTATTTGAACGCATCGAACTTAAAAAAACCGCGCAGCTATCAGTCTATACGCTATATCATCCCAAGCATAACATTTATGTGATCAAAACCGGTATCGGCAAAGTGCATGCCGCCTACAAGGCGACGTTGTTCATGGAGCGCTATGCTCTCGATGTCTGTTTCAATACCGGCATATCCGGTGGCCTGAACGTGAAACTCGCCGATATCGTCATCGGCAAAAAATATGTCCAGCACGATGTCGATGTTACCCCTTTTGATTACATGAAGGGCGAAGTTCCGGGCTTGCCGCCTTATTATGAAGCCGACGAGACATTGTTGAAACAGTTCACGGAAACACTGGCGGGTGAAGCGATCCACATCGGCACGCTAGCCAGCGGTGATGTATTCGTGACCACGCGTAATCAGTTAAACGGATTGGACAGCATCTATGATGACATCTACGCAGTGGATATGGAAAGTGCCGCAATCGCTCAAGTGGCTTATCTAAAGGAAATTCCCTTTTTGGCATTTCGCACGATCAGCGATCTCATCGATACGGAGGATCAGCTGGACGATATGGAAACCCAGACTTCAGTCGCGGTGCAAAAAGGGGCAGAAGCATTAAGAAGGCTATGCGATAAACTATGAACCGCACCCCGGAAATCGAGATCATCAGACGTAAACAGCAAAAACGGATCATCGTCAGAAAGACCGATAAGCATCGCCTAAGAGTATCTGCACCGGTAAGAACGCCGATGCGCGAAATAAGAAAAGTCTTGAAAACATATGAGGAACAAATCATGAACCTACCGGTGAAACCGGATTTTCACATTGCCCTGAGGAAACCGAAGACGCTCACGATTTTCGGTGCACGTCTACCGGTCTTTTACCAGAACGGGCCTTCGGATGTCACCATCGCCGCCGACCGTATTGTTGTTGTATCACCTAAAGATGATGCAGCCACCATCAAAAACCTTTTGGAACAGGCACTGAAACATCACCTTTTGAAAACTACACATACCCTGCATGATAAGATGCGGCAACAACACCCCGAACTTGAAAAGTGTCACCCCGACTTCTACACACGCTACACGCTCAGCCGATTCGGATCCTGCAACAAAGCCAAGAACCGGATCAACTTGAACCTTGCGCTCGTCCATTATCCGGTTCAGTGTCTCCACAGTGTCTATGCCCACGAAGTCACCCATCTGTTCGTTGCCGGACACAGCCGTGCGTTTTACGAACAACTAGCCGTTTTCGATCCCGAATACAAAGCGAACAAGCTCAATCTCGAAGCATATCACCGCATCTATCTACGTGACAACGCCACATCCATCTAGTATAATGTACCCGGAGGTCTCTCATGATACAATGGTTCTTAAACGAAAAGCAGTTCATTCCAGACGATCACAAACCCACCTTTTTCGACATCGACTTCGACGCGCTTAAGCAAAAGGGCATCAAAGCCTTGTTGATCGATATCGACAATACTTTGATTCCATACGATCAAACCTTGCCAAGCGAGGCACTGCATCGCAAGTTCAGACAGTTGAAGGCGGAAGGGTTTTTCATCGTTCTGATTTCAAACAACCACAAACCACGCATCGCCCATTTCTCAAGCGCGTTGAAGCTACCTTTCATCTATGGGGCGAAAAAACCCATGAAACGTGGTTTCAAAAAAGCGTTGAAACTTTTGAATACTGAAAAAGATAACGTCATGGTTATCGGTGATCAGCTGATGACCGATGTTTTCGGCGCAAAAAGGATGGATCTGAAGGTTCTTTGGCTAAAACCGATAAAAAAGAAAACCGAAAAATGGTACACGAAAATCAACCGGCATCTTGAAAAAAAGATGCTTGGAAAAATAAAAAGAAAACATCCCGAGATCTACGATAATCTGAATTTGGGAGATAGGTGAGAACATGCAAGATGCCCCACACTGCATCGGATGCGGCGGCAAGCTGCAAAACACCGATAAAACCGCACCCTTTTACACACCCAAGGCGTTGGATACTGAAGAGACCGTGTATTGCATGCGGTGTTTTCGCATGCGCAACTATGGGGAGGTCATGCCGACTTATCTGAGTCGTGAGGACTATCTCGATATGATGCTTAGCATCCCGAAAGAGGTCCTGATCGCCAATGTCATCGATGTATTCGATATCGAAGGCTCCATCCTACCGCAACTCCATAAACTGACCCAGGGGAATCGCCTGATGGTGATTGCCAACAAACGCGACCTTTTACCTAAAAGCGTGAAAGATGCCAAACTTAAACATAAAATCAATACCATCCTGCACGCTTACGGTCTCAAACCGGAAAAGATCCTGCTTATCAGTGCCGAGAAACGTTGGGGTATCGATGAACTGATAGAAACTTTGCAAGCGGACGCGAAAAAACTTGACATTTATGTTGTCGGCACCGCCAATGTCGGCAAAAGCACCATCATCAATCACATGATCTCTTCGGTGATGCAGAAGAACGAAGCCCCGATTACGACATTCCATGGACCCGGCACCACCCAGGATTTCATCAAGATACCATTCTTCGACACCACCTTATATGACACACCCGGCCTGATCAAGAAAAACCATCTCTATAATCTTTTGGAAGATACGGACTTGAAGCTGGTACAACCCAAAAAAGAAGTCAAACCGCGAAGCTATCAGCTCGAAGTCAACCAGACCATCTTTGCAGGCGGGCTTTTGCGCATGGATTTTCTCAAAGGCCTACCGACGACGTTCACGTTTTACATCGCACCCGAGGTGACACTACACCGCACGAAGATGATCAACGCCGACCAGTTTTACGAAAAACACGTCGGCGGTATACTCAAACCCCCACAGGATCCGAAAAACGCCTTTGAGTTCAAGGTACACCAGTTTCCCCTCAAACGCGATCAGAAGACCGATATCGTTGTGCCGGGGCTCGGTTTCTTCAGTGTCAAAGGTACCGGTGTCCTACGCATACACACACCGAAAACCATCGATGCCTATCAACGGGAGTCTTTGATATGATCGAGCGAATCCAAGCGGATCTAAAAGA
>SLJL01000012.1 GCA_007135105.1 Candidatus Izemoplasma sp.
GAAGCCGTTGCCTTGAAAGGCGTGAAGATTCGAGACATTGCATACTCTTATTCTCCTGTGATGCCGGTTCTATCGATGCTTTCGACGAAATATTTCTGCGTGAAGAAATAGATGATCAGCAGCGGCAATAACGCAAGAATGTATCCGGCTAGTCTAACAGCCTGGAACAACTCTCTGGCCGGGCTGCCCTCGGGATAGATGCTCGTGAAGTTGCTGATATACTGTTCGATTCGCAGCGGCAGGGTTGTCATCTCACTACCTCTTAAGAACAAGCCCGCTAGATATGTCTCGTTATAATACCAGACAAAACTGAACAAGAAGACGATGATGATTGCCGGTACGGCAAGCGGTAGAGCGATCTTGGTAAAGACGGTGATCGGGCCGGCGCCATCGAGTTGGGCAGATTCTTCTAGGCTTTTGGGTATCATTTTGAAAAATGAATAAAAAACAAGAATATAAATGGCACCATTCAACCCTTGACCCAGAATGGCCGGATAGACAAATGCCCGCAAGGATCCGAGCAGATCGTAGTTGGCATACATTCTGAATGTCGGCAACATGGTGATTTGCGGTGGAATGATGAATGACATGATCATCAAAACCATCAGCAATCTCTTAAAAGGCATACGATATCGCGCGAATCCATAGCCGATAATCGCACTGGAAACCGTGGCACTGAAAGCCGGAACAACGGCTAGAATCAAGGCGTCCAGCAAAGCCCGCGGGTAATTGATACCTGTCCAGACCAAGCGGTAATTCTCCCAGTTCAGACTGGATGGAATCCAGCGTACGGCCACATTGATGATATCCGACATCGTCATGAAACTGTTCGTGACCATGTATAGCACCGGATAGAGATAGATATAGGCCAAACTGACGAGTAAAGTGTAAACCAGCAACTTATAAAGCAAGCCATCGGTGAACTGCATACCGATAAAGGCCCGTTTAACACGGACTTTTAATTGTGCGTATTCTTTTTTCTTGATGAGCTCGATGATGTCCTTGATAAACACGTAGGGTTTACGAACTAGTTTTCTCATGATCTAAACCCCTTTCGGATATTGATCAGCGCAATGAAGAAAATGATGATCAGACTCATCACGACGAAATATATCCAGGCAAGTGTCGCGGTATATCCATAGCCGGTTGTCAATGCCGGTGTGGGTGGGGCGAGCATGATATCTCTGATATAGATAATGACGCGGTTCGTGTTAAAAACACTCATGGAAACGACCGTGTAGATGATACTGATGGAAATCAACGGCATGATCGAGGGCAAGGTTATTTTCCAGAAGGATGTCCAGGGCCCTGCCCCATCGATCATCGATGCTTCGTAGATGGATCGGTCTATTTTTTGAAGCCCCGCCAAGAGAATTAGAATTTGAATCCCCGCAAACCACAAAACCAGAAGAATCTGATCGAACAATGCCTGGAGTGGATTGGCAAGCAGGTTGCTGATGTTATCAAGGATCATTTCAATGAAGGTATAATCCGCAATGGAAGGCAATGTCGTGGCGCCTTGATTGACAAGTTCCTGAATGACCGGCCCACTGGTGATGATGACCGGTAGGAAGAAAATGGTTCGCCATACGCCCTTACCTTTGATATTCTGATTGATCAATATCGCTATCACCAGTGCAAACACAATGGCGACCGGCACATTGATAAGCGTCTCCAAGACATATTCAATGAGTATTTCCACAAAATAGGGATCGCTCAGGAATGATGCACGATAATTGTTGATGCCCTCAAAAATAAGTTCCAGAGACGCGCCATCCAGTGTGACCTTGAAAAAACTCAAATACAGACTGTAGAAAACCGGATAAAGGGTGAAAATGAGATAACCGACAATCCAGATGAAGATGAAACCCATGCCGATCAAGCTCTCACGCCTACGGTTCGTCATCGGAATGTTGAACTTGTTGAACAGAACCAAGCGGTTCGATTTTACATCAAAAACACGGTTATGCGTCAGCTTGTACAGATACTTTCCTAACGGTTCCGCAATCCGTTTTTCGATAAACGCAGACAAACGCGACCACCACTTTTTCATGATCCAACACCTCCGATGTGAACATCCAGGGGAGCAACCGATACGTCGTCCGGCAACGTGTAGGTTTGTGAGGTATAATTGATCACGAAATAGACACCGTTATCATACGTGACTTCGACGATGCCGACATCCAGAACTTGCCTGTTGATAATCGTGTGACCAATCACATGTTGCAAGGCATCGTTGACAAACAGGTAATCTTCTATGACACTGTTGCGCCATTCATCGTATCTCGATGTATAGTAATATTCGATATCGGAGCCGCGCAAGTTACTTGCACGGTTCTCTGAAAGAATGAACGATGGATTGATTCCGAAATCGATCAAGGCAAGCAATTGTTCTCTGCCAAGACTGTTATAGTTTAAAAACTCGCTATAAAGTTCCATATGTCCCCGCAATACTATCGGTAGCAACGGTATCAGATCATCAAAATATTTCAGTTGCGAGTTATAAAGCGGCATATGGAAAAAGGTATCGGTATACTTATAAGCATATGCATTGGGATAATAGTAGCCTGCTTGTTCGTCATACGCTTGATAGATGTCTTCAAACGCTCTAAATGTATCGGTTCGGGTATAGATATCCCGTTCATAATAGGAAAACAACGTACTGGCGAGGCTCTCATGCAAAACCTTGACACCGAGATCTTCATAGTCACTCAAATCACGCAGGGCCAATCGGTTAGAGGTTGAGGGCAAGAGGGTATACCGGTTTGGATAGACGCGATTCGGTCTGGTTCTATCCATTTTAAAACGGTCGACCCCTGCGGCCACATCATTTCGGTAGGTGATGCGTCCGGTATCGTTGGATGCGTGCACATAATCGTTCACCAGATATACTTGATTGCTGCTGGTGTTGATATGGTCGATAAATGCTTCATATGCACGGGAACTACCAAGACGGGATTCGAAATTCACCGCCGAGGGCAAGCGGCCGCTATAACCGCCTCTGTTCCATCCAAGTAGCGATACTGTCTGATTTTCAAGTCCGGCAGCGTGCAAATCATCATAGATATCCCTTGCCGCCTCGATGCTTGTCATCTCGATGAGTGACTTTCCGAAAAATCGACTGGTGGAATCCGCCATTAAAAATTGGATGTGGATGGGAATCCGGTCGCTAGAACTTTCAAGCGAACGCAACACACCTTGATCGATCAGATAATTACGGTATTGTTTCGCAATACCAGTATAATGCGCATCTTGACCATCAAGGAAATCGAACCTTATCCGGATATCATCGTGAGACGTTTCTGCCA
>SLJL01000006.1 GCA_007135105.1 Candidatus Izemoplasma sp.
GTATCGGTGAACATGACGTTGAACAGTGGGTAGAATCGATCGAAGGTAATATCGAACATGGCATACATGCCTTCGGCTTCCATCATGAAGTCGGTGATTTCATACACGTTACCGACATCCAGCGGTCCGAAGTCCTGACTGCGTAGATCCTCGAGACTGACCGTAACGGGGTCGAAGGAGAAGTCCGGATCGACGCCATGATCGGTGAAATCTTCTACATGGACGATGATCGGATAATCGCCCTCATAATGCAGGTTCGCCTCGAAACTGACCACACTGCCGAGGGCAACACCGGGATCCAGCATGGCAAATAGCGCATGCTCGCCGTCTGAGAGAATGGCTAAGTGGGTCCCGCCTTCCAAGTCAGACAGGTATTCCGAATAGATCAAGGTCAGATCTTCGAAGGTGGCGCTTTCAGGTTGTGTCAAGATCACATCAAGAACGCTCATCGGTGCGTTGTCGTCGATGAAGCGCGCATAGAGATGGGCACCGTCAAGGGGCATGGTATCGAAGAGAAACGGTTCTTCGAGGTCTTCATCGAGATACCAGCCGGCGAAGGTGTGGTCCTCGAGGTAAGGCGCTTCGGGTGCTTCTATGGTTGCATCGTACGGCGCACTGATCGCAGGTGCAAGATCGTCTTCGAAGGTGATCGTGTATTCGTTCGCCTCAAACGCGGCCACGAGATCCAGATGCGTCATGACCGGTTCGGATGCGTCGAACGGTTCATCGAAATGCATCCAGCCGATGAAAGTGTGCCCGGTCTTGGTCGGTTCTGAGGGTAAAACGACTGTTTCACCGTCGTAGACCGTCTGTTGTTCGTAGAGTTCGCCAGCCACATAGAATGATACGGTGTTGATGGACCCTTCCTCAATCCAACGCGCATAAACTGTGATATCTTCTGGTGGCATCGTGTCGAACACGAATTCGGTGGTGAAAGCGGCATCTTCATACCAACCGGCGAACAGGTAGCCATCGACCTCGCTGAGAGCGGGGGCCGAGATGACCGAACCGTACTGAGCGTTCAAGTCGCTTAGTGGATCGGCGGGCGCCGTCTCGAAGGTTATGGTGTATGTGTCAGCCTCGAAGTTTGCATGAACTTCGAGGTGTGATTCAACCGTGTAGGGTGCCTCGAACGGATTCAGGTTGAGTTCGTCTACGGTCCACCCGACAAAGGTATGGTGAGCCTTGCTCGGATCATCGGGCAAGCTGACGGTTTCACCTTCGGGCACTTCCACGGTTTCAATGGTGGTGCCTTCCACAATGAAAACCACGGTGAAAAGCTCCACCCACAGAGCATGGATGCCTGTTTCGCTTGCGATCGGTTCGCTGAAATCGAACGGGGTTTCACTCGTGTAGTCGGTTACCCAGGTATCAAAGACGAAATCGTCTTTCGTGGGATCATCCGGTTGAGCGACGGTTTCACCCTCTACGACTTCGGTTGACTCAAGGCTCGTGCCGTCGCTATCATAGAAAGTGACGGTAAAAACCTCAAGCCATCTTGCATAGATGGTCACATCTTCGTCGATGCTTTCGGTGAAATCGAAAGCAGTACCAAAGGCAGGTGAATCATACCACCCCGCAAAGACATAGCCGTCCCGGCTCGGTTCGTCCGGTTCAGCGAGTGTTTCGCCCACCGTCACTTCAACGGGATCGAGCGCAGCGGCGCCTCCCGTGTCGAAGGTGACCGTCGCCGCGGTTTCGTCTGAGACTTCCTGCCAAGCCGCATAAAGCGTGATCGTTGATTCATCGACCAGTGCGGCGGGATCAAAACTTTCAATCAGGTCTTCAGACAGATACCAGCCTGCGAACGTGTGGCCTTCTCTTTCGGGTTGTGGTAAGTTGACTGTCGCATCGGGTAAGCTGACCGTTATATCCTCCACGGCCTCACCGCCCATTGAATCGAAGGTAATGGTGACTTCGGTGGTATCATCACCGTTGCCGCATGCGGCAAGTACCAGCACCATGAAGCTTAGTAAAAAGGCAATGCGTTTCATAGTAGTCCCCCTAATAATAATCAAATATAGCGCTTTGCGCTGTTATAATCATAATAGGAGCAAGAAGTTTGAATTTCAAACCATATGCATTGCCCCACATTAGAAATTACTACAAATAAGATTACAATTAAAATAAAAATGACACCTCGTGAGGTGTCATTGGCATTGTGTGGCGCGGATTTTCTTTAAAAACGTTCCGGTCTGATAGCTTTGGGGCCAGTAGCGCACGTGGGGGTATCTGATGCCGCTTAGGCCGTATTTCTCGTGGTAGCCGATGTGGTTGATATAGGCGCTTAAAGGGATGGTGTCCCTTAATATTCTGAAAAGTTTGGATGTTGCGAGCGCATCGTCAAACGCGCGGTGGGCATGTTCGATATCGATGTTATAGGTTTTTAATGCGTTTTCGAGTTTGTGCGGATAGGGATGCATGTCCTTATAGACCGTCAGAAGGTCAAGTAGATCGCAGCGCATCGTAAAAGCGGGTTCATGACGCTTCATGAGCGCATCGATGAAACCGATGTCGAACTGCATGTTGTAGGCCACGAGCAGCGTGTCCTTATCAAGCAGCGGTTTCAAGATGAGATAAAGGGCTTTATCGGTGATGCCGCTTTGGCTCATCGTTTGGGTGATGCCGGTCAGGTTAACGATTTTTTCACTAAGGATTTTATCGGTTTTCACCAGTTCGTTGATCGACTGTTCACTCAGATAATCAAGACCGACGGGTTTTAAGACCACACCACCGACATCGATGATGTCGTCGGACCCGGCTTTGAAGCCGGTTGTTTCCAGATCGAATACGAAGATTTGTTTGTACTTTTTCATATGGACATCCCCCTCGGTTTCAATACCCATACTGTAGCACCATTACGTTTTGATTTCAAGGGTTTTAGTGTTGTTCGTAGCGTAATTTTTCTTTTCGGCTTTGATTTGATAGACGGCGCGGTCGGCGCGTTTGAACACGGTATCGAGCGTATCGGTCTTCTTCAGTCGTGTCGCACCGGCGGAAAGGTTTTCTTCAAAGGTGTGGATTGTCTTGAGTGTCTGGTCGAGCTCAGGCTTTTCACCACGGAAAATGATGGCGAATTCATCGCCGCCCCAGCGGGCGATGGTGTTGTTTTCGGACACGGTTTTTTTCAAGAAATCCGCAAATGCTTGCAGGACCCTGTCGCCTTCCAGATGACCGCGTTCATCGTTGATCAGCTTGAAATCGTCAAGGTCGATGAAAACACAGTACACGGAAGCATCATTCAGGCTTTGAATGGTTTCTTCTAGTTTCATATCGAAGGATCGGCGGTTGTA
>SLJL01000116.1 GCA_007135105.1 Candidatus Izemoplasma sp.
CTTAAAATGATCAATCCGATCAACGCGACAATACTTACCGGAAGACCGAAGAGATACAAGATGCCAAACCCACCTGTAAAAGCCATCGGAATGGTCATCATGATGATGAACGGGTAAGTCAGAGATTGAAACTGGGAAGCCATAATCATATAGACAATGGTGATTCCGAGTGCACCAACGAGAATCAAGGTATCGATTGTGGCCATGATCTCTTCATTTTCACCGAGAATCCTGTAATCAAAACCTTCTGGCAACGTATGCGTTTCCATCAATGTCTCCACATCACTTGCTACGATTGAGGCATTGTAATCACTGGCGATACCTGCACTGATCGTAACGCTTCTGACACCATTGAACCGGTTGATGCTTGAAAAACCGGGTTGAAGCTCGACGGTTGCCACATCCTCGAGCAACACAGGCTCCCCTGTCAGTAGATCCGTCGCAATCACATATGACTTCAGCTCATCAAGGGTCGCGATCGTCTGTCTTCGGGTTTGGCCCTCTTCATAGACATACAGATGGTAGTTTTGATTATTCATTCTAACTGTCGTAACCTGTTCAGGTGTCGCGAGGAATTCAGACATCTCCATCAACACACCCCCGACAGTCAAACCGTATTGAATGGCTTCGTCCTTATCGACTGTGATTTTGATCTCTTCACGCTGGTTTCCCAGCCCATCGTCGATATCACGCAGGCCGTCTATGGTTTCGAGTTCTTGGGACAATCGTGCGGCTTCATATCTTAAAGCTTCCAGATCTTGACCCCGCAATCGAATCTGCACTCCTTCGCCGATAATGGTGGATGTATCCATTTCCGTTCCCTGGACAGCGACATCGAACATCGGATAGTTATCTTCCAGGAATGTCTGAATATCATCGCCGACAGCCACGGTGGATTGCCGTCTATCTTCTTTGAGTACAATGCTGAGATTGATATCGTCACCGCCGAACATTCCCATGCCCATACCGGAACTACCATAGGTAATACCAACGGTTTCTACCGCATCAAACGCCAACAATGCTTCGTTAATATCGTCCAACGTATCCGTCAATGCCGCGAAATCCAACCGTTCCCCCTCGGAATAGCTTAAAGTCGCCCGCAAGGTTCCTTCATCGGAATCCGGGAAAAATTCGAACCCTCTGGATGTTGCGGCGAAAAACGAAAGCACGAACAACCCGAGGACAACAAGCAATGCGCCAAGTCTGAACTTGAAGATTGCCCTGAGAATCTTCTCATAGAGATTTTTCACGGACTCAAAGAAGACATTCTTCTTCTCAAGGCCCTCGTCTTCACGCATGATCCGGTTTGCAACCGTCGGCACGAAGGTCAAGGCGATTAACAGGGAAGCCAACAAGGAAAACGAGATTGTCAAAGCCAACTGATAGAAAATCTCACGAATAAAATCTTCGATGAACATAATCGGTAAGAACACACCGATTGTAGTCAAGGTAGAGGCAATGATGGCCCCCCCGACCTGATAGGTGCCACGAACAGCCGCTTCCTTACTTGACTTACCCTCACTCTTCATACGGTAGATGTTCTCGATGACCACAATGGAATTATCAACCAGCATCCCGATACCAAGCGCAAGACCGCCAAGCGAAACAATATTCAGGGTAATGCCGGATAAATAGATTAAGACAATCGCAAACATCAAACTGATGGGAATCGCCACACCAATCACAAACGTGATGCGAACACTGCGCAGGAAGACAAATAGAACAACGATGGCCAATACCCCACCGATGATGAGATTATTCACAACCGATCCTGTGGCTATGTTGATATATTCTCCTTGATCGAACAGTACCGTTACATTCAGGTCCTCATCTTCTGTTTGAAGTTCCAAAAGCGCCGCGTTGACACCGGCGGCCACATCGGTCGTCGCGAATTCGCTTCCTTTTTGAATCGAGATGGAAATGGCCTCATTACCGTTTACCTTGGAATATTGACGTTCCTCAGCATTCACCATTTCTACTGAAGTGACATCAACCATCCGTACGGTCGGAAACTGAATGTTCGGAACCGGACTGTCGAACTGGAACACTGTCAACCCTTCGATTTCTGTCAGACTATTCAAATCATCCCCCACACGCACAAGATAATCCGAACCGTCCCATTCGATGAAACCGCCGGGGAAGGCAAAGTTTTGCGCCTGCAAAATACCGCTAATCATCTGCTTGTCGATGCGCGGCATCTCAAAATCAGGTCTTTCTCCGGTCGCGGCCTCCAGATAATCTTTCAAGTTCTTTTCCTGTGCTGCAATCTGAGCATTATAATCATCAAGCGCATCCTGATCCATTGTTACTCTGATCTCGGTGGTGTAACCACCGGTGACATCAACCGCTGCCACGCCCTCAACGCGTTCCAGACGCGGTGACATCACATCGTTGATCCATTCGGTCAACTGTGCCAAATCCATCTCTTCATGTGTCACACTGAAATTCATCACCGGCAACATGTCCGGATTCAGACGAATGATGTTCGGATTGCTGACCCGATCAGGGAAATCGTCCAGAATGAAATTGAGGTTCTCACGCATCTCTACAACAGCACTGTCCATATTGGTACCCGATGAAAACTCCAAAATGACCATGCTGAGGCTTTCCTGAGAAACAGAAGTGACTTCAAGAATATTCGTCGTCGTCTGTAAAATGTTCTCGAGTGGTGCGGTAACTTCGCTTTCAACCTCATCCGGTGTCGCACCGGGATAAGCCGTCACCACAACCGCGTACGGCAAATTGATATCCGGAATCAGGTCCGTTGTCAAACGGTTAAAGGAAACCACCCCGAAGATGACAACCGCTATAACCACCATGAAAACCGTAATGGCCTTGTCCACTGAAAACTGTATTAGTTGCTTCATATTTCCACATCCCAACGTTATAAAAAACCCGACCGAACATTCGGTCGGGTTGATTATATCACGGTCTTCTTATCACTGTAAAGTGGAATGCCGGTTAATTTCGAGGTACTAGAATTCTAACCGAACCATTCGTCGTGGTCCCTTCGACATGATCGAGATAGAAACTGCGGTCGTCATTATCATAATCGATGTCGCCGTTGGTTGTTTTCAAGTAGGCCTCAAGCGCATAGACATTTTGAAATTCTATTTTGCCATTCGTGCTCCTTGCGTTTACCAGAAGTCCGTCCTGAGCATCTTCATTCAGTCCATTCACATCGATCTTCCCATTCGTTGTTTTCACATCAAGATCCGATATGACCGAATCGCGGATGGTGATGCGGCCATTCGTTGTTGTCA
>SLJL01000068.1 GCA_007135105.1 Candidatus Izemoplasma sp.
CATCGTGCCTTAAGCGAGCAGGCTTTCAAAAAAGTCTTTACGTTGCTGAGTGTTATTGTCTTTATCATATTTTTACCATTTATTTTGATATACTATCTTGCGATGTTGTTCAAATATTTTGGAAAGACATTGATGAAGAACCTCATCGTCGCCTGTGATTTTTCGAATGTCAATGACCGCAACACCCTTTTCGTCTTCGATGATGCCGGTGCTATCCACCCCCATATGCGCATGTCAGGCATGATGAAGGATTTCAGCAACATTGAGACGGTCGGGAAATCGTTTGAACAGATGCTTAACCAGCTACAAGAAGATGATGAACAACAATGATGAGGAGAAAACCGTTTGTGGAGGCCACCGATGTTTGAATCTTACAAGAAATTTTTACTGGACCGGGACGTCTTTGAATGGATTGAATGGGCCAATGCGGTGAAGAACGACGATCTGCAGCGTTTCATCGACCGGTTCGATCCGTCCGACGATCAAATGCTGTTTGATCCGATCGAACTGGCCATCGCCTTTGATGCGCCGACGATATACAACCATTTGCTTGAAACCTATGATTATTCCGACTTTTACAACCAGGTCGATTTCTCGTTACTGGTGATTTTGCTTTTGTTCGAGCGTGAACATTTCCTGTTGATTGCCCTTGAGGCATATGAATTTACGCCCGATCATCTACTCGGGATGTATGAATACATCATCGGTTATAAGGATGCAGAATACTTTACCCAGTTCTATACGCATTATCCGCTTCACCCTTCATACCACAAGGATCTTTTACGACTGGCGATGAATCATTATGAGATTTTCGTTCATCTTGCCAACACGGAAAACATGGCCGGTTTGCTTAAAGATGATGCCATGATGTATGATATTATCGCCTATTATCCACAATATCTGTCTTACCTGCATGATGTGTCAAATCTTGATCAATTCAAAGATTCCGACCTGTTCATGCATGTGGCGAAACTGGAAAGTTTCGAGGAGTTCAAACAAGCATTGCATTTCATCTTGGAGCGCGGATTCGATGTGAAAAGTCATAACGATTACGGATTGTCTCTTTACCACCAGGCACTGCGTCATGCGCGTGATCCGGATTATATCGCGCATCTGATCGAACTGGGCGCCGATAAGGACCAGGTCACGACCATGGGCTATCCACCCGCACACCAGCTATTGTTCAGGGAAGTCCGCTTCACCCTTGAACTCAACGATTTTGTCGATTTTTCCGCAAAAGACGCATACGGTCTGAGTCTACAGGATTACGATCATATGCTGCTGCAGAACGATTTGAACTATTTTGACATTCTTCGAGTCGTCCGGGTTGTTCTCAATATGGATGAAAGCCATTTTTATGAACTCTCTGAAGAAGAATTCTATCATATGACGATGATGCAAGGTATGGAACTGTTGATGCCCTATGTTACCATTCTCATGTTTGAAAACAGCCACCACAAGGATCGCTACATGCACGAGCTGTCACATCAGGATTTCAATGCCTATGACATCATGGCACTCAAAGACATGTTTCCCGGTCGTTTCGAGCACGATGTGAACAAGACGCTACAACTTGAACTCGAGTTTCTCGAATTCGACGAAAACCGGATCAAACACTTTCAGAACTTTGCCAAGGAACACAACACGACACTCATCATCGAAAGTGAGGACGAAAGCATCAATCACAAGGGGAAGGTGATCTATACCTTCAAACCAACTGGAAAGTTGATCAAGAAAGCCCTTGTACACAGTCATCTGCTTGATGTTTTCTATTTGCATTTCTATTTTGATATTCCCCTAGCCAACATCGATTATCGTCCCGACATCAAAAACCCGCAAAGATTCCTAAACTAAAAAGAAAAGAAGTGGATATTATGGCCATTGAAACCAACAAAAGCATCGCACTATTGATCGACGCGGAAAACATATCGCCGCGCTATATCGAAATCATCATCGATGAAGCCAACAAATACGGCAAAATCAACTACCGGAGAGTCTATGGCGATTGGACGACCGACAATCTGAAGACCTGGAAAGACAAGGTCAACGAGTTCGCCTTGACACCGGTCCAGCAATACGCCTATACGCAGGGGAAGAATGTCAGCGACTTCACGCTCATCATCGATGCGATGGACATTCTTTATTCGAACAAAGTCGATTCTTTCTGTCTGGTCACAAGCGATTCGGATTTCACGAAACTCGTGACCCGCTTGCGTGAAGACGATATGTTCGTCTTCGGCATGGGTGAATCCAAAACCCCGATCAGTCTCGTGAACTCCTGTGAATCCTTCGCCTATCTCGATAAAATGCTCGCAGACACCAAGGAAGAAAAAGAAAAAAGCACGAGTGGCAAGAAGAAAACCGTCAAGAAAGCGCCCAGCAGTAAAACCGAAAGCAGCATCACCCCGCTAGAGCGCATCGAGACCGAGCTGAAAAACATCATCGAAAGCAATCAAGAGGATGACGGTTGGGCCTACTGGAGCATCGTGGCCAATCTTCTCCAGAAGAAATTCCCCGGTTTCCATCCGCGAAACTATGGACCGAATATCCGCCCCATCACCTTTTTCAAACAACATAAGGATTTCAGCGTTAAAATCGACAACAAGGTCGCCTATATCAAAATCAAGCAGTAGGAGGTCCTCATGAAAACCTGGAAAAGCCATACGCTCACACCTAGACAACTTGTGATTCTCGTATTCAGTGGTGCCGTTTTCGGCGCATTCCTAGCCTTTTTCGCCTTGCGGGGCTTTCGCGGCCGGGATGCCTGGATGCTTCTCGGGGAAGATACCGCCCTGAATGTGGGTTTGATTCTTTTGATCGGCCTGGTGCTGAGTGCCGGATATTTCTACCGGGATTTTCGCCTTTACGATCAAACGAGCATGACCATCAAGAAAGACAAGCTCGTTTTTTCCTCACCCCGGTTTGAAGATCGGACGTTTTCCATGAAGGAAATGCGACAAATCCGTACGGCAAGGCCCATGTACAGTTGGTTCGGTTACCGTAAAATCATCATGCAGTTCAAATCATTGAAGGATTTCAGACGGTACCAGCAACTGTTACTCATCAAAAGTGAAGATGAAGCCACATTGACCCAGGACTTGAAAACGGCGCGTGAAAAAGCGCTTCCCAGCAAAAAGGTATCACCGAAAACCTGAAAGGCCGTCAATGGTTTTTAAGCAAACTAAAATCCGTTGAGACCGCGGACAGTAGATTCTATACAAAAAAACACCGATTTTCTCATCGGTGTTTTTTTATATTACATCATACCCGAAGGCATGTTTGCGGACTGCTTGTCATCCTCATCGTTCAAATCGCTGACGGCGACTTCGGTGGTGATAAACATGCTGGCGATGGAAGCGGCGTTTCTGATGGCGCTTCTGGTAACCTTGGTCGGATCGATGATACCGGCATCCAGCATATTGACCCATTTGCCTTCCTTGGCATCGAAACCTTCATCCTTATCCGCCTCTTTTTGTCTAGCAAGGATTTCATCCCCGTCAAACCCGGCGTTCTCGGCGATTTGATGGATGGGTTTCAATAGACTGTTCAAGACGAGATTGATGCCTTTTTGCCTGTCAACGATGTCGTCTTTGAGATCGTCTTTCAAATCGTTGTAGACATTGACCAGAATCGCACCGCCACCGATGACGATGCCTTCTTCAACCGCGGCTTTGGTCGCATTCAATGCGTCTTCGATCCTGTGTTTTTTCTCTTTCATCTCGGTTTCGGTGGTGGCACCGACCTTGACGATGGCGACACCGTCGGTGAGTTTACCGAGACGTTCGCGTAGTTTTTTCTTTTCGTGATCGGTCTCGGCGTGCTCGATCTGGGTCTTGATTTCATGGATGCGATCATCAATGAGGGATTTGTTGCCGCTGCCTTCGAGAATGGTCGTGGAATCTTTTGTGACGATGACTTTTTTCGCAAGACCCAAATCATCAAGCGAAGCTTCCTTGAGATCCATGTCCAGGTCCTTGCTGTAGAAAGTGGCACCGGTCAAGGCAGCGATGTCTCCCAGCATATCTTTTTGATTGTCGCCGAAACCGGGCGCTTTGGTCGCAACCACATTGAATGTGCCGCGCAACTTGTTGACGACCAGGGTGGAGACCACTTCGTTTTCGATGTCATCGGCGATGATGAAGAGCGGCTTGTTGTTTTCGACGACTTGCTCTAAAATGGGTAGAACATCCTTGATGGTCGAGAGTTTCTGGTCGGTTATCAAGACGTGTGTGTTTTCGAGCACGACCTCCATTTTCTCGCGATCGGTAACCATATAGGGTGAAATGTAGCCCTTATCGTACTGCATGCCTTCAACAAGTTCCAGCTCTGTATCGAATCCTTTGGATTCATCCACGGTGATGACACCGTTTTTACCGACTTTATCCATGGCTTTGGCAATGATATCGCCGATGGCGTTGGAACCGCTTGAGACACTTGCCACCGATGCGATGTCCTGTGAGGTTTCGATCTTGCGTGACCGATCGAGAATTTTTTCGCTGACTGCTTTGGCTGCACGTTCGATGCCTTCGCGTAACAACACCGGGTTTGCCCCTTTATCGACGGCACGAATGCCTTGGTGAATCATGGCTTGGGCTAACAAGGTAGCGGTGGTGGTGCCATCCCCGGCGGCATCGTTGGTCTTGTTGGCGACTTCCTGCACGAGTTGCGCTCCCATGTTTTCATAACGGTCTTCCAGCTCGATTTCCTTGGCGATGGTAACGCCGTCGTTCGTGATCAACGGTGAACCGTAGGATTTCTCCAAAATGACGTTGCGCCCTTTGGGGCCTAAAGTGATATTGACGGTAGAAGCGAGTTTATCGACGCCGTCAACCATTTTCTGACGCGCTTTTTTCCCGTAAATGATATCCTTGCTCATATTATTCTCCCTCCACGATTGCTAAAATGTCACTTTCCTTGACGATGAGATAATCGTTGCCGTCAAGTGTGATATCGGTTGTCGCATAGGACTTGTAGACAACCGTATCACCTTTTTTGACGGTCATCTTGTGATCCGTGCTACCCGGACCGACCGCCACAACGGTTGCTGTGGTTGGCTTATCTTGATTCTGTGAGGTCAAGATGATGCCACTCGATGTCTTTTTCTCCGGGTTTTCTTTTTTGAGAACCACGTTTTCATGTAATGGTTTTAACATGAATTCTACCTCCCATATGTGATAATTTTGTGCTGTTAGCACTCGTTAGTGGTATCTGCTAATAAAAATATACAAAATTCTATAAAGCTTGTCAAGACCTGCTGGAAAAATTTTTAAAAATCGGTTGTGTGAAAGTATATCTTGAAAGAAAGAGGGTTTTGTGTTAATTTTTAATGGTAGGACACATTACTAGAAAGGACTGAATTTCGTGAAGACATTCATGCGTTATGTAACTGGGTTGAGACTGGTTTTAGCTGCACTTGTAGTGGAAATTATATGGTATATAATTATGACTGCTCGCATTCTCGCCATGGAGGAGACCGGACACCGCGATGTCGGGGGTTATCTGTTTATAGCCTTTTTGATGTTTCTCCTTATCATCTTTGCCATGCGTGGTATTGTGAAGCATGTCTACTGGATGTATTATACGATCGTTGCCGGTGGTTTCATGCTTTTGATTTGGATTCTCGGTCTTGCTATGAATTTCTACATCTTTGCAACACCGCTTGGCGCACTACTTATGGTAGGTGGCGGCTTGTATGCACTTAAGGAAAACGAAAAGAATCCAGTATAGTATTTTTAGGGTACGCTTGCCCTAGGCACGGTAATAGGTTATAATGGACGCAACAGACAATCTAATTATTATAAGAGCTAAGAGGCTAAGCAAACCAACGTGTATTTTGCTTAGCTTTTTCTTTTATAGGAGGCCACCATGTTTGAAAAGCAACGGATCTTACCCGCGATATCGACGCACAAAGATTTAGATTTGTTTTTAGCCAGTCCAATCGAAATAGGCATCTTAATGAATTTTCAGTTGGCGCAACTGCCGCGACTAATAAAAACCATGAAAGAGCGCAATAAGAAAGTTTTCATTCATCTGGACTTGATCAAGGGATTGAGCAATGATGAATACGGCGCGATCTTTCTCATTCAATCGCTTGGGGTTGATGGTATCATCAGTATTAAACCAAGGGTTATAGAACTGTGTAAGAAACGCAATGTTTTTGCTATTTTCAGAGTTTTTCTCAAAGATTCCCATTCACTAAAACAATCACTGATGATGATTCAAAATGTAAAACCGGATGCGGTGGAAATATTGCCAGCTGTAAAAATCGATATCATTGAAAAAATCAAAGCCCATACGGGTGCCATGATATTGGCGGGTGGGTTGATTGAAGACCATGCCACCATCGAAGCGTGTATGAACGTAGGTGTCCGAGCCGTTACAACCTCGAAAACATCACTGTGGCCCCAAACGTAACATCCCTGACAATCTAATATCTAAAAGAGTAGAAGAGCACAAAAGCATCCCGATGTTTTTGTGCTCTTTTTTTCATAATTTTCCGGAAAGTAGTTGATATGATGTATGATTTTATAATTGTCGGCGCCGGTATCACCGGTGCCATGATTGCAAGAACGCTATCGAAATACGATGTGTCCGTACTGGTTTTAGAAAAAGAAAATGATGTGGGCAACCACGCGACACTTGCTAACAGTGCGATTATTCACAGTGGTCACGATCCCAAACATGGCACGTTGAAAGCACGCTTTTGTGTTGAGGGGAACCGTCTTTATGATACATTGGAAAAAGAACTGAAAATCCCACTACTTAGAAGCGGTGGTTTGCTGCTTTCCAGAAACGCTGCCGAAGTCGACACCCTGAAAGCCATTTATGAAAACGCCAAACTTAATAACGTCCCTGGCATGAAATTATTAGAAAAACAGGCATTAAAAGCGAAGGAACCAAACATATCAAAGACGGTCATCATGGGTCTAGACTTGCCGACCACGAAGATAACATATCCCTGGGAAGTTGCTCTTAAAGCAATGGAAAACGCCATCAACAACGGGGTGTTCTTTGCTAAAAACACAGAAGTCTTTGCCATGGCAAAAACAGAGAATGGCTTCGATATCACTACGAATAACGGTGTTTTCAAATCCAAACAGATCATCAATGCGGCGGGGGCATTTGCCGGCAAAGTGGCGGCCATGGTCGAAAACCATGTACCTTATGAAGTCAAACCGCGTCGCGGCGAATATCTTGTCCTGGATCGCAGGGTCAAAGGGTTTCTCAACCACACGCTTTATCCCGTACCCAATAATAAAGGCAAAGGAACCCTTATCGTGCCACAAGTGCATGGCAACATCTTGATAGGGCCCACCAACACACCACAATCATCCTTATACGCGACGCCAAACGATGTTGATGCGTTATCATCCATCAAAGAAAACGCCGACAAGTTGATGACCGATATTCCCTATCATCAAGTCATTCGCACCTTTGCCGGCGTCAGAGCCAGCATCGACCATGAGGATTTCTATATCGATTATTCTCGCGAAGTCGACGGTTTTATGCATGTTGCCGGCATTGATTCCCCCGGCTTAACCGCCGCACCCGCCATCGCCGAATACGTGGTGAACAGCCTCATCAAATCAAAAACAACATTAGATCCTAAGCCGAACTTCAACCCAAACGAACCCGAATGTACCATGTATCACGCGCTAAATACAGCAGAAAAAAAAGCTGCTTTTGCGACAAATAAGCGGTACGGAAAAATCATTTGTAAATGTGAACGCATCACAGAAGGCGATTTGATGCAACATATCACGCGAACCTTGGGCGCCGACACCATCAAGGGCATGAAAAAAAGAGCCCGTGTCGGCAGTGGGTTATGTCAAGGTGGTTACTGTGAACACGAGACAATCAAAGTCTTGGCAAAAGCCTCAAACAAAGACCAAACCGAAATAGACTACTACGACAAAGACACACCGGTGTTGCTAAAAGAAACGAAGGTGAAACTATGAAAAAACATGACATTGTCATCATCGGAGGCGGGGCGGGCGGTTTAGCGGCTGCCCAAGGTGCCAGCGCCCCTCATCTAGACGTGCTTTTGCTTGAAAAGGACGCCCGGCTCGGCGGCATTCTCAACCAGTGTATCCATACTGGTTTCGGCCTGCAACACTACAAAGAAGAGTTGACAGGCCCGGAATACGCACAACGGGCCATCCGAGAACTTGAAGGCTTGCCAATCACCATCAAGACAAACACCACCGTTATCGCCATCGAAAAAACCACTGATTTTACCATAACCTATACAAACGAATCCGAAGGGGAAACCACCATCCGGGCCACCGCCTGCATCTTGACCACCGGCTCATTTGAACGCACCAGAGGGGCAATCAAGCTACCTGGCACCCGACCCAAAGGCATCATCACCGCCGGCAGTGCCCAGCGTTATTTGAATATTGATGGGTATTTGGTCGGGAAAAACATTTTCATTCTCGGCAGTGGCGACATCGGTTTGATTATGGCGCGTCGTCTTACACTTGAAGGTGCGCAGGTACTGGGTGTAGCCGAGATTCTCCCCCACGCAAGCGGTCTCACACGCAACATTGTACAATGCTTGCATGACTATGACATACCTTTGTACCTTTCCCATACGGTCACCGATATCCGGGGCGCCGGACAGTTAAGAGGCATCACCATCAGCGAGGTGGATGCGAATTTTCAAAAAAAACCCCATACCGAAAAACACTTTGAGGTAGATACATTGATGCTTTCTGTCGGCCTTATCCCTGATATTACCGCGTTTAACGGGTTGTCGTTTGCCAAAGATAACCGCACCAACGGCGCACTGGTCAATCAGACATTTGAAACCTCGTTAGAAGGTCTGTTTGCTGCCGGCAACGCGCTGCATATTCATGATTTGGTCGACGATGTCAGTGCCGAAAGTTTGCTAGCCGGCAAACACGCTAAGGCATATCTCGAAAATAAAAACCAAAAAGCCGCGTCACACATTGATGTGCTTGTTGATGAACACATCAACTATTGTCTGCCACAACGCATTCAATGCACTCAAGATACGGATCCGATCACATTTTCTTTGAGGGTAAAAGCAAAACACGAGAAAGCGACCCTGAAAATCATGCAAGGCGATAAGGTCTTAATGACGCGCAAGAGACAACATCTGGCGCCAGCGGAGATGGAACGCATCACTTTTAAGAACGTCGATAGACTTGACGATCAAACGCCGCTGTCGTTAAAACTGGAGGTGAGTTGATATGGAAAAAACCATGATATGCATCCTGTGTCCGGTTGGGTGTCATCTTGAGGTAGATACGGATCTCAACGTAGAAGGCAACCGGTGCCCTCGTGGGATTGAGTATGCCAAAAAGGAAATGACAAATCCCACCAGAACTTTAACAACAACCGTTGCCATTAAGAGTGCAACGCACCGGCGCTTGAGCGTCAAAAGCGCACACCCCTTGCCAAAAGAAAAGCTGTTTGCGTGCATGGCCATCATCAACAATGTTCTAATCACAGCACCGGTGCACATCGGCGATATCATTGTCCCTAACATCCTTGATACCGGTGTTGACATTGTCGCAACCAATACGATTTTAAACGGAGATGCAGCTTCAGGGTAGACAATTCATGGTAAAAATTGGTACTATGGTGTTGGTGGAAACCGAATTTCCATAATATGTAGGGGAGACAATAACATGAAAAAATACATTATGTCGATCGATCAGGGAACCACAAGCACGCGAGCCATCATCTTCAATGAAAAAAGTGAAATCATCAGCGAGGCAAATAAGGAAATTGAACAGATCTATCCCAAACCGGGATGGGTCGAACACAATCCCAATGAGATCTGGCTATCAACGCTTTCTGTCATCGCCAAGGCTTTGGTCGACCGCGACATCAAAGCTTCGGAGATTCACGCCATCGGCATCACGAATCAAAGAGAGACCACCATCATCTGGGATAAAAACACCGGTAAACCGATTCATAATGCCTTAGTCTGGCAGTCCCGACAGAGTCAAGACATCTGCGATGCTTTAAAAACCGAAGGGTATGAACCGATGTTCAAAGCCAAGACCGGATTGCTACTTGATCCCTATTTTTCAGGGACAAAAATAAAGTGGTTGCTGGATAACGTCAAAGGGGCCAAAACGAAGATGAAAAAGGGCGAACTCATGTTCGGCACCATCGATTCCTGGCTGATTTATAAACTGACCGGTGGCACGCACATCACCGATTATACCAACGCTTCAAGAACCTTGCTTTATAACATTCATGAACTCAAGTGGGACGATGATCTTCTGGAGATTCTCGACATCGAAAAATCGATGCTTCCAGCGGTTAGATCATCGAGTGAAATCTATGGTTATACGATGCCATATCACTTTTTTGGCGAGAAAGTGCCGATCGCCGGTATCGCCGGCGATCAGCAAGCCGCCTTGTTCGGCCAGGTATGTTTCGAGAAAGGTGCCGTCAAGAACACCTATGGCACCGGGAATTTCATGCTGATGAACACCGGCGAGCAGGCCGTCACTTCGGACCACGGGCTTCTGACAACCATTGCCTGGGGTTTGGACGGCAAGATCACATATGCCCTTGAAGGCAGCGTCTTCATCACTGGATCGAGTATCCAGTGGTTGCGTGATGGCCTTAAACTGATTGAAGCATCATCGGACACAGAAGCTTTGGCACGTAAACTGAAGGATAACGAAGGTGTCTATTTTGTCCCGGCTTTCGTCGGTCTGGGCACACCGCACTGGGACTCGAATGCCCGTGGTGCGTTTTTCGGTCTTACGCGCGGTACGAAAAAAGAGCATTTTGCCAGAAGCGCCCTCGAAGCGATCTGCTACCAATCGGTCGATGTCCTAAAAGCGATGGAAGAAGACACGAAGACACCGATCAAACAGTTCAAGGTTGACGGCGGTGCGACGGTGAACAACTTTTTGATGCAGTTTCAGGCCGATATCTTGAATCTACCTGTCGAACGCGCACAAATACAGGAGACCACGGCTTTGGGGGCGGCCTACCTTGCGGGCTTGGCCACGGACTTCTGGCCGTCTCAAGCGGTATTGAAGAAAATATGGAAAAAAGACAAAAGTTTCACACCGAACATGGATGCGGCCACACGAAGCCGTCTTTTAGAGGGATGGCAAAGTGCGCTGCATGCCACCAAGACGTTCAAAGCGAAAAAAGAATGATGTCTGCGTTGACATTCGCAACACTTTTCTCTATAATAAATCTGTAATATAAATATAAGATGAAATCTTCAGGGCAGGGTGCGATTCCCGACCGGCGGTGACAGTCCGCGAGCTCACGCTGAATGGGTGGAATTCCCATACCGACAGTATAGTCTGGATGGAAGAAGATGACTCGATGCGTTTTTTACGTGTCCACATGTCTTTTCCAATGCCCTGAACAGGGCATTTTTTATTGGAGGTGCTTTCGATGGACCATACGCACTACATGCGCATCGCCCTTGAACTGGCGGAAAAAGGGACTGGTTTCACGCATCCCAACCCGCTTGTCGGCGCACTCATCGTGAAAAACGGAACCATCATCGCCCAAGGGTATCACGCCGAATACGGCGGTCCCCATGCGGAAATAGACGCTTTTAACAACGCAACCGAATCGGTCAAGGACGCCACGATGTATGTCACGCTTGAACCCTGTTCGCACTACGGCAAGACACCACCGTGTGCCGATGCGATTATCGCAAAAGGTATCAAAAAGGTCATCATCGCTTCGAAGGATCCCAATCCACTTGTCAGCGGAAACGGTATAACCAAACTGGAAAAAGCCGGCATTACCGTAGAAACCGGCATTCTCGATGATGAAAACCAAACTCTGAACGCAGTCTTTTTTCATTACATCAAGCACAAGACACCCTATGTCATGCTGAAAACGGCCATGAGCGCCGATGGCAAGATTGCTACGAAATCACATGATTCCAAGTGGATCAGCAACGAGAAATCCAGGAAGTTTGTTCACGAACTAAGGCACGCGGTTCAAGCGATCATGGTGGGGGCGGGCACCATCATCCATGACAACCCCCGTCTGACCACCCGCCTTGATAAAAAACGTCTCAGCCATCCGATACGGATCATCGTCGATACTGAAGGCGTGATGCCCATCGAGTCCAATGTCCTTAATCTCGATGTCGGAAAAACGCTTGTCGTCACCACGAATCTTGCGCCCGAGGACAAAGTGACCGCTTTTAAGGAAAAAGGTGCGGATGTCATTTTCGTCAACCACAATGATGGTGACATCGATCTGGTGGCCCTGATGAAGATTCTTGCACAACGTCAAATCGACAGCATCCTGCTTGAAGGTGGGGCAACCCTGAACGATGCGGCAATCAGAAACGGCATCGTCAATCGTGTCTACAGTTTCATCGCACCGCTCATCATCGGCGGACGTGATGCCTTGAGCCCGGTTGGCGGGGAAGGGTTCCTGACCATCAAGGAAGCCGCAAAACTGCGAAGAATTGATTTGCTGACTTTTGATGACGATGTTCTCGTTGTCTATGAAATGAGGGATGGCTAATGTTTACAGGCATCATTGAAGAAATCGGTCAACTGAAAACGATACATCACGGGGCCAACAGCGCCAGATTGACCATTGAGGCCGCCAAAGTTCTGACCGATACGAAAATCGGCGATTCCATCGCGACCAACGGCGTGTGTCTGACCATCACCACCAAAGACGCCACCGCATTTAGTGTCGATGTCATGCACGAGACACTGAAACGGAGCAACCTCGGACAATTGCGGCTCGGCAGCAAGCTCAATCTGGAACGGGCCATGCCCGCAACCGCCAGGTTCGACGGCCATATCGTGAGCGGCCATATCGACGGTACCGGTCGCATCCGTTCACTCAAGGAAGATGATATCGCGATCTGGGTTGTCATCGAAGCCGGCCCGGAACTGCTAAAATATATCGTGGAAAAAGGATCGATCGCGGTTGATGGCATCTCCTTGACGGTAGCCACCGTCGATGCCAGCAGTTTCAGCATCTCGATCATTCCGCACACCAAGGAAGAAACCACCTTGACGAAAAAGAAACCAGGCGATCGTGTTAATCTGGAAGTTGATATCATCGCCAAATACGTTGAAAAACTATTGAAAAAAGAAACGCCGAAAACGGAAACAGGCATCGACGAAGCCTTTTTGCGAAAATACGGATACTAGGAGGAACCATCATGAAATTCAATACGATAGAAGAAGGCATCGATGCGATCAAGAAAGGTGAGATGATCATCGTTGTCGACGATGAGGACCGGGAGAATGAAGGCGATTTGGTCATGGCAGCAGAAAAAGTCACACCGGAGGCCATCAATTTCATGGTTACCTACGGTCGGGGGCTTGTCTGTTTACCAATGACGCCTGAGGCCGCAAACAAACTGGAGCTAAAGCAAATGGTCGACAGCAACACCGATCAGTACCACACCGCATTCACCGAATCCATCGACGCGCATGACACCACCACCGGCATCAGTGCCCATGAACGGGCCCACACCATCCGCCTGGCCATCGATGATGCTGTCACCCCGCTCGACTTCAAACGACCCGGACACGTCTTTCCCCTGGTTGCCAAGGAAGGTGGTGTCTTGAAACGTGCCGGTCATACCGAGGCATCGGTCGATCTTGCGGCATTGGCCGGATTGAAGCCGGCCGGAGTCATCTGTGAGATCATGAATGATGACGGCAGCATGGCCAGGGTCCCCGATTTGATGAAATACAAGGAAAAACACAATCTCAAAATGATCACCATCGCCGATTTGATCCGCTACCGCAGCCAACAGGACTCATACATCAGACGCGCTGCGGAAAGCTCAATGCCCACCGAGCACGGGGATTTCCACATGGTCGGCTATGAGAACACTTTGAACGGTGAACACCACGTCGCCTTGATCAAAGGCACCATCAGCCCCGATGAACCGACACTTGTGCGGGTTCACTCCGAATGTCTGACGGGGGATGCGTTTTCCTCAAAACGGTGTGATTGCGGTGAACAACTGAACGCAGCGCTTCACAAGATCGAAGCCGAAGGAAAAGGGATTCTCCTTTATATGCGGCAGGAAGGCCGTGGCATCGGCATGATCAACAAGATAAAAGCCTACCATCTTCAAGACCAGGGCATGGATACCGTTGAAGCCAACGAAGCCCTCGGTTTCCCCGATGACATGCGTGATTACGGCATCGGTGCCCAAATCCTCAAGGACCTGGGCGTCAGGAAAATAAAGCTGATGACGAACAATCCCCGGAAAATAGGCGGCTTGACAGGTTACGGTCTTGAGGTCACCGAACGGGTCTCCATTCAAATGAACCACAACGAAAGAAATCAGTTCTATCTAAAAACAAAAAAACAGAAATTGGGGCATATCCTCAATTTCAAGGAGGATAAAAAACAATGAAAAAATATGAAGGCTATCTTCAAGCAGAAGGTCTGAAAATCAACATCGTCGTCGGAAGATTCAATGAGTTCATCGGCAGCAAGCTCCTCGATGGTGCTCTGGATGCGCTCAAGCGTCACGGGATGAAAGAGACTGACATCGACATCACCTGGGTACCTGGCGCTTTTGAAATGCCCCTGGTCGCCAAAAAAGTTGCTTTGACCAAACGTTACGACGCGGTCATCGCACTCGGTGCGGTCATCAGAGGATCGACACCCCATTTCGACTACGTCTCGAATGAAGTCACAAAAGGCATCGCCAGTGTTAGCCTTGAAACCGAAGTGCCCGTCATCTTTGGTGTGCTGACCACCGACACCATCGAACAAGCCATCGAAAGAAGCGGCACCAAAGCCGGCAATAAGGGTTATGACGCTGCTATGAGCGCCATCGAGATGGCAAACCTGCTAAAAGCCATCCAATGATGCAGGACATCAAGACGATTCTCTTCGATTACGACGGGACGTTGCATGATGCGACCAAAATCTACATCCCGGCATTCAAGGCAGCCTATCAGTTTCTAATCGACAACTACGGAGCCGAAAGAAAAGCGTTCAGCGATGAAGACATCACACAATTTCTGGGTCAGACCCCAAAAGCCATGTGGGAGCAGTTCGGTGAAATCTTCCCGCAAGAAGCCAAGCAGGAAGCCTCGATCAAAATCTCACGCCTGATGAAACAGGCGATCGAGAACCATATGGCAGAACTCTATGACGGTGCGCTTGATGTCCTTGCCTATCTGAAGGAAAAAGGCTACGAACTGGTGTTCATCAGCAACTGCAGGCAATATTATCTTGAAGCCCACAACATCGCTTTTGAACTGGACCGTTTCTTTAAGCATATGGTATGCAGCGAGACCTATGAAGGCATTCAGGACAAAGACCGGGTCCTTGCGACCTTGAAACCGGAACTGAAGGAAAAAATGGTCATCATCGGCGATCGGCATCATGACATCGAAGCCGGCAAGCGCAACAACATCATGACCATCGGCGCCACCTATGGGTTCGGCGATGCTTCCGAGTTGAAAACAGCCGATGCCCGCATCGACGATATCCGGGATTTGAAGACCATATTCTAACAAACCCGTGTACAGTCAACCATCAAATCACAAAAAAATGTCTCCTTATTCACTCAGGGAGACATTTTCAGTTCGATTCAAGAAAATCATCCATTGCCTCTTTCAAGGCCGCCGGTGATTCAATCATCGGTAGATGTCCGGTAGCTTCAAGACGGACCAGCGTGGCGTTATCCAGGTTATCCGCATATGCTTCGCTGATCATCATCGGCGTCCAGGTATCTTCCGCGCCTGTCACGATCAACGTCGAAACCGTAAGTGTATCCACAATCCGGTCCCAGGCGATATCGGCGCTATCGAGGCGCATTTTTTGTAAAATTTCGGGTGGGATGTCCTTCGTGAAATAATAGAACGGGTCGAAATAAGCTTTTGCGCGGTATGCCGCTTGATGATTGACATCTCGATATGCCAATCGTTGTAGTGCGTAATTCTTGAAAATGTAGCGATAGAAAAACAGTGGTGGTGTGCTGTTATTATCCCGGCTTCCTGTTCCGGCGGGCGCGATGAGTGTAAGCGTCAAAACGGTTTCTTCGTGGGCATGGGCATGATAGAGCGCTACCCTGGCGCCCATCGAATGGCCGACAAGATGATATGTCGCGATACCAAGCGCATCGAGTGCCTCGTGGACAATCTCTGCATGCCTATCGGCGGTGTAGGTGAAATCGAACGGTTTATCCGAATGGCCGAAACCGACAAGATCAAACGCTATGACATGATAATCGCTGGCAAAGTCATTCACAAGCATACGGAAATCATAACTGCTCCCTAAAAAACCGTGAATGAAAACAATCGCCGGTTGCCCCGAATCACCGTATTCCCGGTAGGCCAGTTCGATGCCGTTCAGATTAAGCTTTTGAACCGCATCGATCGCGGTCTCGTCATACGCTGTTTCAATTCGCTTTGCTTGGAAAACGCTGTATGCCTGGAGACTAGACGCTCCAATCAAGATGACGAGACTCGAAAACATCAGGATTTTTTTGATTATGCCTTTCATAATGTCACCTCATCAACATTATACCCTAAAACTTTAAATTAACTTATAATCAGGCGATGACATTTCAGAAGATTGTGTTAAAATGTAACAGGATAACTTAAAAAGAAAGAGGCTGAAACTATTATGGAAGAAACAATGGAAAACCCCACGTTAGGTAAGAAAATACTGAATTATCTCGTCAAGACCCTAAATGGTATGGCACTCGGATTATTCTCTTCTTTGATCATCGGTGTTATCATCGAACAACTCGGCATTTTGGTTGGAAACATCGCCTTTTTGAACTTTAATGCGTTTTTCCTGAACCAGGACCTGTCGACAACACTGATTCTACTCGGAAACACCATGAAAGGCTTTATGGGCATCGGGATCGGTCTCGGTGTGGCTTTCGCCCTTGATAAGAAAGGGCTGGCTTTGATTGCCGGCGGTATCGCCGGTGGCATCGGAACCTCAATCTATAGCGACCCGGTCGTCGCCTATCTCACCACCATAACCGCGATTGAAGGTTTGAGCTTGATCCTAAGAAAGAAAACGCCGCTGGATATCATCCTGATTCCACTCCTATCAGCGCTGATCGCATTCTTTGTGGCCAGCATCATCGGTGGTCCGGTGGAAATCACCATGCGGGCGATCGGTAGCTACATTCAATCAGCAACCAATTATACACCATTCTTCATGGGTATCGTCATCGCCGTTCTCATCGGTATGGCTTTGACTTCCCCGATTTCATCGGCTGCAATCGCCATTTCGATTTCACCGGACCCCTCAACGGGTCTTGTGGGCATCGCCGGCGGCGCCGCCGTCATCGGTGGGGTCACGCAGATGTTGGGCTTTGCCGTGATGAGCCGCAAGGACAACAACATCGGGACTGTCATCAGTGTCGCGATCGGCACATCGATGCTGCAGTTCAAAAACATTCTCAAAAAACCGGTCATCTGGTTGCCGCCCATCATCGTTTCTGCGATATTGGGGCCTGTATCCACCCTGGTTTTCCGCATGGAAAGCACGGCTATCGGTTCAGGTATGGGAACCAGCAGTTTCGTTGGCCAAATCGGCACCTTGGATGCCATGGGTCACAGTGTCGGTGTCTACACGGCCATTCTGATTTTACACTTCGTTCTACCCTTACTCGGGGTCTTTGCGCTTGATCTGCTGTTCCGCAAACGCGGCTACATCAAACCGGGTGACTTGAAAATATGATGCACCAAGGTTGACGATTTGGTCAACCTTTTTTAATGGAATTACGGATGGAACTATCACAATCCCCTGAAATAAGGTAGAATTAAAGTATACATGCCTTCTCAGTAACCGCAAAGTGTGATGCCATATGCTTAGTGGCGCTTATTTTGTGCCAATCCAATCGTTCATAACGGTCGTTTTTATTCAGGTTCATTCACGGGAAATCCCGTAATTCAGGGTTACATCCGGATGCTTTTTGTGAGAAATCATCATGAGATGAGGCATCCAGAATCACCCACAGTGATAGTTTGTATATAAACCAATAACCTATAAAAGCCGCGGATACTAGATTCTGATATTTTAGGAGGGTTAAGATGTCATATCGTTATATTTATGGTCCCATCGCTTCAAGACGCCTCGGGAAATCCCTTGGGATTGCCCCTATCACCGGAAATTACTGTAACTACGGCTGTGTCTATTGTCAGCTTGGTACCATTGTCTATAAACCCAATGAACCGGCCGCGTATTTTTCACTGGATGAGATCACCGCAGACATCGATGCCGCTTTGGCTCAGACACCTGATCTTGATGTCATCAGCATTGTTGGTGACGGTGAACCCACGTTGCATGAGAATTTGATCGATATCATAACTCATATCCGCACGAAAACAGCCAAACCGATTGCCGTTATTACCAATGGATCCTTGTTGCATAACCGTCATGTGCGTGCGGCCTTGAACCAGGCCGACATCGTCCTGCCATCCTTCGATGCGTATGATGCTGCGAGTTTCAAACGCATTAACAGACCCTACGGCAACCTTTCTTTCAAAAAAACCCTTGAAGGGCTGCGAACCTTTTCGCAGCAATATCCTGGCAAGCTATGGCTCGAGATGATGTTCATGGAAGGAGTCAACACATCAACCGGGGCACTTGAATGCTTTAAAGAGATTCTTAAAACCATCCGTTATGACCGGCTTTATCTCAATACCCCGGTCAGACCACCCCGGAAGAAAACCATCCAACCCGTCACCGCGGCTACCATGAGAACCATCCAAGAAAAACTGGGAGGCATCCCGCTGGATTATCTAAGCGAGGAAACCTACCAATCGCTGGAAAAAGACCCATTGATTGCAATCAAATCGCTTGTTAGTCGCCATCCCATGACAACCCATGAAATCGAAGTGTTTCTTAAAACAACCTATGAACGCGATCCAGAAACGCTCATGCAACAAATAAAAAACGATCCCGAGCTCACGATAAAAGCCCACGGACCGTTTCAGATGGTCACCGTCAAAACCTGATGCAGGCGCGCCTGCATCTTTTATTTTAGTAAAAAGAGCGCCTCGGCATCACCGTAGGGATAATACCCGAGTTTTCGATAAAGATTCAAGGCTCTCGTGTTGGTTTTTTCAACCCACAGCATCGAACCGGTGATCCCTTTCTGGGCAGCAACAGAAAGAAGTGTCTGCATCAGCGCCTTGCCATAGCCTTTGGACCGAAATGGGGCATCAACGCCGAGGCCACGGACGAAAACACTTTTACCATCATTATATATTTGACCGAGCACGAACCCGGCTAGCACCGCATCATGGTAGATCACATGGATTAAAGTTGTGTCTTCACGCAAGAACCGGTCGAACTCGGCTCTATCCATGCCGAACAGTTCCGTATCAAGACAGTCAAGCGCCATTTGATAAAGTCTATCATCCGCGTTGCCGTCATAGGAACTGATTTTTTCGTGTGCTATCCGCTCCATCGTTGTGATCTGTTTGGTGGTCATCCCGATGTTGTAGGATACTTGTTGCAGACCTGCGCCGAGATAGAAGGCGCGCAGCATATCGATCATGCCTTCGCTGTCCTTGTCCTCAGAAGCATGGAACTGATAAGGTTTACCCGGTTCGGTTCGCGCTTCCAGATTTCGGATCAGTGCTTTGAAAGCTTTTTGATCATCGAAAGCCACATAGACCCGTGAGGGTTGTGAAGGTTCGATGAAATAACACCAGTGATCCGCGCAGTGATAGTGCCGGTCATCGGTGGATAACCATTCTTTTTCATGGCCATCGGTGTGGAACAGGCTTTGATGACGCTTGGTTTTCGCATGGGTTAACGCTTCGTTTTTAGTCATGGTCAATCCTTTCGTAATATCTCGATGATTTTATCAAGCCGTTCTTTCAAGGACCGTTCGAACTTTGAAGTTTCCACGGGGTTGAAGTATCGCACATCCCTGAGTTCATCCGGCAGATATTGCTGTTTGACGATATGGTTCTCGTAGGCATGCGGATAAAGGTAATCGGCCTTATCCTCGTAGTTATCAACATTTATCAGATGGTTCGGCACTTTGTAGGTCTTGCCGGCTTCGATATCGGCGATGGCTTTATCCAAAGCCGCATAGGCACTGTTGGATTTCGGGGATAGTGCCATCTCCACCACCAAAACGGCCAGTGGAATTCTGGCCTCAGGAAAACCGACGCGTTCGCACGCACGGGCACAGGCGTGCATCTTAGTTTGGATGGAAGTGTTGGCCAATCCGATATCCTCATAGGCGATGACACTCAGTCGTCTTAAGATGCTGTCGAGATCTTCCATGACGATAAGCCGCGCCAGATAATGCAGTGCCGCATCGACATCGCTGCCCCGAATCGATTTTTGCAGAGCGGACAGGATATTGAAGTAATTGTCCTCGTTCTTGTCGAGCGAAAGCGCCGGTTTCAAAATCACGGATTTCGCTTTTTCCAAGGTGATGGTTTCACCGGTAAAAGCTATCTCCAACAATTCGAGCATGTTGATCGCCGAACGAATTTCCCGGTTCGATGCATTGACGATATACGTGATGACGTCATCCATAAAGTTAGCACTCAAATCATCCGGATACTTCTCGATCAGTTTTTTCAGGAATGAAAACAGCTCGTTTTCGGAGATCGAATTCAATTTCAAAACATGGCTTCTCGATCGAATTGCAGGGTTGACACTGTGGTATGGATTGTTGGTAGTCAAACCAATCATGATGACATTCCCTTTTTCGACATGCGGCAACAAATAATCCTGAATATCCTTTTTCATCCGATGGATTTCATCGATAATTAGAAGGGCGCCATAATTTTTAGCGTGCGAAATGATTTCCTTCAGGGTAGCCTTGTTGTCGGTAGAAGCATTGAACGTATACTGATTGAGACCATAATGATGCGCAATAACCTCGGCAATCGTGGTTTTGCCGATTCCTGGGCCGCCATAGAGAATCAACGAGAAATACTGTTTCCGCTCGATCATTTTGCGGATGACGCCGTTTTCACCGACGAGATGCGCCTGACCGACAATGTCATCAAGCGAAGTAGGACGGATTCGGTAAGCCAATGGACGTTTTTGCATTGATACCACCTCAGGAACAATTATACCATCCCTAACGGTTCACGGGACCCGAATCTAAAAGAAAACCGTATATTTTTCACTTTAGAAAGAAAATCATACAAAAGAGACATCTTATGAGCAATCCCGAAGAAAAACAGCACAGAACTCAAAATACGCCGGATAGAAACCAGGCTGAGTATGTTCGCGTGTGCATCAAACACACATATCCATAAATCGGGGTAAATTTGCGTTCTAATCGCTTTTTCAATATCGTTGATAATCAAACACCATCTAGTCTAGAAACGTACTTAGAACGAATGGATTTTCGTCACTTTCTCCGAAACAGAGGATGTGCAAATAAACATAGTCACAAGAAAATTATGACCACGTTTAGTAAAGGCGCAAAGCTCGATCACTCCCATTTAAATATAATCATTATAGGCATAGCCACCCCTATTGCGAGAAAAGAAGCCTCTCTTGATACCGACATATAGCTTCTTATAATATATATTATGTTAACATGATTATATGTCTAAAGTAAGGGAACAGACATGAATATAGTGTAAATGTCTAATTCGTAAATTGAACCTCTCTCGAAAAAAGGTGCACTTTTTTCATAAGATTCAAAAATGCAAATTAGACGGTGGTTGTTCGGTGCAATATATTTTTAACCGCTAAACTATCGTTTCGTGATACAATGACAATGATGAGGTGATAATATGAACAAAGTCGCATTGATCTTCACGGGTGGCACGATTGCCATGAAAGTCAACTCGAAACTTCAAGGTGCCATTCCTTCGGTCACACCGGATGAAATCATCGCTACCCTATATCAACAGACCGATTACCGTAATCTGGAAACGTTTGAATTCTCCAAATTGCCTTCTCCTTCGATCACACCCGAAAAAATGTATGATTTGAAGGCGAAAATAGACGAATATCTAGATAATGAAGCTTATTCAGGCGTTGTGGTCGTCCATGGAACCGATACGCTTGAGGAAACCGCCTTTTATCTTGATGTGGTCTGTGACCACGATAAGCCGGTTGTGGTGACCGGTTCGATGAAAAATGCCAGTGAACTCGGTTATGACGGTCTTACGAACCTCGATGCCAGCATCAAAGTTGTCCTGAGTCCGCAATCTAGGAACAAAGGTGTTCTTGTTGTTATGAACTATCAGATTCATGCGGCCTGCGAGGTCACCAAGACCCATACGCTTAATCTGGATACGTTCAAGAGCATGGAATTCGGCCCTTTGGGCATCATCGACGATGAGGATGTCATCTATTACCGGATGCAGGCGCAACGCAAGGCCTATGCCCTTAAACGTGGTTTCAACCAAAAAGTCGGCCTGATCAAGGTCTACGCCGGGATGGGTCCAGAGATTTTCGATTATTATATCACCAACGGCTACCGGGGCATCGTCATTGAAGCACTTGGCCGCGGCAACGTGCCGATGAACATGATGGACGGCATAAAAAAAGCCCGCGAACATGGTCTTGAGCTGATTATAACCTCAAGAGCGCTCTCGGGACGGGTTCTTGATACCTACGGTTATCTCGGTGGGGGCAAGGACCTCATTAAAACGGGCTGTATTCTCGGCGGGACCCTATCCGGTCCCAAAGCGCGCATCTTGCTGATGCTGGCCTTTGAAAACGACCTGGACCATGACCAGATCAAACACTTGTTCATCTAAAAGACTCCCGCGGGAGTCTTTTTCATTTGCTATAGCAGGGTTGCGGGGTCAATCTCGTTGATACGGCCTAGAATATTGGTCTCAAGCCATGAACCCAGTTGTTTTCGCTTGATTTTCTCCAGTTTGCGGATGCTTCTCAGGTTCAAAGCGGCCACATGACCCAAAGGATAGTATTGCGCACAGAGCGCATCGGTGGTTCTGAACGAATCCACCACCCACAATTTCGGATCGTCTAGAGGAAATACATCCCGTACAAGGCTCTCGAACAATTTCTCCGGTTCTGCACGCTTATCATGGAGATCGAATTCAAACAAGGCGCTGATGCTCAGACGCGCATTCTCGAGGACCTGAATGTTGTTGAGGTGACGTCTTTCGGTTACCGTACAAACCGAATCGATCAGTATCTGTTCGACAACACATGCGAGGATTTCAAATTTCTGGGGACGCATGAATTGGGTCATGGTGTCATCGTCTTGATAGACTTTGATGATGGCGTGAGATAGTTCGTGTAAAAATGTTTTTAATTGCGCCATGGACACTATCGGATGACTTGCGAGACGGATATCGTTTTTCCCGACCTTTTGACAATACCCGGATATGTGGTCCTTCGAGATGGATAATTTCAAATGTTTGTCGAACGAACCAAGTTGTAGTTTTCGTTTGACTTTATCGATGATGAGCGTGGCATCGTCATGTTTGGGTCTTGGACCGATCATTTTTAGTTTCTTGAAAAAGTTATCATAGGTTATCCGGTATTTCCGTATCAGTTTCTGACGCTTTTTTTCTTCCTTTTTGATGAGGACGGCCAACATGGTTTTGATGTTGATTTCCTTGACATCGTCGAAATCCATGTGCATCGCCTTATAGGATTCGAAATTATGAAGTTTGGCGAGTTGATCCCGTTTTTTCATCAGTTTCAGGATATCTTGCGACATCCTGGCATGATCCAAGCCTTGTGCAGGCGTATCATAGCGTTCAAAAGCCTCGAGCTTTCGCAAAAGTATCGAGACATCGGGATGATGCTCGATACGGCTTTGCATGATGAAAGGCTTTTTCTTTTTGGATTGGCTCAGATGGTTGTATAGGATGGCGTCGTCTTTCTTGAGGTCATGTGATGCGCCATCTATCAGGTTTTCCCAAAGGTGTTTCTGGTAGGTGTGATAATCTTTGATGAATGTTTTTTCGTTCATGGTATCCGTCCTTATCAGTTGGCGATTAGCTTCAGGGCGTCCTTAACGAGGCTGGCGGTATCCTTGGAACCATCCAGTTTCTTGACAACCCGTTCTATTTCCCTTGATTTATAGCCGAGTGCACGTAAAGCGTCTTCGACTTCCTCGAGCTGACGTTTACTTTTGATGTTGATGGTGTCGATTTGCAGTTTCCCTTTCAAATCAAGGATGATCTGTTGGGCCGCTTTGGGTCCAATCCCCGGGAAACGGTTCAGGTACTTGGTATCACTGGTTTCGATGGCGCGGATGATTTCCTCGACCTTGGCGGCTGCGAGAACGGCCAGGGCGCTTTTGGGTCCGATGCCTTTGACATTGAGCAAGCTTTCGAACAGTCTTTTTTCCTTGATGTCGGCAAAGCCGTACAAAGTATGGGCGTCCTCGCGGACATGTTGGTGGATGAAGAGCTTAAGAAAATCATCCATCTTGAACTCGAAGGGATTGGGGACCCTGACATGATAGCCGATGCCCTGGACTTCAAGGGTCACTTTACCGGGCTCGATTTCAGTGATGTAGCCTTTTAGATAGCTGTACATAGGCGTTCTCCTTTGTTTGTATAGAAACTAATTACAGAAGATTGAAGATCAGTACGGTCGCGAGGCCGAAATATAGGGCGAGCGCGGTAACGTCGTTGATGGTTGTAACAAGCGGACCGCTGGCAACCGCAGGGTCGATGTTCAAGGCATTGAGAACGATGGGGATGAAACTGCCGAGAAAGGCTGAGAGTACCAAGGCGGAAAAGACGCTGATGCCGACGACAAATGCGACAGTTGTCGCTTGGATCGTATCACCGACGGCACCGATGGGTGCGATGGTGAGGAACACCCAGGCCGTCAAGAACGAAAGACCACCCAATAAGGCGCCGTTCAGCAGGCCGATCGTCACTTCCTGAATCAGATGGGCCACGATGTTGACCCGGGTTCTCAAGGTTTCCTTGGAGATTCGCAGAATGGTTACAGCAAGCGATTGCGTTCCGATGTTCCCCGCCATGTCGAAAATAAGCGGCTGAAAGAGCACCAGGGCCGTAATCGCGGCGATGGTTTCCTCGAAAGAAGCCAAAACGGTGGCAATGACGATGTTCAATAATAACAATAACGCAAGCCAGGGGAGTCGTTTTCGCGAAGATCGCATCGCGGTTTCGTATTTATCGTCTTCGGTGGGAAGACCGGCGAGCTTGGCATAGTCATCATGGGCTTCCTCTTCAATGATATCCATGGCGTCATACATGGTGATGATGCCTTCGATAACGCCAGAATCGTCCAGGACCGGCATCGCCAAGGTATCGTACTTACGGATATCACTGACGACTTCCTGAATGCCGTCTTGGACATTGACCGCATAGAAGTTTTCGTTCATGATCTCGCCGATGGTGATGGGATGCTTGGCGACAATCAAGTCTTTTAGGTCCAGGACGCCGATGAGTTTATCGTTGTCGTCAACGACAAACAACGTATCGATCATTTCTACTCGGTTGGCGTCGGAGACAAGGATTTTCATCGCGTCCTTGACGTCCATTTCAGGTTTGAACTTGATGAAATTGGTGTTCATCTCCGAACCGGAGGTCAAGTGTTTATAACGGGATAGCTTTTTGAGCTCTTCTTGTTTTGCATCATCGATCAGAACGAGAAACTCGGCGGAATCTTCGTATTTCAGGTGTTGCAGGATGTCAACGGCATCATCGTTTTCCATCAGTTCCAAGAGTTGTGCCGCGGTATGCTTGTCGAGTTCGAGCATGAACGTAGCGGCTTTCTCTTCGCTCGTATGCGCCATCGCGCGGGCAAGCTTTTCACGGGTGATGTACTTATAAAGCCTCGAGCGTTCCTCGTCGTTCATCATCAGCATGGCTTCAGAAATGTCGAACGCGTGATATTTATGCAACTTATTTTGTAGGATGCGCAGACGCTGTTCATGTCTGATCAGCGTAAGGATCTCCTTTGGCTTATTGCGTTTCAATATTGGTAGTGGTCTCATGTTAACCTCCCCAAATCCCGAGAATGATGATGGTGGCGATGGCGAAATAGACGACAAGGCCCAAGATATCATTCAACGTGGTAATGAACGGTCCGCTGGCTACAGCGGGATCGATGTTCAATTTATTCAACGTAAGCGGAATCATCGCGCCGAACATCGTAGCCAGAATCAAGGCGATGCCTGTACTCAGACTGATGGTGAAGGCGATGATGAAAAGGTTGTGTTGCAGTGTTATCATTCCGATGCTTTGGATGACACTAAGAAAGAGCGTGGTGGTTACAAAAGAAAACAGACCGATCGCAAGGCCGTTCAACAAGCCGACCCGTAGTTCCTTCAAGACATGCTGGCGCGCGGCTTGCGAATCGCTGTAGTAGTTTTTGCTGATGCCCCGCACCGTAACGGCCAACGATTGTGTGCCTGTATTCCCGGCCATCCCCATGATCAGCGGTTGAAAGAAGACAAGCACCGTAACCTGGGCGATGGTTTCTTCAAACTGGGAGATGATTGTGGAAACGACCAGTCCAAGTACCAATAGCATCGTAAGCCAAGGCAAGCGGTGCATCGCAGAACGCCAGATCGACCGGTTTACCGACTCCTCACTCGAGATGGTCGCAAAACGGGCGTAATCTTCGTCGGTCTCGATATCGAGGATATCGGCGGCATCATCCATGGTGATGACCCCTTTTAGCTGGTTTTGTTCATTCACGACGGGCAAAAGGTAGATTCCGTAGTTCTGGATGAGTCGTGCGACTTCTTCGGTCTCGTCATTTTCCTTGACCGTAATGATATCGGTGCGCATCAGATCATCTATCTTTTTCGGAGAGCGTGCTTGAATCAAGGCTTTCAGTTCGATGACCCCCTCAAGGAAGTCATTGTCATCGAGCACGAAAAGCCGTTGGATGCCTTCGGTGCTTTCCGCGTTTTTAATCAGCGTCTTCATGGCATCCTTGACATCCATCCCTTTTCTGAGTTCGATGAAGTCGGTGGTCATGATGGAACCTGCGGTTTCCTCCCGGTAGGTTATCAGCGTTTCAAGGTCGTTGCGTGATTCCTTATCAAGATTCTTGAGATATTGATTCCGGTCTTCGGCATCGATCAGCTTGAGGATGTCTGTGGCGTCATCCCGGTCCATTGTGGCCAAGATACGACCGACTTTGGGTGTATCCATTTTATTGAAGAGCTTGGCGGCTTTCTTGTCGTTGATATGCGAAAACATGTCCGCAAGAATATGATGATTCAATGCCAAAAGGGCATGATGTTGATCGTCTTCGGGCAACTGTTCAAAACTTTCCGCAATATCGGAAGGATGATAGGTGCTTAACATTTTCTGCATTTTTTTCGGAGAAGCGGTTTTGATGATATGCGTAATGTCTTGCACGTTTTCATTCATGATAATCACATCCTTTCTTAAGTATTATAACACTTTTAAAGCGCTCTAGCATCCAATTGCCACATATTTTTACGTGTTATAAAGGTTGTATACGAACGAAAACATGCTGAAAAAAAGAACACCTGAGGGGTGTTCCTTAATCAAGAAACTCGAAACTGACATCGAAAATTCTGACGGTATCACCGTGCTTGACACCCAAATCTCGAAGTTCACGGTCAATGCCGAGGCTTCTGAGTTGTCTGGCGAAGCGCTTGATCGATTGATCCTTTGAGAAGTCGGTCATCTCGAAGATTCGTTTGAGGCCTTCGCCACCAATCTCATATATCCCGTCATCGGCGCGGTTGATGGTGTAGGGTTTCTCCATGCCTTTGAACTCATAGACCACGGTTTCTTCAAAATCGTCCTTGTCATAAAGCGCATCGCGTCTGACTTCATCAAGTCTATCCGCGGTTTGATGGATCAGTGTCTCCAAGTTGTATTTCGTGTGGGCGCTGATGGGGATGACGGGAATATCCACATCGAGTTTCTCCTTGAACGCTACGAGATTCGCTTCACTTTCGGGCATATCCATCTTGTTGGCCACAATCAGCGTCGGTCTTTGCGAAAGGTCCACTTTTTCATAGTGTTCAAGCTCTTGCTTGATTGTCAGGTAATCCTCGTATGGGTCGCGACCTTCCATCGCACTCATATCAACAACGTGCAAAACAAGTCTCGTACGCTCGATATGACGTAAAAACTCGTGTCCCAGACCCTCGCCCTGTGAGGCGCCTTCAATGAGACCCGGTAGATCGGCGACGACATAACTGCGCTCATCGTTGGTTCCGACCACACCGAGGTTGGGCACAAGCGTGGTGAAATGGTAAGCGGCAATCTTCGGTTTGGCCTTTGAAATGGCACTGATGATGGTGCTTTTTCCGACCGAAGGCAGCCCGACGAGCCCGACATCGGCCAACAGTTTCAGCTCGAGACGGATTTCAACATCCTGGCCGGGTTCACCTTTTTCGGCGATGTCGGGTGCGGTATTGCGGCTCGTAGTGAACTTGACGTTGCCGCGTCCACCGCGCCCGCCCCGTAAGATGATCGCCTGTTGTCTATGTTCGGTGATATCCGCCAGCACTTTACCGGTTTCGGCGTTGAAGACCGTCGTACCGATGGGTACTCTCAGAATCATGTCTTCGCCGTTTTTCCCGTGCATTTTCTTGTTTTTCCCGTTTTCACCGTCCGTTGCCTTGCGCAAGCGGTTATAGCGGAATTCCAGTAACGTGGATAAACCTTCATCCCCTTCGAAAATCACATGACCGCCACGGCCGCCATCACCACCCGAAGGGCCGCCCATGGGGACGTATTTCTCACGGCGGAAGGCACTCATGCCGTCGCCGCCTTTACCACTTTGTATTTTCAGTTTTACAAGATCGACAAACATGGAATCACCTCATAGATTCTCCAACCAAAGTTTCAGTGCGTGGCGCGATGTGAACCTTAGCACACGCTTTTGGTGGTTTTTGGTGCTGATGTAACCTTTGATCAACCGGTTTTTCGGTTCGAAAAAGGCGGTATAACGTAGAAATTCCTGATCGATGGCTTCAAGACAACCGGAAGCCATATCGCTTCTCGAGCGGTTTTTGTAGCGGGACGCTCTTTGAATGATGCCTTTTAAGGCTAGGGATGCAGGATAATCGAGGATGATGATCGTATCGGCGATGGCGAGGCGATCCTTGAAAGTGTCATGGTTCATATAGTTGCCGTCCATGACGAAGCGGGCGTTGGCTTGCAGGAATGTGCGGACTCTTTGATTGAAAATATCACGCGCAAGGGCCTGCCAGTTGTCTTGCCAGTACAGCTGATCAAGGTGTAGCACCGATAGATCGAAGCGTGCACCGAGTTGTCTTGCCAACGTGGTTTTTCCTGTACCGGGACCGCCCAGAATGAGAATTCTTCGCATGATGCCATAGTCGATTTCACGTTCAAAGGCGAGACGGTCGATATCGGGCAGATAACCGCGATATTCGAACTGGTGCTTCCGGATGAGACCCCGCATCGGCGTATTGCCAGCGTGGGTATCGATTCTAATGGCGCCTTTGTGACGTGTCTTCGCCTGAGCGATGGCATGCTTCATCAGGAAATCACCGATGCCTTTGCCTTGTGCTTCGGGGTCTACAAGCAAACGGTGGATCACCAACGCATCCTTGTATTTCCAAGAAAGTACCCTGTAACTAGGTTCGTCCTCATCAAAGAGGGCCATGACAGCGCGGATGGTCTGGTCGCTTTGATAGACATACAGACATCCTGCATTGATATCAGCCAAAAAATGGGACTTGCGCGGGTAGTCAAGCGACCATTGTCTATAATTATTGGCGTGCATGGTCTGGATGGTCTTCAAAGCAAGCGCATCGATGCTTTCAAGGTCTTCCTTGGTTGCTAACCTGATCATATCGGCTCCTCGGTTCGAATGTCTCAACTCATTATACATGCGTGCAAAAAAAATGGCAAACAGTAATCACTGCCTGCCAAGTCTTATTCAGGGTAAACGGAAGCTTGTTTCCGGTTTCTACCGAGTTTTTCAAAGCGGAGAACACCATCGATTTTGCTGAAAAGGGTGTCATCGCCGCCGATGCCGACATTATTGCCGGGATGCACTTTCGTGCCACGTTGACGATAGATGATCGAACCGGCTTTCAAGTACTGTCCATCTGAGCGTTTTGCCCCTAGGCGTTTTGATTCTGAATCACGACCGTTCTTGGTCGAACCGACACCTTTCTTGGATGCCATTAGCGGTTGTGTGCGAAAAGTCAACAACATGTTTCTCACCTCCGAAGTGATTGGTTTTTCGTTTATTGTTCGATGCTTGTAATTTCGAGTTTTGTATAGGGTTGTCTATGGCCTTGTTTACGACGATAGTTCTTTTTCGGTTTGTATTTGAAGACAATGATTTTACGTTGTCTGCCGTGTTTGACGACTTTGGCATTGACTTTAGCGCCATCGACAAGCGGATTTCCGACTGTGAGTTCGTCGCCGCCGATCATGAGCACCTTGTCGAATGTGACCGTCTGGCCTTCCTCGACATCAAGCTTTTCAACGTAGATCTCTGCGCCTTCGGTAACGCGTAGTTGCTTACCACCGGTTTCAATAACTGCATACATGCTTGAGCACCTCCTCGTTTTTTAAGACTCGCCATCGGGGTGACAGGGTGCCTGTGCTTTAAACCCGTTCTGTGCGGTATGCTTCTAAGCGTCTAAATGATATCAAATATCCTCTAAAAAGTCAATGATAACGGCATCATTCAAACACCTTTTCATATTATACACAAACCAGGGTCATACTGCAAGCGATATTTGCATTTAATAATGTATGCGTCATGACATGGAAAGCAATAATGTTATAATGGGATTACAAAGGAGGAAATGATTATGAAGGACGATAAAAAGAAAAAAGAAAACAAAACCGATCCGCTAGAAAATGAAGTGCCTTTGGATCCGGCAAACAAAAACAAGCCGCTGGATAGCAACGAAGACACTGGAGATCCCTACAACATCGATCCGGGCAATGTCAGAATTCCTCGGGCGGATCAGGAAAAACCGAAGGAAAGAAAGCCGCCGAAACCAAAAAAATAATATGAAAATCAAAGGAAGCCGAGGCTTCCTTTTTCATTGTCGCTCGAAACCGAGGCCTTTTTGTCTTAATGAGAAATAGGCGTCGTGTCCGATGATGACGTGATCAAAGACGTTGATATCCATCATTTTGCCGTTGCGGACCATGATTTTCGTGATTTCGATATCGCTTCTGGATGGTTCAGGGTTGCCGCTTGGATGGTTGTGAACGAGAATCACGCTCGCAGCACTGAGCGTCACCGCATGCTTGAAGACTTCTCTTGGATGAACGATGGCGCTTGATAACGAACCGACGAACAATTTCTGTTTTTTTATCAAAGCCCCCTTGGTATTCAAATAAAGCGCATAGAAGACTTCCTGCATCCGACTTTCCAGCAACGGTCGCATATAGTTATAGACCCTTTTGGGATCCGTCAGCATCGAAGGTGTGCCGAAACTCTCCTCGAACAAGCGTCTGCCAAGCTCGATCGCACCGAGAATCTGGATGGCTTTCGCCTCGCCCAACCCCTTGAACCTTTTAAGCTCTTCAACATCGCATTGCGACAGACGTCTTATGGAGGGATATTCTTTTAAAACTTCGGAGGCAAGGGCCATGACACCGCCGTTGTGCGTACCGGTACGCAATAGAATCGCAAGCAGCTCCTGTAAGGATAAGGCTTCTCTTCCATAATGCAAAAATCTTTCTCTTGGTCGTTCCTTGTAGGGTGTATCCCGGATCAGAAACATCACATCACATCCTTTTACCGAATGATTCTAGGGTAAAAGGTTTTTTTCTTCTAATAAAGTGATGATTTTCCGGTGAGCTGTGGCGATGGCGTAGGGAAAGGTTCTTAAATCGTATAAGTCATTCGGCGCCTTTTCAAGTGTCAGATGGAAGATCTGCATGCTCCAGATTCGGTGTGTGAAAACATGTTTAACGTGTCCGACGGGTTTTAACACGCCATGATAATTGGTACCAAGCAGCGAAGGCAGACGGGAATGATCCGAACCGCCGACAAACTGCGGAAATTCATACATGCCTGCCAGAAGGCCGTGATCGGGTCGTTTTCTCAGCACGAATTTTCCGTTGTATTCAGCAACAACCACATCAAGGGTCTCGGTTGTTTTCGGCTTTGATTTGGCTTTGACGGGAAAAACGCCTTGCATATCATGTTTGTATGCGAAACAATTAGCTTTAAGCGGACAGGCTTCGCAGGAAGGTTCTTTCGTACAGACAAGTGCGCCAAGTTCCATCAAGGCTTGGGTGAAATCACGCGGCACGCTTTGCTCGATTGCCGGTCTCAGCAAGTCGGCGATTTCCTTGCGTGTGCCTTGTTTCAAGACATCAGCCTTTAGACCCATGTAGCGACTGATTACACGTGATACGTTGCCATCCACAGCTAAAGACGGCTGGTTGAAGGCGATGGAATGGATGGCGCTCGCCGTATAATCACCGACGCCTTTCAGCTGTTTGATCGCTGTGAGTGTTTCGGGGAAATCACCTTGAAATTCATCGATGACGGTTCGGGCGGTTTCATGGAGATAACGGGCCCGATTGTAATAACCCAGACCCTCCCAGTATTTGAGCACTTCAGAGACATCTGCGTCCGCAAGGGTTTGAAAATCAGGAAAACGGTTCACGAATCGCTCGTAATAGGGAATCAGCGTTCGCATTTGCGTTTGCTGGGCCATGAGTTCGCTGATGAGTATGTTGTAGGGATTATGTGTATTTCTAAACGGGAGATTTCGCTTGTTTTTCCGGTACCAACTTGTTAGTTTGTCAGCGAACAAACCAGGGTTGTCTATGTTTTTCATTCTATCATCCTAACGTTGTTTAAAGCATCGAATCAAAGAAATATGTGAAAAAACCGATGATGCGTAGCTGGATAGCCTTTGTGCGTGAGATTTCCACCATATCGACCGTACTGTCCGGTTGATAGGAACCGTCCGGATTCACGACCAGGCTCTGATCGATATAGGCATCCATCAGAGCTTGGAATTCGGTGGTGAATGTCTCTGAGCTGATGACCATGACGCTCTCAGTCGAGAGGGTCGCGCTTCTTGGGTCCATGTTGAGCGTCCCGATTACACTGATTTCATCGCCGAAAATCATGGCTTTGCCGTGCAGCGAATGTTCGCCTTGATATTCATGGACGGTGGCTACAGCAGCCAGATCGTTGCGATACCGCATATAGCCGCTCATGGCAAACGGGTTGGGGCTTACAGCCGGAGAGTTTGTCAGGAAGGTTATGGTTTCGGCTGCTTCTGCGTCCGGTAATACCGATAGCATCAGCGGCGAAAAAATGACATAGGGCGAAAGCACGAACCACGCATCGTATCCCAAGGCGATTTCCGTGAGCGTTCGCAGAATCACGGGTTCTTTGTGCATCCGGTTCACCGGCCCGTGGATAAAGGCGGCGCGATCCACTTCTATCGCTGTGTTTATGAGTGTGTTCAATGTATCATCTGGGTAGACCGTGTCCTTGTAGGCCTTAAAGACATCCCGCATTCTTGTTTGTTCCTCAAGGATCCGGTCCGTCTCGTGTTGGACATGTAGTTTCGTATATGGTTGGCTGAACAACGCATTATAATAATCGCTCATTGCCGTGATGGTGCTGTGGGGTCCATCACCGAAAACCAGAACATCGAGATCATGCGTGAATGCCCAGTCGGATTCGGGCATCTCGAAATAACGGTCTCCGATGTTTCTCCCACCGATGATGCCGTAGCGTTCATCCACGACGATGAACTTGTCGTGGAGTCGGTTTTGAATGGTATAGGGCAATACCGGATTATAGGGTTCATAGAATTTGAAGGTGATGTTTTCATGTGAAGCGAACGCATCATAAGGCAGGTTCGTATCGCGGGTCTGATAATAGAACATGTCATCAAGGAGCAGGTTGATGTGAACGCCCCGGTCGGCCGCTTCCAGCAATGATCCGAAAAATATGTCTCGGGCGGTACCGCCATGAATGGTGTAATAGGAAATGTCTATCGATTCTTCAGCGGCTTCGATAATGGCCAGTCGTGCATCCAAGGCCATATCGCCCTGATCCAAAATATAGGCGTAGGTCGGCTCGGAGGTTGGTTCCAGTAACGTCTCGACGTCATAGGTGATATCTGATGGGACGATCAAAGGCAGATTGAACACCAAAAAACCGAATACAAAAGTGTATCCGATAAAGAAATATAAAGAAACAATCACAATTTGAA
>SLJL01000014.1 GCA_007135105.1 Candidatus Izemoplasma sp.
TGGCTCAACTCAATAAGATGTTTTTTCAAACGACCCACAATGTCGAATCGTCATTGCCCAATTTCAATTACTATCTCCAGACACACTCGGAGCATTCTGAAAAAAGACATATGATGGCAATCACATTACAGATCAACAACTACGAATCATTGGTGATCCTCCTTGGTCGAAAAGCTTACAATACTGTGCTCGGAAACCTATATACCATGGTCAAGAAAATTCTGCCCGATTCGGCGATTATCATTCAAGCCGATGCACGACGTCTCTGGATTGAAATGCCCAAAAGCGACTATGACGATCTTGAACATGATTTTACCGTGCAGCTGGAAGACAAGACGTTCTATGGTGAAAACGTGCCTTTGTATCTGGATTTCTCCCTGGGCTTTTCGATGGGCGATGAAGCGAAAACAGCACCGGAGCGGTTCAACGAATCGGATATCGCGGCTTTGCATGCGAAAAACAATGCGCTTAAGTACGTTGTGTTTCACGATGCGCACAAGGAAGACCAACTGCTTTTGCAAAGGCTAGGTGAATTACCGCTTGCGATTAAAAACGATGAACTGTTCGTCGTGTATCAGCCGGTGCTGGACATGGCGGGAAACGTGATTCAACTGGAGGCTTTGATTCGCTGGCGCAACAAGGGTGAGGTTCTGTCTCCTGCCGAGTTCATTCCTCTGGCCGAAGAGACCAGATTGATCGATCAGATAACTTCCTGGTTACTTGATGTGGTCATCCGTGATTATCAGACCTTTTTCAAGATCGATCGCAACATCAAGATGGCCATCAATATTTCCCAGCGAAACCTATACGACCCTTCGTTGATTGAAAGCATGATCGAAAGAATCAAAAAATCCAACATCCAGCAGTTTCTTGAAATCGAGATGACGGAATCGACCTTGATGTTGAACCGGAGCTTGACGCAGTCTTTCCTCGAGGCCTTCAAACATATCGGGGTTGAATCGATTCTGGATGATTTCGGCACAGGGTATTCGTCGCTTTCCTGTTTGCGGGATCTACCGGTGAAAAAAGTGAAGATCGATCAGGATTTCACCCTCAACATCACCGAAAGCAACGAGACGAAACAACTTGTCAAGACGATTGTGGAGCTTGCGCATCATATGGATCTGGATGTGATTGCCGAAGGTGTCGAGGACAAAGAGATTCTCGAGATTCTCAAAGAACTTGAAGTGGATTATATCCAAGGGTTCCTCTTCTCGCGACCCTTATCGTTCGAAGACACGACGCTTTATCTTAAAAAACATAAATAAAGGCCTTATGCAAAGGCCTTTTGTTTTTGATTCGTTCATTGTACAATGAAAACGTAAGGAGGCGTTTCTATGAGTCCTGAAGTGGTTGGATTTTCGATATTGTTGATTGGTGTGAGCCTGGTCATCGCAAAACTGATTCGGCTGAAATTCAATATTTTCTCCAAGTTTTTCTTGCCGAGCTCGGTGATAGCGGGCTTGCTATTACTGGTGTTGGGACCCGAGGTTACAGGTCAGCTTCTAACGAGAGCCTTCGGGTTGGACGGTTTTGATTTCGGAATTTTCACCGAAGGCGTCATCGATGTGATGGCGACGATGCCCGGTCTACTCATCAATGTCATCTTCGCTTCACTTTTTCTTGGTAAGACCATCCCCAGACTGAAAGATATCTGGATCACGGCCGGTCCACAAGTTTCCTTCGGTCAGACCGTCGCCTGGGGCCAGTATGTTTTCGGTCTATTGATCACCATGGCGATATTGGTACCGCTTTTCAACGCGAATCCGATGTCCGGCGCCTTGATAGAAATCGCTTTTGAGGGTGGACACGGGACCAGTGCCGGTCTGGCGGACACTTTTGCTGAACTTGGTTTTGAGGAAGGTGCCGATCTTGCCCTCGGTCTGGCGACCATCGGTGTGGTCAGCGGTGTCATCTTCGGTGTGATGCTCATCAACTGGGGTGTCCGCAAAAACAAGACGAACTATTTGAAAGATCCCAAGGATTTCGATGAAGCGCAGCTCCGTGGTATCGTCGATATCGAAGACCGTCAAGCAAGCGGTGTGCTTACCACTTCACCGCAATCGATCGAACCACTGGCGTTACATGTGGGTATCATCGCGATTGCCATTCTGCTCGGCAAAGGCATTCTGGAGCTACTGATCCTACTTGAAAACGCGACTTGGGGTGCCGGAGACGGCATGACCATCGTCGGCTACATGCCGCTTTTCCCACTGGCGATGTTGGGTGGTGTCATCGTTCAGATTGTGCTTGATAAATTCGATTCCTATCACCTGGTCGACCGGGATATGATCAACCGCCTGCAAGGTCTGGCGCTTGATTTTCTGATTGTCTCGGCGATTGCGACCTTATCTCTACGTGTGATTGGAGCCAACATCGGTATCTTTTTAATTCTTGCTTTAACCGGTATCGCCTGGAACCTGCTCGCTTTTATTTTCCTGGCACCACGCATGATCCCCAAGAATTGGTTTGAACGTGGTATCGGCGATTTCGGTCAGTCCATGGGAATGACCGCCGCGGGGTTGATGTTAATCAGAATCGTGGACGCAGAACAGGACACACGGGCACTTGAAGCCTTCGGATACAAGCAACTGATGTTTGAACCGTTTGTCGGTGGTGGTATCATGACCGCCATCAGTGTACCACTCATCTTTCAATTCGGTCCGTTTCCGATTTTCATCTTTACTTTGATTATCATGATCATTTGGTTGCTTGTCGGTTTGCTTTATTTCGGTAAGAAAGACGCAAAGGAGATTCGATAGCGACGCTAGATCCGAAATGATTTATACAAGACATGAAGGCCTTTTTTCTACCGTCCCCTCCGAGAGGCGGGTGCCCTTATAGTTTGAAAAGAACGCGGAAAATTTTCCGCGTTTTTTTGTGCGAAATCTCTTGACAAAATACAAGGATATCTTATAATAAAAGTAGAATTAGCACTCGACATAAAAGAGTGCTAACAAAATAACATCAAGGAGGGTTTAAGATGTTCAAACTCACACCTTTTAGCGCATCACCACGTAGACAAGATGATTTCATGGACTTCGGTGATTTGCTTGATGACTTCTTCGCACCAATGCGTTCACTACGGCATGACACCTTCAAAATCGATGTTGAGGAAAAAGACAACGCTTATGAGATTCAAGCCGATCTACCTGGTACCCAAAAAGATGAACTCAAGGTTTCTTACGATGATCAGACCTTGCACATTCAAGTGGAAAAATCCGAACAAGACGAAGAAAAAGACGAGAAGCGAAACTACTTGCATCGTGAACGTCGCGTCAGCGCCATGAGACGCGCCATTCACTTGCCGGATGTCGATCCGAGCAAGTTGAAGGCAAAACTGGACAATGGTGTCTTGACCATCATTGCTGAAAAGACCGAAGTTCAAAATCAAGGCTATGTGGTTGATGTAGAGTAACATCAGGGGCTTCAGGAAGATCCTGAAGCCTTTTATCAAAGTTTGGGAGGCACAAACATGAATCCAGAAAAAATGACAGAGAAGATGCGACAAGTGGTTCAGGAAGCACAAAATACAGCCATTCGTAATGACCATCAGAAATTGACACCAACCCATTTCCATTATGGGCTTTTGCAAGTGGAAGAATCGTTGATTGTCGATTTGTTGAATGGAATGAAGATCGACGTGGATGGTTTGAAAGCGGCTGTTTTAAATGTGCTTAAAAAAGAGAGCTCGGTATCCGGCTCCAATGAACTTTATATGGACCGTCCTACAAGCCAACTCTTCATCAAGGCTGAAGATAGACAAAAAGCGCTAAAGGATAACTACTTGAGTGTCGAACATCTCTACCTTGCTTTGTTTGAAATCGATGATGTTGCGACAAAGACGTTGCTTAAGGATTTCAAAATCGAAAAGAAGGTTTTTCTTGAAACGCTTCAGGGTGTTCGGAAGAATCAAAGAGTTACGAGCGATCATCCGGAAAGCGGCTATAACGCGCTTGAAAAATATGGACGCGATCTGGTCGAGCTTGCCAAGGAAGGCAAGATGGATCCGGTCATCGGACGTGATAATGAAATCAGGCGTGTCATCAGAATCTTATCAAGACGGACAAAAAACAATCCGGTTCTGGTCGGCGAGGCAGGTGTCGGTAAGACGGCTATCGCCGAAGGATTGGCGATGCGGATTGTCAATGGCGATGTACCGGAAGGCTTGAAGAACAAAACGATCTTTGCCTTGGATATGGGCGCTTTGGTCGCTGGAGCCAAGTATCGTGGCGAGTTCGAAGAGCGGCTTAAAAGTGTCCTAAAGGAAGTCGGTGATTCAGCCGGACAGATCATTTTGTTCATCGACGAGCTGCATTTGATTGTCGGAGCGGGAAAAACCGAAGGTGCCATGGACGCCGGCAACATTCTTAAACCGATGCTCGCACGTGGTGAACTGCATTGTATCGGTGCGACGACCATCGATGAATACCGGAAATATATCGAGAAGGATGCCGCTCTGGAAAGACGTTTCCAACCGGTCATGATCGAACAGCCGACGGTGGAGGATACCATCAGTATCCTGCGTGGTATCAAAGACAAATACGAGATTCATCACGGGGTACGCATATCCGACCAGGCACTCGTTGCCTGTGCGACCTTGTCGCATAAGTATATCTCCGATCGCTTCTTACCGGATAAAGCCATCGATTTGATGGATGAAGCCGCTGCGTTGATTAGAACCGAAATCGATTCGATGCCGAGTGAACTCGACGAGCTGTCCCGCAAGTTGTTGCAGCTCCAGATTGAAAAGACATCGCTTGAAAAAGAGAAAGACCCCCAGTCGAAAAAGCGGCTGCGTCACATTGAAGACGAGATCGCGAACATCCAGGATAAGCACAATCACTTGAAAACACAGTGGGAAAACGAAAAAGCCGGCTTGGGTGATGTGAAGAAACTCAAACAGAAAATCGAAGAGATTAAACGTGATATCGACACAGCCAGCCGTAACTACGACCTTGAATCCTTGGCGAAATTGAAGTACGGCGATCTTCCCGAGGCGGAAAAAGCACTGGAAAAGGCTAAAGACAAAGAACATGAAAAAACATCGCTCATCAAGGAGGAAGTCACAGAAGAGGAAATCGCGGATATCATCTCCAAGTGGACCGGAATCCCCGTAAAAAAACTTATGGAAAGCGAAAAGGACAAGTTGCTTAATCTCGATAAATACCTCCATCAACGGGTCATTGGACAGGATCAGGCCGTTAAAAGCGTGAGCGATGCGGTCCTAAGAGCAAGAGCATTCCTCAAGGATCCCAAGAAGCCGGTGGGTTCATTCATATTCCTCGGACCGACCGGGGTAGGAAAAACCGAACTGGCTAAAACGCTCGCGGAACATCTGTTCGACTCGGAGGACCAGATGGTGCGCATCGACATGAGTGAATATCAGGAACGCCACAGTGTGGCGCGGCTGATCGGTGCCCCTCCGGGTTATGTCGGCTATGAGGAAGGTGGTCAACTGACTGAGCGGGTACGCCGTAAACCCTATAGCGTCATCCTGTTCGACGAGATTGAAAAGGCCCATCCCGAAGTGTTCAACGCGCTGCTTCAGGTCCTGGATGATGGTCATTTGACCGATGGGAAAGGCCGTAACGTAAACTTCAAGAATACTGTGATCATCATGACATCCAACATCGGCTCGGAGTTGTTGCTAGAGGGCGTATCAAGTTCCGGCACGATTGATAAAGTGGTCGAAAGAAATGTCATGGACCGTCTGAATCATCATTTCAAACCCGAATTCCTCAACAGAGTCGACGATATCATTCTGTTCAAGCCTTTACAAAAAGAGGAACTGCTTGCGATTATCGACCTTCAAATTGAAAGATTGAACCTGAAGTTGAAAGAAGAAGGCATCGATGTCACTTTCACAAAACAGGCGAAGGATCAAATCCTCAATGAAGCCTATTCACCGCAGTTTGGGGCCAGACCGATCAATCGCTTTATCGAAAGAAACGTCGAGACCGAACTTGGTAGAAGAATAATCAAGGGTGATATCATGTCCGAGAGTTCGATTCTTATTGATTATGAAGAGGATCGTTTCACGTTTTCCGAAAAAACACCAGTAAACTAAACCAACCACCAAAGGGAGCTTCTCTTTGGTGGTTTTCTAAATTAGCGGACCAAAAGGGTTTTCTCGAGAAAACCCTTTTATGGTATAATATAGTCAATATGCAATACAAAATTAAAGACTGTGAGGTGTAACATGCGTATCAAAAATCATCCGATATTGTCTTTTGATACCGAAGAGACTATCGAATTTTCTTATAATGGTAAAAAACTTCGCGGTGTCGAAGGCGACACCATTGCCAGTGCTTTGCACGCGAGTGGCATCAAGAAGTTGAGTGAAAGCATCCATCTGAAACGTCCACGCGGGTTTTATTGCGCCATCGGTAATTGTGCATCCTGTAATATGGTCGTTGATGGTGTACCGAATGTTCGCACCTGTATCACCCCACTGAAACCCGGTATGGTCGTCAATAACCAGGTTGGGAAGGGGAAAGTCTATGAAGAATAAGGAAGCCGTCATCATCGGTGCCGGTCCGGCGGGTTTAAAGGCTGCAAAACAGTTGCTGGAAGCCGGGGCGCATGTCACCATCATCGATCGGAACAAGAAACTCGGTGGACAACTCGTCAAGCAGACCCATAAGTTTTTCGGTAGCGAGAAACAGTACGCCTCTTTCAGAGGCATCGACATTCTCGAGATTCTAGTTCAAGGTCTTAAGCCCTTTGAAGATCGACTTGAGATTTTGAATGAAACAAGTGTTGTCGGTCTTTACAAGGATAAAGTCGTCGCTTGTGTCAAACACGATAACTTTTTCAAGATAAAAGCGAAATCGATCATCATGGCAACCGGTGCCAGTGAAAAACACTTGCCGTTTGAAAACAATGATTTGCCCGGCATCTATGCGGCCGGGGCCGTACAGACGTTGATGAACGAGTATGGTGTGAAACCGGGAGATAAGGTTCTGATGGTCGGTAGCGGCAACATCGGTCTCATCGTCAGTTATCAGTTGTTGCAGGCGGGTGTCGATGTTGTGGCTCTGGTTGAAGCAGCCCCGCAGATCAGCGGGTATTTGGTCCATGCCTCCAAAATTAAAAGACTCGGTGTCGATATCCTGATGCAAACGAGCATCAAACGGGCCATCGGTAAAGACCAGGTGGAACAAGTCGAAATCTGGGAACTGGATGAAGTCTGGCAGGGCATTCCGGGTACCGAACGGGTGCTTGGTGTCGATACAGTCTGTATCAGTGTCGGCTTGGCGCCCTTGACCGAACTGTTGATGCAAATCGGTGCCGATGTTGAATATATCCGTGAACTCGGTGGCAATGTGCCGCGGATCGATTTCAGGTATGAAACCTCGATCAAAGGGGTTTATGCTTGCGGTGATGTTGTCGGTATCGAAGAAGCCTCTTCGGCGATGGTGGAAGGTGCGATGGCGGGGATTCACGCTGCGCATGACCTTGGTTATACCGTCGAGGACGAGTCAAGAAAACTAAAAGTATTGCAAGAAGAACTCAAATTCCTGCGTAGTGGTCCCCACGCGGCTAAAGTTCGCGCGGGATACACGAAGCTGGAGGTGAAGACATGATTGAGAAAGATGGTGTAGCACCGCTTGAGATGGTGATGAAGGAGTTTCCGGACGATAAGGAAGTCCTGATCAATCCCAAAGCGATTATCGAGTGCTACAAGGAGATCCCCTGTAATCCTTGTGAGACCTCCTGTCCGTTTGATGCGATTCATGTCGGCGAGGATATCAATGCCCGTCCCAAGATTGATTTCGATAAATGTACCGGGTGCGGCATCTGTGTCTATAACTGTCCGGGTCTAGCGATCAGCGTACGTCAACTCCAGGGCGATAAGGCCATCTTGAAGATTCCTTATGAGTTTGTGCCCCGTCCCGAAAAAGGCAGTCTTGTCAACGTTGTCAACCGTAACGGCGATGTGATTACAGAAGGCAGCGTTAAACGGGTGCAAGAAGGTAAAAACCAGAAACAGACCTGTTTGCTTCATGTGGAGATTCACCGCGATTTCATCTATGACGCCATAACCATCGAGGTGCCTCGTGGATCCTAAAAATGTGATTATCTGTCGCTGTTCGGATGTAACCTTGCAAGATCTCTATGAATTGTTCGATCAAGGATATGAAACGTTCGAGGAACTCAAACGGATCAAACGTGTCGGCATGGGACCATGCCAGGCGAATACGTGTGGTAAGATGGTTCAATGGGAAATCGCAAAGTATTTCAACAAACCCTTAGAGGAAGTCAAATTTCAAAACATGCGTCCCTTTACGTTGGGCGTAAAGCTAAAAAGCATCAAGGAGGCCGCGGATGACGATGAGGAATAAAGCCAATGTGGTCATCATCGGTGGTGGCATCAGCGGCATGGCCATCGCCTACAATTTGGCGAAAAAAGGTATGAAAGACATCGTGGTGGTGGAAAAGGAATACTATACCGCCGGTGCGACCGGCCGTTGTGGTGCGGGCATCCGCCAACAATGGGCGACGAAGATGAATTGTCTACTTGCGAAGAAGAGTGTGGCGTTCTTCGAAAAAGCACAAGAAGAACTGGCTTATGACGGTGATATCGAGTTCAAGCAGGAAGGTTATTTGATTGTCGCGACCACCAAGGAAGAAGATGAACAGTTCGACAAGAACGTCAAACTGCAAAACGAACTTGGCATCCCCACACAAAAGTTGGATAAAGAAGCCGCGAGAAAGATCGTGCCCTATCTTAATATGGATATCGTCACCAGTGCGACCTTCTGTCCGACCGACGGGCATTTGAATCCGTTCACGACAACGGATGCTTTTTACAAAGCGGCCGAGAAGTTGGGCGTGACTTTCTATAAGTTCACCACAGTCACCGACATTGTTGTCGAGCATGACGAAGTCAAAGCGGTTGTTACGGATAAAGGTACCATCGAAACACCGGTTGTGGTCAACGCCGCAGGCGGATACGCCAAGGATATCGGGAAGATGGCCGGTGTTGACATTCCGGTCTATTCACAGAACCGAGAAATCCTTGTCACCGAACCGATTGAGCGGATGCAGGGCCCGATGGTGATTTCGTTTTCCAAAAACATCTACTGCCAGCAAACCCCGCATGGGGCTTTCATCATGGGAAGAGGCGATAATCGTCCTCCCGGATACGCCATGGACTCGACCTGGGAATTTTTGGACGAAATGGCAAAAACTGTCACCGAACTACTGCCGCCGATCGGCGAACTAAGAGTCATCAGGCAATGGGGCGGCCTTTACAACATGTCCCCCGATCACCAACCAATCATCAGCGACGCCAAGGAAACCAAAGGGTTCTACATGGCATGTGGCTTTAGCGGCCACGGATTCATGTTGGCGCCGATGACGGGACTGTTGCTGAGCGAAATGATACTAGGCGAAGAACCTTCGATGCCGCTTGAGGATTTGAAACTCGACCGCTTCGAAGGCAAAGACATAACCAACATGGAAAAAAGTGTTGTATAGGAGGCGTTAACATGGCAATTTACGAATATAGGATGGAACCACTCACCGATTTCACACAAAAGGAAAACATCAAGGCGTACCAAGCCGGTTTGAAAACCGTCGAGGGGTATCTCGGTGAGACATATCCGCTTGTGATCAACGGCAAGCGCGTGAAGACGAAAAAGACCATCGTCTCGAAAAACCCTGCGGATCATACCGAGGATATCGGTGTTGTCCACCAGGCGGGCATCGAAGAGACCGAACAAGCGATGGCTGCGGCTCTGGATGCGTTTGAGACCTGGAAGAAAGTACCCGCGGGCGTGCGTGCCGATATTCTCTTCAAGACGGCCGCAATCATCAGAAAGCGCAAGTTCGAGTTTTCCGCGCTCATGACCAAAGAAGCCGGGAAACCGTATCCCGAAGCGGATGCGGATACCGCAGAGGCCATCGATTTTCTGGAATACTACGGTCGTTTGATGCTGGAATATGCCAGCGAAACGGACAAGAAGGTTCTATCGCGTAAACATATCGAACGCAATGAATACCGCTATATCCCGCTTGGTGTAGGTGCGATCATTCCACCATGGAACTTCCCCTTGGCGATACTTACCGGTATGACCAGTGCGGCTGTTGTTGCGGGCAATGCGGTTCTGATCAAGCCGGCATCCACAACGCAGGTCATCGCCCACAAGCTGGTAGAAGCCATGGAAGAGGCGGGACTACCCAATGGTGTCATCAACCTCGTGCCGGGCTCCGGTCGTGAAGTCGGCGATTACATGGTCAACCATCCGAAAACCAGATTCATCAGTTTTACCGGCTCGAAAGAAGTCGGCATGACGATCTATGAAAATGCGGCGAAAGTCCAGAAGCACCAGATCTGGCTGAAACGTGTCGTAGCCGAGATGGGTGGCAAGGACGCAGTCATCGTCGATGAAGATTATGATCCCAAAGAAGCCGCACAGATTCTTAAAACCAGCGCATTCGGGTTCAGCGGCCAGAAATGTAGTGCCGCTTCGCGTGCGATTGTACACGAAAAGGTCTATGATGCTGTCATGGATGCTTTGAAAGCGGAAGTGATGAATATCAAGGTGGGGAACCCGGAAGATGATACGGTCTTTATGGGACCTGTCAACGATGAAAATGCCTTCAACAAGATAACCGAGTATATAGAAATCGGGAAACAGGAAGGCAAGGTATTGATCGGTGGGGATAGTGACAAGACCAAGGGTTGGTTCATCGAACCGACCGTGTTCATCGATGTCGAACCACACGCACGCATCATGAAAGAAGAGATTTTCGGACCCGTTTTGGCGATAACGAAAGTCAAGAGTTTCACCGAGGCGCTTGATGTGGCCAACAGTACCGAATTCGGCCTCACAGGTGCGGTGCTTTCCAACAACCGGATGCATTTGGAGAAAGCCCGGGATGAGTTCCATGTTGGTAATCTCTACTTCAACCGCAAATGTACCGGTGCCATCGTGGGTTACCAGCCGTTCGGTGGCTTCAACATGAGCGGTACCGATTCGAAGGCCGGTGGTCCGGAATATCTGCTGCACTTCATGCAGGGCAAAACCATTACTGAACAGCTATAGAGCAAATAGGTGTTGTATCTGCAACACCTTTTTTGTTATGATAGGTTTGACTGGAGATGATGAGATGGAACCATCCTTGAAAAAGCTCTTTTTCTCGTTTTTGAAAATAGGTGGACTTACCTTCGGTGGTGGCTATGCCATGATTCCTGTTTTCGAACGGGAATTTGTGATGCGTTATAAATATCTTAAAGAAGAAGAATTCGCCGATGTGCTCGCCATGGTGCAATCATTGCCCGGTGTGATCGCCATCAACTTCTCGGTCTTCATCGGACTGAGGTTGCGGGGATATAAGGGTGCGCTGGTTTCGATGATCGGTGTGGCGTTACCGTCTTTTGTCATTATTTTGCTGATCGCGTCGTTCTTTTTCCGTTTTGTCGACCATCCGGTTGTTGAAGCAATCTTCAAAGGGGTGAGAATCAGCGTTGTCGCCTTGATTTTCACCGCCGGATATAAATTGTTCCTTGCCAATCGGACTTTAAAGGCGATCTTTTTGGCGCTGCTGACGTTTGCGCTGGTGTTCGCTGCTGAGATACATCCGTTCTTTGTCATCATCGGTATGGGCTTTTTCGGCTATATCACGCATTTGAGAAACGGGGTGAACGCACATGGTTCTCTTTAATCTCTTCTGGACGTTTTTGATGATCGGTGCGGTTTCCTTTGGTGGGGGTTATGCGATGTTGCCGCTGTTTGAACGCATGGTGGTCACCGAACACGGATGGTTGACACATGCGCTGTTTATCGATATGATCGCGATCGCGCAAGTGACACCGGGTCCGATCGCCATCAATTCGGCGACGTTCATCGGGTTTCAAAGTGCCGGCGTGATCGGTGCGGCGGTGGCGACAGTCAGTGTTGTTTTCATCCCGGTCATTCTTGTTGGCTTTGTTAGCAACTACTCTGAAAAATTCAAGGAATCGAGAACCGTAAAGGCGATTCTGACAGGTTTGAGACCCGCCTTGGTCGGATTGATCTTCTCTTCGGTTGTCTCGATCGCTTTCGGGGCTTATGTCGATTGGAAAAGTCCTTTCCTGTTCATGATTCTGCTGTTTTTACTCTGGCGGGTGAA
>SLJL01000073.1 GCA_007135105.1 Candidatus Izemoplasma sp.
GCGGCCTCGCATCCGGCGAGTCCCCCACCAACAACGGTTACTTTTTTCATATAGAACACCTCGCAATCATTATAGCATAGCCAGAAAAAAAAGACTTGAGAAACTCAAGTCTTTAGCCGACGATCATGTCGGTTTCAGGATATTCGTAGGCACTGACTTTTTTGGTTGATGGTCTGAACATCAACAACAAAGCGATGACACCGACACGGCCGATGAACATGGTTATGATCAGGATGCTTTTGCCGAATGTTGTCAGTGTGTCTGTGATGCCGAGTGATAGACCGGTTGTGCCAAAAGCGCTCACAAGTTCAAAAGAAAGATTTTTGATACCATGCGGTTCAACGAGTGTCAGCAGGAACAAATTCACCATAATGATTGCAGTGGCGAACAACAAAGCGATGATGGCTTTATCCACCGTTTCGGTTTTGATGAATCGTCTGTTGTAGGTGACGCGGTCCTTGCCGCGAGCGTATGAATACAGTAGCAAACCAGCAACAAGAACCGTCGAGGTGCGTACCCCACCACCAGCACTGTTGGGTGAGGCTCCGATGAACATCAAGATAATTATGAACAGTTGCGAGCTTTCACGTAAAAGCGACACATCCATGGTCGAGAACCCGGCGTTGCGTGTCGTCAAGGCCATGAAAAGCGAGTAATAGACGGTTTCGATGACGTTGCGATCCACCAAAAACCCGTTCCGTTCAATCATAAAAATCATGATTGCAGAAAAGAACCAGATACCAAAATGTAAGAAGAACAATGTCTTGACAAAGATGGAAAACGTGAAAGTTTCGCGGTGTAGTTTGGCAACAACAAATTCCTTGAACTCAGCCAAGGGCCAGAAACCGACTGCCCCCAAAAACATCAGAAACATCGCCAGACTCTGCATGGTATAGTCTGTGGCATACATAGAAAAACTCACACCGACAGGTGCAATATCGAAGCCGGCATTCGTAAAGAGGGATATCGTGAGGAAAAAAGATTGGAAAAGCGCTTCATTCAAGGGAAACGTGCCCCGCATGACCAAATGGATTGTCATGACGCTGAAAGCGGTGAACTGAATAATGAAAATCATGATGAGCACATCACGCACAAAGCGGACGATACCGCCTCTTGAAAGCTGATTCTGGTCTGTCATGATCATGTTTCGTTGTTTAAAACCGATCTTTCTGCCGACCACGAGCCAGAACAAGGCAACAAGCATAATCAAGCCGATGCCCCCGATTTGAATAATCATAATCAACACGGTCTGACCGAACAGACTGAATGTATCCCTGGGACTGACGGTTGTCAGTCCGGTTGTGGATAAAGCGCTCGCAGAGGTAAAAAGCGCATCGACCATATCGATGTGTACCCCGGGTTGAAGACTGGCAGGCAAGGAAAGCAATATCGCTCCGGTAATCATGAAAAGCAAATAACTGAAAACAAACCCACGGATATAGGTGCCAAAAAGGATGCGTCTGAATAAACGAATCAAGAACATGGCGTCACCTCGTTTCGATTATATCCATTGTATATATATGCGCACAAAAAAGCAAGAAAAAAGGCGTATCCTGTACGCCTCAAATCTTAGCCGACAATGATGTCGGTCTCCGGATAACTTACCGACCCTTTGGTTTTCTGCTCCGGACGGAACATTAACAGAAGCGCCAAAACACCCATCCGACCAACGAACATCAACACCGAAAGCAGGATTTTACTGATATGGTGCAAATCTCCGGTTATCCCGAGCGACAATCCCGTTGTACCAAAAGCACTGGTAACCTCAAAAGCGATGGCGGAAGTGGAAAACGGTTCGATGACAGCCAACACAAAAATATAGCCCGACACCAGCATCGCAGCGACGGTCAGGGTTATAAACGATTTATAAATCGTTTCCTGTTTCAAACGACGGCCGAAGACGATTATGTGTTCCCTTCCCAAAGCGAATGCGTGAATCGAGAGTATAATCACCAGGAATGTCGTGGTCCTAATCCCCCCACCGACACTATTCGGTGAGGCACCGATAAACATCAAAGCCATTAAAAACACTTGTGTCGGTGCGCTGAAATCGTTGACATCCATGGTAGAAAAACCGGCATTTCTGGTAGTGATGCTCATGAAAAGCGCATAAAAAATCGATTCGACAACACCCTTATCGGCAAGAAAATGACTGGATTCAATGACATATATCACAGCAGCACCACCGAACCACAGCAGAAAATACATGATAAGCAGTATGCGGACAAACAGCGAAAACTTATAAGCCTCACCCGCCAGTTTTGCTTTGATTTTCTCCTTGAACTCCGCCAAGGTCCAAAAACCCACAGCGCCAAGAAATATCAATAACATACCAATTGACTGCATGAAATAATCATTCGCGAACATCTGAAAACTATCATCGTTCGGCGCAATATCAAACCCGGCATTGGTAAAAAGCGAAATGGTCATGAAAAACGCCTGGAAAAAGGCTTCTTGCAATTGAGGAAAATAACCGGCGAAGTAAAGATAGTTCCCGATAACCAAAAAGGCGATGATTTCCACGGAAAAGATAACAATGATGACGTTGCGGATGAACCGGACAATGCCTTGTCTTGAAATCTGGTTTTGATCGGTCATGATCATGTTACGTTCCTTGAAACCAATCTTCTTACGTGCGACGAGCCAAAACATCGCCAACATCATAATCAGACCGATGCCGCCGAACTGGATAATCAGGATCAAGACCGTCTGACCGAAGATCGTGAAGACATCGCGGACGACAATCGTCGTCAATCCGGTCACACTTAAGGCACTTGAAGCAGTGAAAAGGGCATCCGCCCAAGAAAGATGCACACCCGATTGCACACTAATGGGTAATTTAAGAACCGAGGCGCCCACAAGCATGACAGACAAATATGAAAAAATAAACCCGCGTGCGTAGGTTCCAAAGAAAATTTTACGTATTATATGCAGTATTTTCACGCCAGACGCCTCCTTTCATGAGCATCAATAATAAAGCAGGAGCCCCAGTAGACCCGAGATCACAATCACCAGAATGGGATGAAGTTTCACCCGCCAGAGTAAAAACAGCAGAATCATGAACAGGAAAGGACTTTTCCAATCGACATAAGCCCCGAAAGCGATCGAGACAACCGAAGAGAAGATCAATCCGACCAAGGCGGGTCTCA